>DALYHW010000021.1:0-19718 GCA_031970695.1 Hylemonella sp.
CCTTCATGCCGGACTGGACGTGGCCGGCAATCAGGCAGGCGAATTCGAACTCGCCCTTGCGGTTGAAGGTCCAGAGGATCTCGCCTGTCCGACCCGGTGCGACGTGCACCATGTGCGCTTCGTCGTGCTCCATGTCCGGGTGCTTGAGCATCACGGCGGCGTGGGCTTGCAGCGCCTCACGTGTGCCCAGCACCAGCTCGTGCTGCAGCCGGCCCGTGTTGCGCACGCGCAGGCGTACGGTCTCGCCTTGCCGCACCTCGATGCGGTCGGGCGTGAAACGCATGTTGTCGCCCATGACGAGCGTGATCGTGCGCCGCACCTGTTTCGCGCTGCCGGCGATGCCCCAGTCCTGGTGTTCGGGGGCGGCTGTTGCATGGGCGGTGCTGCCACTGCCGTGGGCCCAGGCGGGCGCGGCGGCCAGCAGCCAGGCGCTGAGAAGGAGGGTCGGTGTCTTCATGGTCGTTCAGTGATGGGATGAATGGCCGTCGGGCTTGACGGCCTTGAGTTCGACGGCTGGCTGGCCGCTGTCGGGTGTGGCCGCAGGCGGGGCCGACGAGGCGGCAGGTTGCGGCCCGGTCCATTCCCGGGCCTGGGTCCCAGCGGGTTGCACGTACCAGCCCGGATCGCTGTAGTCACCGGGTTTCTGTGTCCTGCGTACCTTGAGTGTTGTGAACATGCCGCCCATTTCCAGTGAGCCGTAGGGCCCGGTGCCGGTCATCATGGGCAGGGTGTTCTCGGGAATGGGCATTTCCATCTCGCCCATGTCGGCCATGCCGCGCTCGCCCATGACCATGTAGTCGGGCACCAGCTTCTGGATCTTGCCGACCAGGCCGCGGTGGTCCACCCCGATCATGGTCGGCACTGCGTGGCCCATGGGGTTCATGGTGTGGTGGCTCTTGTGGCAGTGAAAGGCCCAGTCGCCTTCCTCGTCGGCGATGAACTCCACCTGCCGCATCTGGCCCACGGCGATGTCGGTGGTGACCTCGGGCACGCGCACGCCCATGGGCCAGGGTCCCCCGTCGCTGCCGGTCACCATGAATTCGTGGCCATGCAGGTGGATGGGGTGGTTGGTCATGGTGAGGTTGCCCACGCGGATGCGCACGCGGTCGCCCAGCCGCACGTTCAGGCTGTCGATGCCGGGGAAGGCGCGGCTGTTCCAGGTCCAGAGGTTGAAGTCCAGCATGGTGTTGATCTTCGGTGTCGCGCTGCCGGGCTCGATGTCGAAGGCGTTGAGCAGGAAACAGAAATCGCGCTGCACCTCACTGATCAGCGGATGTTTTGTCCGCGGGTGCGTGACCCAGAAGCCCATCATGCCCATGGCCATCTGCGTCATCTCGTCCGCATGCGGGTGGTACATGAAGGTGCCGGGCCGGCGCGCCACGAACTCGTAGACGAAGGTCTTGCCAGGCTCGATGGCGGGCTGCGTCAGGCCACTGACTCCGTCCATTCCGTTGGGCAGGCGCTGGCCGTGCCAGTGCACCGAGGTGTGTTCGGGCAGCTTGTTGGTGACGTAGATGCGCACGCGGTCGCCTTCCACCACTTCGATGGTCGGCCCCGGGCTCTGGCCGTTGTAGCCCCACAGGTGGGCCTTCATGCCCGGTGCGATTTCCCGCACCACGGGCTCGGCCACCAGGTGGAATTCCTTGACGCCGTTGACCATGCGCCAGGGCAGGGTCCAGCCGTTGAGCGTGACCACCGGGTTGTAGGGACGGCCGGTGGCCGGGACCAGCGGCGGTGCCGTGTCGGGTTTGTCCATCAGCACCGGCTCGGGCAGGGCGGCCATGGCCACCTTGCTGACGGAAGCGGCGGCCACCGCCGTCATGGCGGCGCCGGCAAAGAAGTTGCGTCGTTTCATGTCCATGTTCAATGGCCTCCCGAAGAGGCCGCGATGGCGGGCGATGAACTGCCGCGCAGGGCACTCAGCGCGCCGGGTGAGGTGGCAGTCAGGGTCAGTTGCAGGTCGGCATCGGTCAGCCAGAAATCGCGTTGTGCATCGAGCGCCTGGTTCACGGCCAGGCTCTGCGCGCGGATCTCGCCCAGCAGGTCCCAGGTGCTGGAGAGCATGCCGTTGTAGCGCAGCAGCACTTCGTCGCTGATGAAGCGGCGCAGCGGCACCACCTCATCGCGGTAGTGGCGCGCCAGGTCCCAGGCGGTACGCCACCCGTGGTACGCCTCGCGTGCCTCGCTGCGTGCGAGCACGGCCACATTGCGCACACGCACGGCCGACTGCAGGTAAATGGCCTCGGCGCGGGCGTTGCGCGCCGTTCCCCAGTCGAAGATCGGCAGGGGCAGTTCCAGCTCCCAGCCGTGCTTCTCGTCGCGTGCGCCCTCGCCGTCGGTCGTGCTGGTGTGTTTGTAGGCCAGCGTCAGGCCGTCGAGGTAACCCGCGGTCTTGACCATGCCCAGCGCATCCGCGGTCCAGGTGGTCTCGGCCACGGCCGCGCGCACGTCGAGCCGCTCGCGCAGGGCCCGGGCTTCCACGTCGTTGAGCGCCGCGGGCTGGGCCGGCAGCTCGGGCAGGCGCGTGGCCAGTGTGTACTGCGTCTGTGCGCCCCACAGGCCCATGAGCCGGGTGAGCTTCTCGCGTTCGGCGTACGCGCGCTGCCGCGCACGTGCCAGCTGGGCGGCAGCATCGGCCCGCACAGTCTGTTCACGTGCCTGCTGCAACTTGCTGAAGTTGCCCACCCGCATCATGCGGCGCGCCAGTTCGGCGCCGGCCTCGGCGGCCTGTTGCACGTCGCCCAGGTACTGCACGCTTTGCTGCGCAGCCACGGCATTGATCCAGGCCTTGCGCACCTCGGTGGCCAGGCGCGCCACATCCTGCGCCGCCTGCAGCTTGGCCAGCTCGTGCTGGCGGCCCTGCCACTGGCTGCGCCAGGGCAGCAACAGCAGGCCCACCAGATCGAACTTGAGCGCGCGCTCGATCTCGCGCTTCTCGCCTTCGGCCAGGTCGGCAATCGAGAAGTGCGGGTTGGGCAGGCGCCCGGCCTGTGCGCGCAGCGCGTCGCTGAGGTCCAGGGTCACCAGCGCTTGCTGCACGGCGGGGCTGTTGAGCAGGGCGACGCGCACCGCACTCTCAGCTGTGAGAGGCTGTTTCAGCAGCTCGCTGACTGCTGCTTCGTTGGCGGGATCGGGGCGGGTCACGGTGACGGCCACGCCTGCGGTGCGGCCTTCGGTCAGCTGCTGCAGGTCGGCCAGGTTCTGCTGTGGATCCGGGGTAGCGCAGCCGGCCAGCAGCGCGGCGGCCAGGAGCAGGGGGAGGCGATGCGCGTTCATCGGGCCGGCTCCTGCGTGGCGGCCTGGCCTGCGGCCGGCTCTTTTGCCTGCGCGCGCTCCCATTTGAGGATGCCGTTGTGGCCGCGGTAGCGGCCCACGGTGGCGTTGGCCGCCTTCCAGTCCTCGAACCCGTTGTCGGCCTGGCTGGCAACGGGCTGGGGCAACGGCTGGTAGGGCACGGGCGGCACGGGGACTTGCGGGTCCACCGCGGCGGCGGCCTGCTGCGGCACGGTCTGTGCCGCGACCGACAACACGCCGCCCAGCAGGGCCGGCAATACAAACAAATGCTTCATGAAAGACTCCTCGAACGCCCCGCTCGGCGGGGCCGGCGTACGCCGTACCGGCTCGGACCGGTCACTGCGGACGGACTACTGCCAGGGGAGTCAGAGAATGGGCGGCTTGAAGCCCGGCGCGCGCTCGGCGCTCATGTCCTGCGGGAGGCGAGCCTGCGGGGCCAGCAGGGCCAGCCGGGGCACCGGGACGTGGAGCAGCACCGGTGCCAGCGCCGCGGAGTGGCAGATCTGGCAGGCGGTGCAACCGCTGCAGTCCTGGGCCGCAGTTTGGGGCTCGTCGGCGTGCGCGTCCGCCATGGCGTGGCCCATGTCGGTGGGCGTGTGCTCACAATCAGATGCCCCGTCGTGGTGCATGTGGTGCGCTGCCGGGGCCGCCGGCGCCACCCGTTCCATGGCCATGACGTCGCCCACCCAGCCGCGCAGGGGCAGCAGGGCGATGAGCAGGGCAAGGAAAACGGCGCGCATACCGAATGATAAACATTTCACGCGCCATTGGGCAAAGCTTGCGGCGCGAAAAGGTGCAGGCCTGACGGAGACACCGCGCAGGCGGCGTGAATTTTTGGCGATCCACGCAATAAATGGAGGGAGTCGTGGCGAATGCCGACAACAGGCCGTGAAGATGGCCTAAAGTCCGGTGCTGCTCGTGCGCGCGAAGGCCCGCGGTTGTCGGCGCGGTCGAATTCGCGCCGGTTGTAAACGACACCCTTCGATGCCAGTTGGCTACGTGCGCCTGCCCTGATGCCGAACCGATTATCTCCACGTACACCCAAATTTAAATGAGCTTTTGGATGAAGGCTCAACTTTCCCTGGCCCTTTTCTGGTTTCCGCAAAGGAAGACACTTTGCGCCACGATCTTTATGCCCGGCGATCCGTACCGCCGGGCCCACTGGCAACAGTGATACGCAAGGTGTTGACGCATACGCCCCTCGTGAATGAAGGTGCGCGCGAGACGATGCGGGCATACTTGTGCGGCGAGGCAGAATTGGGCGTGGATCGGGCCATGGTCACCAATCTCGAACGCCGTCTTTTCGGTATCCGTCGATCGCGCTCGATCGTGTTTCGCGGTTTGCTCGACATGCTCACCCACCAGGCACTGAACCTGCCGAATCCGGCCGGTGTTCCCAGTGCCCTGGCTTTACAGGCAACGTATCACTGGGCAAGGCAAATTCAACTGTCCTCGATCGCAATTGAGCGCTCGGAAACCGAGATTCAGTTACTGCTTGGGACAGACAAAAACCATTGCGCCTGGTGTCTGGAGACCTCGGCCCGGCCTTTCAGGTTTCGGCTGGGATTGATGGATGAAATGATCCGAGAATGCCACTGCTACCCCTGCTGTGGGGCGCAGTTTGCTTGATACGGGCATCCGGCTTCGAAGGAATCAGGATGTACTGCTTTGAGATCCGCCACTGAGCAAGGCGCCTAACACCCTGCCTCGACCCTCTTCCTTGGCGAGGTAAAGCTCAGCATCCGCCAGAGCCAGTAAATCATGCGCACTCTCCTGGGCCGACAAACTGGTGGCCACGCCGGCACTGACGGTGACCACGTCGGCCACAGGCGACGCAGCGTGTGACAAAGCGCGCCTCCGTACATTGACTTCAATGCTGTGCGCCAAGGCCATGGCATCGTCGTGGCCTGTGTCCGGCAACAGGCAGATGAATTCCTCGCCGCCATAGCGTGCGACGATGTCCGTGCCACGCTTGCAGCTTTTCAGGAGCAAGGAGGCGATTTCTCGCAGGCACTCATCGCCTTGCTGATGGCCGTAGTGGTCGTTGTACTTTTTGAAATGATCGACATCAACCAGAATCAGGGACAAGACGGCATGCTGACGGGCGGCGCGCGCCCATTCGCGCTCGAACTGCTGGTCGAAATAGCGACGATTGAACACACCGGTTAATCCGTCGAGATAGACCAGATTGCGCAATATGTCAGACTGAAACTTCAGCGTCAGGTGGGTGCGCACTCGGGCGCGCAGCACGTCCGGATTGAATGGCTTGGAAATAAAGTCGACGGCGCCCAGTTCCAAGCCCTTGGTTTCCTCTTCAGCTTCAGTGTGCCCCGTAATAAAAATTACGGGAATGTGCTTCGTCTGTTCCTCCGCCTTGAGGCGCCGACAGACTTCAAAGCCATCCATATCTGGCATCACGATATCGAGCAGGATCAGGTCGGGCGACTGCTCTGCACAAATCTTGAGCGCCTGAGCGCCGTTTGTCGCCATGAACAGGTCGCATTCCTGCGTGAAGATGCCATGCATCACCCGGATGTTGAGTGGCTGGTCGTCGACCAGCAGCAGCCGTGGCTTGCGCTCGGGTGCCAAGCCTTCAAGGGCGTTCAGAATACTGCGGTCTTGAAACATGTTGGGTCTGTCCACTGCTCACGCAGTGTACTTCTGTTGCAATTCAACACATAACTGGGCCGCAAGCTCCAGATCCAAGTTCGTCATCGCCTCATCCAGTGGATCGAGCGATTGCTGTAGCGCATCACCATGTCGCTCACGCAACAAGGCAAACAACTCGAGACTGGCGAGGTCGGATTTACGAAGCAATTCCAGCAGCTGCTGCAAGTCAGCCTGCAAGCGTGGGTGGTCCAATGCCGTTTGCGGCGCAGCAGCAGAGGGCTCCTGCTTGGGCCTCAATTCACGCAAGATCGGAGCTAGCGCGTTGAGCAGCGCCTCGGCGCCTGCCCTCAGACGCGACACCATCTCCTGGACTTCGCCGCCTGTCGGCGGCGGCGCTTCGCGCAGGCGCCGTTCCGCAGCCGCGGCCAGGGTCGCAAGCTGGCTGGCGCCGACCGTGCCTGCCGAGCCTTTGAGCGAATGCAACAGCCGCCCCGCTTCCTGTGCCTGGCCCGACGCGAGCAAGTCCTGTAACTGATCTGGCTGGTGGCCAAGGTCCTGCGCAAAAGACTGGAGCAGGGTGAGCAGCAGCGCGGTATCGCCCCCAATGCGCTTTGCCGCTGCGGCGATATCCAGCACCGCTGTGGCCGCCGGCAATCGAGTGGACAACGGTACCGCGCCATCGGCAACAGGCTCGCTACTGGACGTTTTGTCAACGATACCCCGGGTCGCTGAGTCCCCTGCTTCGGGGTGGTAAGCACTGTGGCCGAGCATGGCGTCCACCAACTCGTCCAGGTTGAAAGGTTTTCCCACGTGGGTATCCATGCCTGCAGCCAGTGCGTCCTGCCGGTCGCTCTCCATCGCGTTAGCTGTCATGGCAATGATCGGCAGCGAGCCGAGCTTCAGATCCTGGCGGATCTTTCGTGTGGCCGTATACCCGTCCATCACAGGCATCTGCACATCCATCAGGACCACGTCCCACCGCGCACCCGCTTCCGCCAGGGCCTGGACCGCCAGTTGTCCGTTTTCGGCGATCGTGACACGAGCCCCCTCTCGCTCCAGCAATTCCCGGGCAACTTGCTGGTTGATCTTGTTGTCTTCGACCAGCAGCACCTGCATACCCTGGAGGCGCAGGGTCCGGTTTTGTGCGGGCGGCTTCGATGCAGTTCCCGCCCGCTGCTGCTGGGCCTCCCTCACGGCCTCCAGCAGCATGGTCGGCGTGACCGGCTTGACCAGGAAGCCGTTGAGCAGGGCCTGCTCCTGGGCAGACCTCTTTGCGAGCATCTCGCGGCCGTGGGCCGTGACCATGAGCAGGATGGGTGCTGCCGTATCGACAAGCAGGCGGCGGATCTCCAGGCTGGTCTCCCACCCATCCATGCCGGGCATCTGCCAGTCCACGAACACAGCGTCAAATGGCCGCTGGCCGCTGGCTTGTCGGGCCTTGAGGGTGTCCAGCGCCTCGGACCCGCTGTTCGCCAGTTCCACCGTCCAGCCCAGTGAGGCAGCCATGGCCTGCAAGGCCATTTGTGCGGCCGGGTTGTCGTCAATGATGAGCACGTCCAGATCATGCCTATCGGGGACGGGCGTATCTACGATATTCCCGAGCAGTACCGGCGCGAGCGGGAAACGTACGCGGAAATAAAAGCGGGTGCCCTGGCCAAGCTGGCTCTCGACCTTGAGCTGTCCACCCATGAGATTGACCAGCCGTGCGGAGATGGCCAAGCCCAGGCCCGTCCCGCCAAAACGACGGGTGGTGGAGGCTTCAGCTTGCGAGAACCCCTCGAAAATCCGCTGCAGGTTTTCGGGTGCGATACCAATACCGGTGTCCTTGATCGAAAATTCAAGCTCGACGTGATCAGCGTGGCTGTCGACGACTGCGATACGCAAAATCACCATCCCCTGTTCGGTGAACTTGATCGCATTGCCACTCAGATTGATCAAGACTTGCTTGAGTCGCAAGCTGTCGCCCACCAGCGCCGCTGGAACCCGCGGATCGATTTCGAACAGCACCTCGAGCTGCTTGTCCCCGGTATTGGATGACATGATGACAGAAAGGTCTCGCAGCAGCTGGTCGACGTTAAAGGGCACAGTCTCCAGCGTCATCTTCCCCGCTTCCACCTTGGAGAAATCCAGGATGTCATTAAGCAGGCCCAGCAGCGAGCGAGCAGCTCCCTCTGTTTTGTTGACGTAATCCTGCTGCCGTACGGAGAGGTCCGTCGATTGCAGGAGGCTGAGCATGCCCAGAATTGCGTTCATCGGCGTACGAATCTCATGACTCATGTTCGCCAGAAACTGACTCTTGGCTTGGTTCGCCTGTTCAGCAAGCTGCTTGGCTTCCAGCAAGGCCTGCTGTTGCTTGCGCGACTCCGTGATGTCCACGTAGGCCACGACCACGCCGAGCTCGCTGCTCTCCATCGGCATGGCGCTGACGGAAAGCCAGACGCTGTGCGTGGGCGTGACCACCTGCATGATCCGGTCCTGCACCGTGCGGTGTTCAGCCAGGGCGATCACGCTTGGAAATTCCTCCGAAGGCATGGCCCGACCGTCCTCGCGCAGGATGACCCACTGCGCATCATCGTATCGCCGGGCGAGATGCTCGGCCTTGCTGATACCCAACAGTCGTTCCGAGGCTGGGTTGCAGTCGATGATGTTGCCGTCGCGGTCCGTGATGGTCAGGCCGACCGGCAAGATGTCGTAGATCGCCTGCAGTCGGGCAAGCGCCATGGCACTGGTGCGGGTGGCCGACTCGGCAGTATTCCTCGCCTGAATGAGGTCCGTCACGTCGATGCGAAACCCGACCGTGTAGCCCTTGCCGGTGCGTCGCTCCACGACCCGCAGGAAACGTCCTCCCGAAAGCTCCTGGATCTGGTCGGTCTGGGCCTGCTGATGGATCTTCAGCCTGTCCCGAACCCATTCGTCGATCCGGCCAGCCGCGGCTGCGTACTCGCCACGTTCAGCTCCGTGGCGGATGATTTCTTCGAAGGTGGCTCCGGGCTTCATCTTTTCGGACGAAATCGGGTAGATGTCTCGGTAGCGTTGGTTGCACATCAGGAGCCGATCACGGTCGTCGTAGATTGCAAAGGCTTCGTCCAGAGCGTTGATCGCCTCACGCAGGATTTCGTCTGCTAGTCTTGCTTCGCGTTCTGATTGCCGCTTCTCTGTGACGTCGACATAAGTGGTCACAAAGCCACCGTCGGGCAGCGGCACGCCACGCACTTCCAGCACCCGTCCATTGGGCCGGGTCCGCTCGAAAAAGTGCTTCGACGGAACGCGGGCGCGTTCGACGATCGACGCCACGATGGCATCGACGTCGCCCTCGCCGTACTCCCCCCGCTCGGCGTTGTGGCGGATGATGGACTCAAAGGTCGCGGGCTGTGCGGACAGAAGGGCCTCTGGCAAATCGAGTAGCTGGCCGAACTGTTCGTTGCGCAATGTCAAGTTCAGGTCTGCGTCAAAAGCGCTCAAGCCGCCCGGAAGGTTTTCGATGATGGCGGTCACCAGCCGGGTGCGCCGGTCGATCTCTTCGTAGAGCTGATGCCGCTCGGTCACGTCCATATGGGTGCCCGACATCCACTCGACGTGTCCATCGGTCCGGTGACTCACGGCAATCCCTCGCGAGAGGACCCAGACCCAGTTTCCATCGCGATGGCGCAGTCGGCGTTCCACCTCGTAGATGGTCGATCCACCCGCGAGGTAGCTCTTGAGCTTATCGCGTGCGATTGCTTCGTCTCCGGGATGCGTCAGCTCAGCCCATCGCTCTGGGGTCACGGGCGAGAGCTCATCCAGCGTGTAACCCAGCATGCGGGCCCAGCGCTCGTCGACGCGGTTTTCTCCAGTGAGGATATTCACCTCCCAGATGCCTACATTGGTGCCTTCCAGGGTGCTCTTGAGCCGCTGGCGTTCCCGCTTCAGTTCAGCTTCATTCTGGTGCGCTGAGGTGATATCGAACCGTATCGAAACGTATTTTTCAATCGTACCGTTCTGGTCGAGGAATGGCGCGATGATGCTATCGACCCAGTAAAGACGGCCATCTTTTGCGCGATTACAGACCTGCCCGCGCCACGGCTGGCCGGCGGCAATGGTGCTCCACATCTTCAGCCAGAAGGCTCGGTCATGCACTCCGGAATTCACGATGTGGTGATCCTGGCCGAGCAGTTCCTGTTCGCTGTAGCCGCTGATGCGGCAAAACGCCTCGTTGACGCGCACGATCCGACCGTCTGGTCCAGCCTCGGACACGATGGCGTGGGCGTTGATGGTGTTCATCAAGGCCTGTGTTTCACGTAACGCTGCCGCCAGCTCTTGTGAATGGGCGCGCTCGCGTTCCTGCGTTTCACGCTGTTGGGTAATATCGCGCTCGACCGCCATGAAGCCGCTTGGCTTTTGGGCGGCGTCAAGCAATGGCTGGATTTCCAGATCAAGCCAATAGTGGTGCCCCTGCTTGTGGCGGTTCAGGATTTCCACACGGCATCCCGCTCCACGTGCCAGATGCTCGGCGATGACCGCGACAGTCGCCGGATCGGTCTGATCGGACTGAAGCAGCGCGCCAGGCTTGTGCCCCATTGCTTCGTCAGCCGTATACCCGGTGGTCTGCGTGAAGGCGTCGTTGACCCAGGTAATCCGGCCGTCGACGTCGGTGATGATCACCGCATCATGGGTATGGCGGGCGATGGCGGCAAGGCGCTGCAACTCTTGCGTCAGTTCGATCGCGCGTGCTTCGGCGCGGGCGCGTGCTGAGGCCAGCAGCCAGAAGGCCAGTGCGAGCAAGGCGCTCAGCAGGATCCCGCCAATGCCGATCATTGCGGCCCGGTCGTGGAACACCGAGGCGTCAAATTCAGCGGTGCTGCGGGCCTTCATGCGGAACGGGCGATCCCCAATGGTGAAACTCACATCCCGAAGGAACAATCCGCCGGCGGCGGGCTTGGTAGCGGGCGCGACCGAGGCCTTGTTCGTGGTCGCAGGGGTCGGCGGGAACACATGCACGTCCTCGCCCATGTCGCTCTCGGCGTACACCTTAAACTCGAGATCACGCGTCGACAGGCCAGAGAGGGCGCCGAGTGCGTCTTCTGCCACGATGGGGCAGTACACAAAACCAGTGTGGAGTATTTGGCGTTGCTCGATCGTCGCCGGAACTCTGCCTCCCGCGTACAGCGGCACCAGCAGTAGAAAGCCCGGCCTGCGCTGATTGTCCTGCACCAGGGTGATCGCGCCTGTCAGCGTCGGGCGGCCGCTGCGCACGGCCTGTCGTGCCGCGGCCTGGCGTACGGACTCACTCGCGATATCGAGGCCAAGGGCAGCACGGTTGGACTCGATTGGCTCGACCAGGGTGATGACGTAGAGGTCATCACCTGTTTTTTGGGTCTTGACCTGAAAATCCCTGGAATTGATCTGCCGCTGCAGCCGGGTGTAGCTCCCGAGTTGCGCTGAGGGCACACGCTCGATGTAGCCGAAGCCACGAATGCCCGAGAAATCCCGCGTGAATCCGCGCGCTTCCCAGTAGTCCCGGAACGAAGAGCGTGTGAAGTGCTTGTCACTCATATAGATGCCAACAAGGCTCTGCAAGCCGAGTTCGGCTTTTTCAAAGGGGGTGCGGAGGTTGCTTTCGAGTTGTTTCACCCTCTGGTCAAAACGCCGCAATCCGTCGTTCTGAGCGTCAAGCCACGTGCTCCAGGCCAAACCCAGTGAAATGCATGACCCCACCGCGAAGATCAAGCTGCAGACCAGCTTCAGCCGCCGTGCAGCGACACTTTTTCGCGCGGATTGGTCAGTTTGGGCGACCCGGTCCAGATAGGCGCGGATACGCCACGCCAGCAGGGGCGCTGCGATGGCACACAGCAGCACGACATCCATCAGCGCCTCCGCGGCTGGGTGGAGCGGAAAGGGCTTGTGCTCCAGCAGCAGCATGACCCCCAGTTCGGCCAAGCCAACAATCAGGAGCGTTTCAAGCAGGGCAAATCGGTGTGCTTGATGTTTATTCATAAAACAAAAACGAGTGCATTTAACCGGTTCGAGCGGCCTGGCAGTGCATTGCTAATGGTTAAGAAAAATTCCCGCAGCGACGCCCAGATCAAAAGGAAGGAACCACTCGCCGAATCTCCTTATCGAGCAACGCCACGTCCACCGGTTTGCACACATAACCGTCCGCGCCCCCGGCGATAAAACGCTCCCAGTCACCTGGCATGTCGTGTCCGGTGACCATGATGACGGGGATCCGTGACTGTTTTGCTCTTTCCTGCGCGCGCAGGATCGACAGGGTTTCAAGGCCATCCATTCCCGGCATCGTGACGTCCAGCAACACGAGGTCGAAGTTCAATCCGGACATGCAGCGGATCGCTTTATCTCCATCATTGACGATGACGCCGGTATGCCCAAGTCCGTGCAGGGCACGAACCATGATTTTCAAATTGACCGAGTTGTCGTCAACGACCAATACACGCAAGTTTTTCATGATGTCTCCGGTCTTTAGGGACGGGTGTCGCGCAATTTACGAGTCGTCGATTGCGGCGGGCCAACCTCATATTCATCAGGCAGATCTCCCGTGAGGCGCACGACCATCTTACGGTCACACGGATCACAGATGACACGCACGAGCCGTGTTTTCCCAAATTGCGCGCGACAACGTGATTTATTGTCGGCGCATGAGTGATCGACGTCTTTAAACCGCAGGGGGTATTTGGTGGCGGACTTGTGCACGGGTAATCCCTAGCCGTGAATTAGTGCAAAGACTTTTGACCGATGACTTGCAGAGTTATTGCCTGGGTGGCTCGCCTTGGATATCTAATGGGGCGAACGTCAAAGACGGTCGAACTGCCGAAGTGTATGAAATCACGGTGCACGTCAAGATACGGTGGGGGATTGACCTGCGTCAATTCAAATTCAAATGGTTTGCTTGCAGGATGTGCGGGCTACGTTTAGTCTGAACTGCAGTCGCAACAATGCGCGACCGTACGATAATTTCATATGTCAGATAACTCAATCAG
This sequence comes from Hylemonella sp., assembly GCA_031970695.1. Classification (GTDB taxonomy): domain Bacteria; phylum Pseudomonadota; class Gammaproteobacteria; order Burkholderiales; family Burkholderiaceae_C; genus Hylemonella. Next base: position 12,879 of record DALYHW010000021.1, read on the forward strand.
CGGGCCCTTAGCGACTGATCCGCTGCCCCTGGATAGAAAACTTGTTGCGGACAAGTTGCTCCCCGGGCGCGTCGTTGCCATAGGCGCTTCCGCTGGGGGGGCTTGAAGCACTAGAAACTTTTTTTGATGGTCTGGGGAATTGTCCGGATGCAGCCTTTGTGGTGATCCAGCATTTGTCACCAGACCACAAAAGCATGATGGAGCAGTTGCTGGCCCGCCACACACCGATGCCGGTCTTGGTTGTGGAGGATGGCATGTTGCTTACCCCGGGAAAAGTCTATCTATTGCCTCCCGGCGCATTGATGAGCCTGGACAAAGGGCGTCTGCGGCTCACGCCCAAGCGCAGCAAAATCCTGACCCTCCCGATCGATGTCTTTTTCACCAGCGTTGCACTGAGTTGTGGTCCGGCCGCCACCGGTGTTGTGCTGTCCGGCACGGGGTCGGATGGCTCGCGTGGTGCGCTTGATATCAATGAAGCGGGGGGCATCCTGCTGGCGCAGGACCCGGAGCAGGCGAAATTCGACGGTATGCCGCGCAGCGTGATTAACACCGGTGTGGTGGACTTCGTGCTGGCCGTGCAGCACATGGGGGCTAAGCTCAGGGAGCTTTTGAGCGCCAAGCTGCCCAGCGCCCGCAGTCTGGAGCCAGCGGTCATGCACCCCAGCGATGGGATCAGCCACATTCTTGCACTGGTCCACAATGCGGGCGGCGTGGACTTCCGGGCTTACAAGGCGAACTCGCTGCTTCGGCGTATAGAGCGCCGTATGCGGGTGCGCAACGCGACCAGCTATGAGGCCTATTCCGCTATCCTGGAACAAGATCGCGACGAATTGGTGGCCTTGCAGCGCGAGATCCTAATTCCTGTCACCAGCTTCTTTCGCGATACCGATCACTTCGATGCCCTGGCAAAGCAGGTGATTGAGCCAATGGTGTCAGACTGCGCCGAGGGACAAGAACTTCGTATTTGGGTGACGGCCTGCTCTACCGGCGAGGAAGCGTATTCCATCACGATGCTGTTGCTGGAGGCTTATGAGAGGGTGAAGCGATGGCCCAATTTCAAGGTATTCGCGACAGACGTGGACAGGCAGAACATTGAAACGGCGTCGGCCGGTTTTTACCGCGAATCGATTGCCGGTGAAGTAGCGCCTGACCGACTAGAACGATTTTTTGCCAAACGCGGAAGCCAGTACGAGGTTCAAAAAAAGCTGCGTGAACGCATCATCTTTGCGCGCCACAACGTCCTAGAAGATCCACCTTTCACACGCATCAACCTGATCAGCTGCCGGAACATGCTGATTTACATGCAGCCTGCCGCCCAGACCATGGTGATGCGTCGCTTTCAATACGCATTGAACCCGAATGGATACCTCTTCCTGGGATCGAGTGAGTCACTGGGTGAGGTCGCGGGTGACTTCGCAACCTTGGCATCACGGCAAAAAATATATCGCGTGTTGCGCCGCAACGAACTTCCGCTTGAATTCACCAGTCGAATCGCAGAGCACAAGGAGTTTTCTGGCGGCAAACGGACAGGTGTTGCTAGGCGCGGGCCAGCCCTTCGTGCGGACGACGTCGTCATTGACCATGCGCACGAAATGCTGCTACAGACTTACGCGCCGGCCTCTGTTCTGGTGATGCCCTCGCGCGAAGTGCTTCATATGTTCGGTGACGCTCGCCGGTATCTCCAGTTTCCCGACGGACAGATGAGTCTGGATCTGGCGAAGCTGCTGCCTGATCAACTAGCCCCTATTGGCGTCGCACTGCTGCACAAGGCGGGGCGAGACCGCACGGCCATCACCTCCAATCCAATCTCAATGCAACTTCAGGATGGGAGCGTTGTAAATCTCAGAGTGGCGGCGCGTCCGCTGCCCTGCGCCGCCGATTTAGAGCCCCACGTGCTGATCAGTTTTGAGCCGCTGCCAGGAAGCAGAGCGGAATCCTTGTCGGCATTACTTGACGTCGGCAAGGAAAACCATGCGCACATGCAGCTACTTGAGCAGGAACTGGCGGCGACCCGCGAGAGCCTGCAAGCGACGATTGAAGAGCTTGAGACATCCAACGAAGAGTTGCAGGCGACGAACGAAGAATTGATGAGCTCCAATGAGGAGTTGCAAAGTTCGAATGAAGAGCTCCAGTCCGTCAACGAAGAGTTGTACACGGTAAATGCGGAGCATCAGGAAAAGATAGACATCCTGCACAGGCTGAACGCCGACCTGAATAGCATGGCTCAGGCCGTGTCGATTGCAACGGTTTTTGTTGATCCACAGATACGCATCACACGTTTCACGCCAGAGGCCCGAAGGTTCTTCCGGGTGCAGGAGAGTGATATTGGCCGTCCGTTGGACCATTTTTCGCACAACCTGAGTCACGCTGGCCTCATGGATCAGGTGCGGCAGACGCTGGTAGATGGCGTATTGGCTGAGCGCGAGGTACGTGCAAGCGATGGCAATACCTACTTGCTGCGCATCCTGCCGTACACAGTACGTGAAGGTGAGCCACGCGGCGCTGTGATCACCGTGATTGACATCACGTCCTTGCATACCAGCAAGCGATTGCAAACCGTCATGGACTCTTTACCTGAGCACATTGCCGAGATCGACATCGATGGCCGTATCTGTCTGGTCAATCGAGCTTGGGAGAATTTTGCGCGCGATAACGGTGATATTGATCTAAAAGCCACCGGCCTGGGGACCAACTACCTTGAAATTTGTCGCCGGTCAGAAGACATCTACTCTCAGCGTGCTTTTCTTGGGCTAACACGCGTACTGCATGGTGACGATCTTTTTTTCAGCATGCAGTACCCCTGTCATTCCCCGAAGGAGAAGCGCTGGTTCCTGATGTATGCCGCACCAATCGCGCAGGCCGGTGGCGGGGCAATCGTGAGCCACTTCAACATCACCTCCTGGATGCAGGAACAGAATGAAAAGACTTGATCCCTTCGTAGCGCCCAATATCCAGACCGCGGCGCCCGATGTTAGCCTTCACGGTACCGCTCCCCTGCGTGAAAAAGCGCTACGTTGGTTGCGCGAGCAACCCGTTCACCCGATGATGGACTCAACCGCAGGCATGGGAGTACAGGAGCCGCAGCACATCCTCGAGGAGTTGCGCATTTACCAGGCCGAGCTGGAGGTGCAGAACGAGGAATTGCGTGCTTCCCAGGAGCGCACGGAGCGTCTGTTGCAGAGGTTTTCCATGCTCTTCAGCCGGGCGCCCATTTGTATGCTCTTGGTCGATCGATTTGGGGTTGTCAAGGAGGCCAATGCTGCGGCCTCGGCAACGTTTCGGCTCAGTGGTCACCCGACGCGTCACCACCTGATGTCTCGACTTGTTGCCGACAGCAGCCGCCACATGATTGAATCTGGGCTTTTGCGTGCAGAGAGTAATACGTCACCAGATGTGACCATTACGCTCAACGGGGTTGAAATGATCGACGGCTCAGGTCAATTGCGTTGCGGAGATCTATCGTTGATGCGCCTGCCTGTGAATTTTTCGGGCGCAGAGGATGAGTTTGTCTGCGTCTACTCTGATCACACCGAGCTGTCGCGCTTGATGTCTGAGCTTAGCCAGCAAAACGATCGCTTGCGCCTGTACGCCCAGGCTTTTGACCAAGTGAGTGACGCGATCCTCGTCACGGACCTTCAGGGGTACATGTTATTTGTCAACCGGGCATTCACTCGGATTACCGGGTACGAACCCGATGAGATTGTTGGGCAGCACAGCCGCACACTGGGATCAGGACACACGGCCGCCGAAACCTATGCGCAGCTGTGGACCAGCCTTGAAAGCACAGGGGAGTGGGAAGGAGAGCTCAGCAACAGAAGATCGGATGGAGCGCTCTACCCCGAGTGGATTTCGATCAAGACTCTCAATGATGACCAGGGCCAACCGTGGCGCTATGTGGCGACTTTCCGTGACTTGACCCAGCATCGGGCTCAGGAGGAGGCACTGCGACAATTGGCGCAAGAAGATGCATTAACAGGCCTACCCAACCGCCATGTCATGAGCAGCCTGGTCAACCGTGCATTTGAGCGTGCTCGCCGCAGTGGCAGCAAGGTTGGCATGATGTTTGTTGATGTCGATAATTTCAAATCGATCAATGACAGCTTGGGCCATCTGATAGGTGATGAAACTCTGGTTCAATTCTCGCGTCGCATCCGAAAGAGGCTGCGTGATACGGACACACTGATCCGGATGGGGGGCGATGAGTTTTTGATCATCGCTGAGCAACTGAATAATGCGAGTAACGCGAGCGAGCTTGCACAATCGATCCTCGAGGCAATGGCTTTTCCGTTAAAGCTTCCGCAGGGGCGTGAGATATTCGTGACCTGCAGTATGGGTATCGGGATTTTTCCGGACGATGGCGAAAACGTGGAGCAGTTGTTGCAGGAGTCGGATACAGCGATGTACCGCGCCAAGTCTGTTGGCCGCAACCGCTATGAGTTTTTTTCGCCTTCTCTGATGGAGCGGGTGCAGGATGAATTCAAGATCACTACGGACTTGCGCTTTGCGTTAAAACGTGCAGAACTTTTTTTGGAGTTCCAGCCTTTGGTGCCGTCCGTTCCCGGCCAGCCGTTTGAGGTGGAGGCGCTTGTGCGCTGGCGTCATCCGGATAAACAGGTGCTTTATCCAGGGTCTTTCATCGAAATCGCCGAGCGAGCTGGGTTGATTCAGGAACTTTCTGTGCAGGTTCTGCACGAAAGTTGCCGCGCGATGCGTCGTATGCTAGATGCAGGGTTGCCAGTATCGGAGGTTGCCGTCAATGTTTCATTCCGCGATTTGGAGTCAAAGAAACTTGCGGAATTGGTCAAATCGGTACTACTGCAATACGACCTTCGGGGAGAACACCTGAAACTCGAATTAACCGAGCGTGACATCATGCGCGACGTCGAACACACGCGGCAGGCGCTGGATGAGCTGCGCCAACTCGGTGTTCGCATCGCGGTAGACGACTTTGGTACGGGATTTTCATCCTTGGCATATCTGCGTATCTTGCCTCTAGACACGCTCAAAATCGACGCTAGTTTTGTTGCAGCCATGGAAGCTGAAGGTAACTCGCGATCGATCGTCGAGACAATTGTGAGTTTAGGCAAGGCGTTGCACCTGCACCTCGTCGCGGAAGGGGTTGAGACGGAAGGCCAAGCAGAACTACTCAAGGCGCTGGGAGTAGATTATCTGCAAGGGTGGCTGTACTCAAAGTCAATACCCGAGAGCCAACTGGCTGGTACATTGCAACAATTGCGTCAGACGTTCAATATTTAGGCTTGGCTATCGCCGGCGAGTGCTGGTGTAATCGCCCATCTTTTCGGTCGGAATGGGTTGGGACCAGCTTGCTAGAGCTCCCTGTTTCATCCAAGCCGGTTCTATGAGCAGCGTGGAACAAGGATCGCCCTTACGCTTACTCGGGCGCTTCTTCCCAAAGATCCATTTACTCCTTTGTCTGAGGGCTGATCGGTTAGATGGCTTCAATTTGGCATCCACGGTATCTGTCCGCGTGCCTTGGGGGTGCGATGATGCCGGTTAAAAGTTCCGAAACTGTAGCGGTTGTAGAACAACATTGTGCAAATAGTTGACGCATGGAACAAATAATGGTCTGGGGCGTTTGACAGCACGTTGTCGCTGGCGCTACGCTGATGCCGAGATTGGGCTTGAGCTTATGCGTCTTGGGCAAATCTGAAAGCGGGGAGTGTTCGGCGAGTATCAAATTCTTTATAGACGCGCCGACTTTTTGTGAACTGCGAATACCGTCATGCTTCAGTCCCCGTCCCAGATCCGTTTTGTCCGCCCCCCCGTTCAGCAAGCGCAGGCCGTGCTTGGTGACAAGATCATGCTTGCCGCCATTGGCCTGAGCGCCGTGGCTGCCGTCATCCTCGGCGCCAGCTTCGTGGAGTCCGGCCTGGCGTGGATGGCCTCGTTTGTGCTGCTGGCGGTGGCCGTGGGCGTATTTGCCACGGCACGTGGCACGCTGACCTCGAGCCTGGTGCTGGCCTTCGTGCAGATGACCTTCGTCGAGCTGCACATCCAGCTGGCGCACGGCATGACCGAATTCCACTTCGGCGTGTTCGTCACGCTGGCCCTGCTGCTGGTGTACCTCGACTGGCGCCCCATCGTGTTTGCCGCGGCCGTGATTGCCGCGCACCACGTGGCTTTCGACCGGCTGCAGGCCGCGGGTTACGGACTCTACTGCCTGAGCCAGCCCAATTTCGGCATCGTGGTGATCCACGCCGTTTACGTTGTGATCCAGACCGCGCTGGAGGTGGTGCTGGCGGTGATGATGAACCGAACGGCGCGCGAGGGCGTCGAGCTCGGCCAGCTCGTGGCCGCGGTCGACCGGCCGGATGGCATTGCGCTGGACATCGTGGGCCAGGTACCCGTGAGCACACCCACGGCACAGACACTCAAGACCACGCTGCAGCGCATGGAGTCGGCCGTGGCCACCGTGCGTGCCTCCGCTGGCAACATGGACGTGGCCTGCGCCGAAATCGCCTCCGGCAACCACGACCTGAGCGCCCGTACCGAAAGCCAGGCCAGTGCGCTGGAGCAGACGGCCTCGTCGATGGAAGAGCTGAGCTCGACCGTCAAGCAGAACGCGGACAACGCGCGCCAGGCCAACCAGCTCGCGCAGAGCGCCAGCACCGTGGCCGTCCAGGGCGGCGAGGTGGTGGCCCAAGTGGTGGACACCATGAAGGGCATCAACGACAGCGCCCGCAAGATCCACGACATCATTTCCGTGATCGACGGCATTGCCTTCCAGACCAACATCCTGGCGCTCAATGCCGCGGTCGAGGCGGCGCGCGCGGGCGAACAGGGCCGTGGTTTTGCCGTGGTGGCCGGTGAAGTGCGCAC
>DALYHW010000022.1:0-19457 GCA_031970695.1 Hylemonella sp.
CCCCAAGATCGCGCTGGCGGTGGTCGTCGAGAACGCCGGCTTCGGCGCGGAACACGCCGCCCCCATCGCGCGGCGCGTGTTCGACTACTGGCTCATGGGCCTGTACCCGAGCGAGGATGACCTGGTCGCCGTGCGCAAGGGCCAGGCGTCGGCCCCCATCGGCAAGCCGCGACTGGCGGCCGAGGTGGCCTGGCCGCCCAAAGGCCGCGCGCCGGTGCAGGTCGCGATCCAGTAAGCTGCGGCGCGGCGCAGGGCGCTAGCGCAGGAAAGCGTCGTAGCCGGTCTTGAGGATCAGCGCGCCGACCACCACGATGAAGACACCGCGTACAAAGCCGGCGCCGTGACGCAGCGCCAGCCGCGTGCCCAGCAGGCTGCCCGCCACGTTGGCCAGCGCCAGCGCCAGCGTGAAGTGCCACCACACATGGCCCTTGAGGGCGAACAGCAGGATGGCCGAGAGGTTGCTGCTCAGGTTGAGCAGCTTGGCGCCGGCCGAGGCGTGCAGGAAGTCATAACCCAGCCAGCGCACCAGCAGGAACACAAAAAAGCTGCCTGTCCCCGGGCCGAAGAAGCCGTCGTAAAAACCGATGACCAGGCCCACGCCGCCGGCGGCCCACATTTCCTGTCGTCCGGCAAAGCGGGGCGTGTGCGCGCGGCCCAGCTCCTTTTTCACCAGGGTGTAGAGCAGCACGGCCAGCAGCACGAAGGGCAGCAGCTTGCGCAGGTAGGCCGTTTCCACCAGCGTGACCAGCCACGCTCCGGCCAGCGATCCGGTGAAGGACAGGCCCATGGCGGGCAGCAGCGCCTTCCAGCGCATCTCCACGCGGCGTGCGTACTGCACCGAAGCGAAGCCTGTGCCCCAGATCGATGCGGACTTGTTGGTGCCGAACAGCGTGGCTGCGGGTGCGGCCGGGTAGGTGGCGAACAGCGCCGGCAGCAGGATCAGGCCGCCACCGCCCACGATGGCGTCGACAAAACCCGCCAGCAGCGAGGCCAGGGTGACCAGGAAGAATTCCATGCGGCAAATAAAAAGGCACCGGGGTTACCGGTGCCTGGTGAACTCCATCTGCTCTGGATGGTATCAATTCTCTTGTTCGGATTCTCGGGCGTCTTCCTCGGTTCCTCTCATGCGGCGCCCTTGGGGCCGCTGCGAGTGGACGTAATGTAAGTGACGGCTGCATGCACCAATATAGGGGTTTCCCCGGTAACCCGACCAGCGGATGTTCCGGCGGTGGCACGGCTCTTGCGACCCGCAGCAGCGTTTCACGCTCTGGAAGAACCATGCACACAATTGGACGTCTCGCGGGGTGGCTGGCACTGGGGTGCCTGTCCTTCAATCTATGGGCCCAGGTGCCCGAAGCCGCCGCCGGCGGTGCGGCGCCCGATGTGCCACCGGCCCAGGTGGCGGCCCCGGCAGCCGCGACCCCACCCGCGCTGATCACGCCGCCGCCCGCGGCCGTCGTCCCCGCCACGCCACCGACCCACCCGGTGCTCGTGGGCCAGGACACCCTCAGCGGCGCCGACACGGCCTGGATGATGACAGCCACCGCCCTGGTGCTGCTCATGACGCTGCCGGGCATCGCCCTGTTCTACGGGGGCCTGGTGCGGCGCAAGAGCGTCATCAACACCATGGCCAGCGTGACCGCGATTGCCGCGCTGGTCAGCCTGCTCTGGTACGCGCTGGGCTATTCGCTGGCCTTCACGCCCGGCACCGGCCTGCTGGGCGGCCTCAGCCGCATGGGCTTTGCGGGGCTGGACTACCTGAAGGACGCCGGCAAGGTGTCCGTGAGCCATGTGGCGCCGAATGTGCCGGAGTCCGTCTACTCGATGTTCCAGCTGACCTTTGCCATCATCACCCCGGCGCTGATCGTGGGCACCTTCGTGGAGCGCATGCGGTTTTCCGCCATGCTGTGCTTCATCGCCCTGTGGTCGCTGGTGGTGTACGCGCCCGTCGCGCACTGGGTCTGGGAGCCCGGGGGCTGGCTGGCTCAGGCCGGCGTGCTGGACTTTGCCGGCGGCTCGGTCGTGCACATCAACGCCGGTGTCTCGGCGCTGGTCTGTGCCTATTTTCTCGGGCCGCGGCGTGGCTATGGGCAGGAGGCCTTCGAGCCCTTCAACCTGGGCCTGACCATGGCCGGCGCCGGCCTGCTCTGGGTGGGCTGGTTCGGCTTCAACGCCGGCTCGGCTGTCGCCTCCGACGGTCGCGCCGGGCTGGCGCTGGCGGTGACCCATATTGCCGCGGGCGCCGGGGCCATCGCCTGGATGGCGGGCGAGTGGCTGGTACGCCAGCGGCCCTCGCTGCTGGGCCTGTGCTCGGGGCTGGTCGCCGGTCTGGTGGCGATTACGCCGGCGGCGGGTTTTGTCTCGCCGCGCTCCGCCGTGGTGATCGGCGGCGTGGCGGGCCTGGCCTGCTACTGGGGGGCCACCGGCCTCAAGCGCCTGCTCAGCGCCGACGATTCGCTCGACGTGTTTGGCGTGCATGGCATCGGCGGCATTGTGGGCTCGCTGCTCACCGGCTTGCTGGCCAGCAAGCCCGTGGGCGGGGTGGAGGGCAGTGTGACCGTGCAGCTCATGGGCGTGGTGGCCGTCATGGCCTACAGCGCCGTGGCCACGGCGGTGCTGCTGGTGCTGATCCAGTCCACCGTGGGCCTGCGGGTGGACGAGAAAGCCGAGACCGTGGGCCTGGACATCTCCCAGCACCGGGAGCGTATGGGGAGTTAGCGATGCAAGAGAGCGAGAAAGTGGCGATCGCGGCGCACCTGCATGTGCTGCTGCGCCGCAAGACCGGTCGTGTCACCGACACCGAGTGGATGGCCGTCAATGCGGAGTATGCGGCCGAGGTCGTGCGCTTTGCGCGGGCGCAGGCCGCCGAGGGCCGGGGCGATGACCTCGCCGAGTGGGCCGGCAAGCTGGAGGCAGCGCTGGCGCCGCAGACAGCCCCTAGGCCATCGCGCGGCACGTCGTCACGCCCGGCCGAGCTGACGGAAGACGACACGGAAGCGCCGCGCTACGTGCGCGGCATCCGCTAGCCGGGGCTGGAGGTCAGGCCGACGCGCGCTCGGCGTCGGCAATGATCCAGTGCGCCGCCTTCTCCGCGATCATCAGCGTGGGCGAGTTGGTGTTGCCGCTGGTGATGGTGGGCATGACACCGGCATCGGCCACGCGCAGGCCACGGATGCCGCGCACGCGCAGCTGCGGGTCCACCACCGCCATCGCATCGTCGGCGCGGCCCATGCGGGTGGTGCCCACCGGGTGGAAGATGGTGGTGGCGATGTCGCCCGCCAGGCGCGCGAGGTCCTCGTCGCTCTGGTACTGCACGCCGGGTTTCCATTCCTCCGGCTGGTACTTCGCCAGGGCTGGCTGCGAGACGATGCGGCGCGTGACGCGCAGCGAGTCGGCGGCCACCTTGCGGTCTTCGGCCGTGCTCAGGTAGTTGGGCGCGATGGCCGGCGCGTCCTCGAACCGCGGGCTGCGGATCTGGATGGTGCCGCGGCTCGTGGGGTTGAGGTTGCACACGCTGGCCGTGAAGGCATTGAAGTTGTGCAAGGGCTCGCCAAACGCGTCCAGCGACAGCGGCTGCACGTGGTACTCGATGTTGGGCCAGGCCTGGGCCGGATCGCTCCGGGTGAAGGCGCCCAGCTGCGAGGGCGCCATGCTCATCGGCCCGCTGCGCTTGAGCAGGTACTCCAGGCCAATCATGGCCTTGCCCCAGAGGTTGTTGGCCATGGTGTTGAGCGTCTTGACGTTGCGCACCTTGTAGACCGAACGGATCTGCAGGTGGTCCTGCAGGTTGGCGCCCACGCCCGGCAGCTCGTGCACGACCGGCACGCCATGCTGCTGCAGCAGCGCGGCCGGGCCGATGCCCGAGAGTTGCAGTATCTGGGTCGAGCCGATGCTGCCGGCCGTCAGCACCACCTCACGCGTGGCGCTGGCGGTGACCATTTCCTCGCCGGTCCAGACCTGCACGCCGGTGCAGCGCTTGCCGCCATCGGCATCGGTCTCGACGACCAGCTTGGCGACCTGGGCCGAGGTCCACATCTCGAAATTGGGCCGCCCGTAGCAGGTCGGGCGCAGGAAGGCCTTGGCCGTGTTCCAGCGCCAGCCGCTCTTCTGGTTCACCTCGAAATAACCCACGCCTTCGTTGCTGCCGCGGTTGAAGTCGTCGTTGGCCGGCACGCCGGCCTGCACAGCGGCCTGGGCAAAGGCATCCAGCACGTCCCAGCGCAGGCGCTGCTTCTCGATGCGCCATTCCCCGCCCGTCTCGTGGTGGCGCATCAGGGTGCGGTACAGGTCCTTGGGCTGGTCCGGGCCCAGCAATTCGGTCGGCACGCCCCGGGCGCCGTGCAGCGCGTCGGCGCCCTTGTGGTAGTCCTCATGGTGCTTGAAGTAAGGCAGCACCTGCTCCCAGCGCCAGCCCTCGTCGCCGGTGAGCTGCGCCCACTGCTCGTAGTCGCGGGACTGGCCACGCATGTAGATCATGCCGTTGATGCTCGAGCAGCCGCCCAGCGTCTTGCCCCGCGGGTAGCGCAGCGAGCGGCCGTTGAGGCCGGCGTCGGGCTCGGTCTTGTAAAGCCAGTCGGTTCGCGGATTGCCGATGCAGTAAAGGTAGCCCACCGGGATGTGGATCCAGTGGTAATCGTCCTTGCGTCCCGCCTCGATCAGCAGCACGCGCTTGCTCGCGTCCATGCTGAGCCGGTTCGCCAGCAGGCAGCCGGCCGTGCCGGCGCCGATGATGATGTAGTCGAACGTCATGTCAGACATGGCTCCCCCCCGAAGCGGCCACAGGCCGCTCCCCCCTCAAGGGGGCGCCACCAGCGGCCCGGCAAAGCCGGTTCCGCGGTGGCCGCGCGAAGGGGCCCTGTGTGGCATGCAGTTTCTCGTTCATCGGACTTGTCTCCATATCCCAGACCCGCTGGAATGGCGTGCCTTGATCGCGGGCCACCGCGGAACCGGCTTCGCCGGGCCGCTGGTGGCGTCCCCCTCCGGGGGAAGGCGGCCGTCAGGCCGACTCAGGGGGGCTTCTTTTCAGGGGGGCTTCTTACTTCGACGTCGGCATCGCGAACTCGGCACCCTTGCCAATGCTCTCGGGCCAGCGCTGCATCACCGACTTCTGCTTGGTGTAGAAGCGCACGCCTTCTTCGCCGTAGGCATGCATGTCGCCGAACAGCGAACGCTTCCAGCCGCCAAAGCCGTGCCAGGCCATGGGCACGGGGATCGGCACATTGATGCCCACCATGCCGACCTGGATGCGGCGGGCGAACTCGCGGGCTGCGTGGCCGTCGCGGGTGTAGCAGGCCACGCCGTTGCCGAACTCGTGGTCGTTGATCAGCTTCACCGCGGTGGCGAAGTCGGGCACGCGCACGCAGGCCAGCACCGGGCCGAAAATCTCTTCCTTGTAGATCTTCATCTCGGGCGTGACGTGGTCGAACAGCGTGCCGCCGAGCCAGAAGCCGTTGTCACAGCCGGCGCCGGCCGTTGCGCCCTTGAAGGTACGGCCGTCCACCAGCAGCTTGGCGCCTTCCTTGGCGCCGTGCTCGATGTAGCCGGTGATGCGGTTGTGCGCGATGCCGGTGACGATGGGGCCCATCTCGGCGTCGAGCTCCATGCCGTTCTTGACCTTCAGTGCCTTGGTGCGCTCGATCAGCTTGGGCATGATCTTGTCGGCCACGTCACCCACCAGCACAGCGACCGAGATGGCCATGCAGCGCTCGCCGGCCGAGCCGTAGGCTGCGCCGATCAGGCCGTCCACGGCCTGGTCGAGGTCGGCGTCGGGCATGACCACCATGTGGTTCTTCGCGCCGCCCAGGGCCTGCACGCGCTTGCCGTTGCGCGCGCCGGTTTCGTAGATGTAGTTGGCGATCGGCGTGGAGCCCACGAAGCTGATGGCCTTCACGTCGTGGTGGGCCAGTAGCGCGTCCACGGCTTCCTTGTCACCCTGCACCACGTTGAACACGCCGTCGGGCAGGCCGGCCTTCTTGAGCAGTTCGGCCATGAAGAGCGAGGGCGAGGGGTCGATCGGGCTGGGCTTGAGGATGAAGGTGTTGCCCGCAGCCAGCGCCACCGGGAACATCCACATCGGCACCATGACCGGGAAGTTGAAGGGCGTGATGCCCGCCACCACCCCCAGCGGCTGGCGCATGGTCCAGTTGTCCATGCCGGTGGAGACCTGCTCGGTGTAGTCGCCCTTGAGCAGCTGAGGGATGCCGGTGGCGAATTCCAGGATCTCGATGCCGCGGGTGACCTCGCCCTGCGCGTCGGTGAACACCTTGCCGTGCTCTGCCGTGATCATGCGTGCCAGGTCGTCGCGGTGGTGGTTCATCAGCTCCAGGAACTTGAACATGATGCGCGCACGGCGCAGCGGCGACGTGTCGGCCCAGGCAGGGAAGGCCGCCTGCGCGGCGGCCACGGCCTTGTCCACTTCAGCGGCACTGGCCAGTGCGGTCTTGCCGCTCACGGCGCCGGTGGCGGGGTTGAACACGTCCTGGTGACGGCCGGAAGTGCCAGCGACAACCTTGCCGCCGATGTAGTGGTCAATATTTGCAATGCTCATGGAATGGTCTCCGAAGGGATGGCGAAGTGTCGTTGAAAAACCGTTGGTTTTCCAATGATTTGGGCAAAAAATAGATATAAGATTTGCAAATATGGCCGCTGCCCAACCCGATCCGCAAGCCTTGCGTGCCTTTGTTGCCGTGGCACGGGAGGGCAACGTCTCGCGTGCGGCGAGTCGCCTGCACCTGAGCCAGCCTGCCGTGAGCCTGCAGCTCAAGGCCCTGGCCGAGGCCACCGGCCTCACGCTCTTCACCCGCACCCCGCACGGTCTGGCGCTCACGCCGGATGGCGCGGCCCTGTTGCCGCAAGCCGAGAAAGCCCTGGCCGCGCTGGTCGACTTCGGCCAGGCCGCGCTGAGCCTGCACAACACCGTGCGCGGGCGCCTGCGCATCGGCACCATCCTCGATCCGGAGTTCACCCGTCTGGGGGCCTTCCTCAAGGAGCTTGTGGAGCGCGCGCCGCAGATCGAGACCGAGCTGCGCCAGGGCATGAGCGGGGAGGTGCTGGCGCAGATCGGCCGTGGCGAACTGGACGTGGGCTTTTACCTCGGCCTGCCCGGCGAACTGGAAGAGCAGGGTCCCTACGAGCTGCGTGCGCTCTCGCACTTCCGCTACCGCGTGCTGGCGCCAGCCGGCTGGGGCGAACAGGTGCTGGGCCGCGACTGGAAAGGCCTGGCCGCCTTGCCCTGGATCGCCACCCCCCCGGCCTCGGCCCACCACCGCCTGATGGCGCGTGTCTTCGCGCCGCTGGGCGTGAGCCCGCGGCAGGTGGCGCTGGTGGACCAGGAGGCGTCGATGCTGGACCTGGTGCGCTCCGGCGTGGGCCTGTCACTCGTGCGCGAATCGATCGCCATCACCGAGGCGCAGGCGCGTGGCCTCGTCGTGGCGGACCGGGTGAGCCTGGACTGCCAGCTCTGTTTCGTCAGCCTGCGCGCGCGGCTTGGCGAGCCGGTGGTGGCGAGTGCGTGGGGGGCGCTGGAGCAGGTGTGGCGGTGAGCCGAGACTAAATCAGAATAGACGCACTAGCGTTGTCCGATTCCGACGAAATCACGAGCAATCGTTACATAAGGGGTCGGGGGGCTCGCCTCCAGACTTTTTTCTCGGATTTCGTTCGCTTTTCTATCCATCTAACGATGTCCTCATTACTCAAGGAAAGAAAAGGCAGATCCAGGCGAGTTACTACCTGATTATTCGAGATTGCCTGCAACAAATATTGTTTGAGCATCTCGACGTTCTTCACCCGCTTGTTTCTATCGTCTTCTATAAATTGAATTTTCAATTCTTTAGGGAGTTCATTCCAAGATCTCGCGCCTTCATGCGTCATTTTCATGTCGACAGTTGACATGCTGAATTTGTAGCCGGTTTGAATATTTCCAAGCTCATATTCCTCCCATGCCAATACATCTTCTGTTGTCTTCATATTCAATGATGCTGTATGTTGTACGCCAATAAAAAGACACCCTAAGGGGTTGGAGATCTGGGCGGCTAGCTGTGCTCTCGCAGAAGAAAGTTGTGAAACGCTAGGAATTGTCTATTTCAACGTCGCAGAACCATTTGCTTGAGTCCCAGCCGCCCCATGTCGCTATGCGAATCGCGGTCCCTGGTTTGAGAGAAGAGATCTTCCTTTCGGTTTGTTGTACCGTTCCATCCCAGTTTTGGCGGTTCATGACGCGTCTTGAACCGTCAGCGAGTTCAAGGATCAATTGATTCGACTCGTTGTGCACTTTTTTGAATACAGCGCAATTCCATTCAAGGGGTTTGGATACATGCGACATTGTTCAATCCGATGGGGGTTCGGGTGGGGCAACTGCTATAAAAACCTAAGCAGGTGCAGCTCTGCTCTTGGGGCGAATTTCTGCCAGTCAATGATGACATGATCTTCGTTTAGCGATTTCCCCCGTCGCCTGGGTAGCTGAATGCCGCTAAATGTTGGCGTGAAGAAAATCGTTCGTAGCTCCTCCGCGTCATCTGTTGCCACTTCGAAACTCACCGTGATCCAGCTCGATGGCGGCAGGGAGTCTTTGATGCTGACCTCGATTGCCGGTGGGTTGACGGGCTTCATCTTTTCCTTGTCATTCGCCTTCAGCTTCAACTGCACCCTTGCCGTGAGCCCCTTGTATTCCGCCGACAAAGGGTTGCCAACCCGCAGAAAGACACGAATGCCAGTTGAGGTTGTTTCGACGCGCTCCAGCATCATCAAAACAGAGCCGATGTTTGACCGGATGACCTGGAATTTTCTTTCTCCGTTGACGTCGAATACCGCGGTTTCCATCGGAATGAGAAGTCGTTGCCGGATCAGTTCAGCCTCCATTTTTCTCAACCGCTGATCCATCGCCCACATCTCGCGGTCGAAATTCCCTTTCTCGGTCGAAAGGGTGCTGTAGTTCCAATAGGCCATCGCAAAGACGCTGACGAGACACGCGGCGATGATGCGTTTCATCTGCTCCATCGCGGGCCTCGCAACCGGTGGCGAGGGCGCAACGGATGAGGGCTCAATCGCGGGCGGGATGGCGCCAGCTTCTGGGCGAGGGGCTGGTCGATCTGAGTTGTCGAGTCGATTAAACCCCATTACGCCAACCCCACCGCAGAGCGCATCCAGACGCAAGCCGCCGCTGGGGCGGCTTCAGTGGCGTGGTTCATTTCGTCAGATACCCCATCCACGACCAGTACGTCGCGCCCAGGAGCAGCACCAGCGCAAACCCGATCACCGTGAGCACCAGGCCCGTGCGCACGAAGTCCCTCACGGTGAACGTGTCGGTGCCGTAGGCCACCATGTTCTGCGGCGCATTCACCGGCAGGATGAAGCCGAAGCTCACGACAAACTGCAGCAGCATGGTCATGCCCACCAGGTTGAGCGCCACCGCGCCGGGTGCGCCGGCGATCTGCTGCAGCACGCTGATCATGATGGGGATCATGGCCGAGGCCAGGGCCGTGGCGCTGGCAAAACCCAGGTGCACCACGATCAGGAACAGCGATAGCAGGGCCAGGATCATGAAGGCGGATGCGCCGGCCAGGCCCAGGTTGGCGACGATGATGTTGGCCAGCCACGCCGCGGCCTTGGTCTGCAGCAGGGCCGTGCCCAGGCTGATGCCGGTGCCGAACAGCACGATGGTGCCCCACGGGATGCGCGACTGCGCCTGCTTCCAGCCCATGACGCCGACGACGGGCGTGAACATCAGCGCGATCGCGGCGATGGTGGTCGACGCGGTGTCGAAGGGGTGCAGGATCTTTTCGGTTGCCCAGAAGCCCAACAGCGTAAGCGTGATGACCAGCAGGCGTTTTTCGGCGCCAGTCATGGGGCCGAGGGCGTGCAGGGCGAGGCGGATGGTCTCTTTGCCACCAGCGATTTCCTTGGTCTCGGGCGGCATCATCTTGATCATCACGAAATAGAGCGCGATGGACATCAGCACGGCCCATGGCGCGGCGGCGATCAGCCAGTCCAGCCAGGTGATGCTCTGGCCGAAGGATTTTTCGATGAAGCCGATGGCGACCATGTTCTGCGCTGCGGCGGTCTTGACGCCGACGTTCCAGATCGAGGCGGCCTGCGCCGTGGCAATCATCAGCAGGCCGGCAAACCGCGAGCGCTGGTCCACGCCGAACGCATGGATGATGCCCATGATGATGGGCACCAGGCAGGCGACACGTGCCGTGGTGGACGGCACGAGGAAGGACAGCACGATGCCGACCAGGATGGCGCCAATCAGCACGCGGTTCGTGCGCGCGCCGACCCTGGAAAGGATGAAGAGCGCGATGCGCTTGTCCAGCCCGGTGATGGTCATCGCGGCGGAGAGGAAGCAGGCCGCGGCGACGAGCGCCAGCGCCGTGTTGGCAAATCCGCCCATGGCCAGCGTCAGCGCCGGCCCGGTGCCCAGAGCAGCTTCGGGCTTGGCGGCGTTGGGTGCCAGACCGAGCAGGAAGGCCATGAGCGCCGTGATGAGCGCTGCGCTGATGGCGTAGTCCACCGCCTCGGTGACCCACAGGATGACGGAGAAGAGCAGTAGGCCCAGCATGATCTGCCCGGCCACCGGCAGGCCGGCGGGCTGCGGCAGCAGCATGACGACAATCAGGCCGGTCAATGCGGCCAGCAGGCCATAGATGCTGACGGACTCCTGCGCCGGGGCGCGGCTCGCGGGGACAGCCTCACTTGTTGCCATGTCGATCTCCTCGTTGTGTTGGTCTCGTGGCTTGCAGTGCGCAGTGCAGTGCCATTCTTGACGCGGACGCGGTCGCGGTCAAGCCGCGGCCGGAGGAGTCGGTGATCGAGGGTGCTTCAGCGCCCGGGCCAGACCGGCTTGCGCTTTTCCTTGAAGGCGGCCTGGCCCTCTTTCGCGTCCTCGGTCAGCGTGAAGAGGGCGATCTGGCTTTCGGTGAAGGACATGCTTTCCTCAAAGGCCATGGCCTCGATCTTCTTCATGGTGTACAGGCCGCGGCGGATGGCCGCGGGTGACTTGTCGAGCAGGCGCTCCAGCAGCCACTGCAGCTTGCCGTCGAGGTCGTCGTCCACGTAATTCACCAGGCCGTACTCCAGCGCCTCGGCCGAGCTGAGGGGCTCGCCCGTGAGGCAGAGTTCGGCCAGCTTGCGGCGCGGGATCAGGTGCTGCAGCACGCTGAGCACCTGGGCCGGGAACACGCCGACCTTCACCTCGGGCAGGCCGAACACGGCATGGCGCGCGGCGACCGCCATGTCGCACATGGCCAGCAGGCCCATGCCGCCGGCCATGCAGGCGCCGTTGACACGCGCGATCAGCGGCACATTGCTGGCCTTGGCCGCGCGCAGCACGCGCGCCACATGGCCCTGCGGCTCCGAGTAGTCGGTGGTGAAGGCCTGGTTGGCCTGCAGGTCGGCACCGGCGCAGAAGGCCTTGTCGCCCGCCCCGGTGATGACGATGGCGCGCACCTCGCGCTGCTGCTGGGCTGCGTCGATGGCCTGGGCCATGGCGGCGAGTACCCCGTGGCTGACGGCATTGCGGCGTGCCTCGCGGTGAATGGTGAGCCACAGCACGGGGCCGCGCTGGTCGATCAGCAGTTCATTGCCGGCGGGGGTGTCGCTCATGAGGTCTCCTGTGGCGTGGATGCAATGCCGCTATTGTGGCGGCGAATTCCTGCTGCCACGCGCCAGCGCAGGCGGTACCATCGCAGCACCAGCACACAACAGCAAGCAAGACGCTGACATGGCCGACTCCCCGCCCAGCATCCGACGGCAAACCCTCCCGCAGGGATCGGCCGCCGTCCTGCTGGGTCAATGGACAGCAGCGCAGCTGGCCGTGCCGGCGGCCTGGACCGCCCTGCAGCGCGAGCTGACGACCTTGTTGCAGGGCGCGGGCGCGGCGCAGGTCTGGGACCTGCGCCAGCTGCAGCGCCTGGACCACACGGGTGCGCAGCTTCTGTGGAACAGCTGGGGCCGCCGCTGGCCTGCCGCGCTGGAGGTACTGCCCGCCCAGCGCACCATGCTCGAACGCGTGGCCCACTACACCGTGCCCCTGCCGGCCCCCGAGCGCCCGGGGCTGCTGCACCTCTGGTTGCTGCTGGGGCGGCAGGTGATGCTGGTGCTGGCCCATTTGCTGAGCATGCTGCGGCTGGTCGGGCACCTGGCCCTGGACGTGCTGCGCCTCTTGCGTGCCCCGCGGCTGGGGCCCTGGCGTGATTTCTCGGGCCACCTGTACCACATCGGGGCCACGGCATTGCCCATCACGGCGCTGGTGGGTTTTCTGATTGGCGTGGTGCTGGCTTACCTGATGGCGCAGCAGCTGCGCCTGTTCGGTGCGGACCCCTACATCGTGAACCTGATGGGCATCTCGGTGATCCGCGAGCTCGGGCCCGTGCTGGCGGCCATCCTGATCGCCGGGCGTTCGGGCTCCACGATCACGGCGCAGATCGGCGTGATGCGCGTGACCGAGGAGCTCGACGCCATGCGCGTGCTGGGCATTGCGCGTGGTTTCCGCCTGGTGCTGCCGCGCGTGATGGCCATGGCGGTGGCCATGCCGCTGCTTTCGGTCTGGACCACCCTGGCCGCGCTGCTGGGCGGCATGATCTCGGCCGACCTGACCATGGGGGTGTCGCCCGCGTATTTCGTGGCGGCGCTGCCCGATGCGGTGCAGGTCTCCAACCTGACGCTGGCCACCGGCAAATCGGCGGTCTTCGGTGTGCTGATTGCGCTGGTCGGCTGCCACTTCGGTCTGCGCGTCAAGCCCAACACCGAGAGCCTCGGCCAGGGCACCACGGCCTCGGTGGTGGTGTCGATCACGGTGGTGATCCTGGTCGATGCCTTGTTCGCCGTGGTCTTCAGGAACATCGGCATATGAGCAGTACGGTTACGCCCATGGTCGAGATCGACGGACTGTCCTCGGTGTTTCGCACCGCGGGCCGCGAAGCGGTGGTCCACCGCAATCTCGACCTGCGCATTGAGCCCGGTGAACTGCTGTCCATCGTCGGTGGCTCGGGCAGCGGCAAGACCGTGCTGCTACGCCAGATCCTGGGGTTGGAGCGGCCGGCGGCCGGGCGCGTGCGTGTCATGGGCCGCCCGGCCGGCGAGCTCGGTGCGCCCGGGGCGGCCAGCCAGGTGGGCATGCTGTTCCAGCACGGAGCGCTGTTCTCCGCCTTCAGCGTGCTCGAGAACATCGCCTTTCCGCTGCGTGAGCTGCGCACCCTGCCCGAGGATCTGGTGCGCGACGTGGCGCTGGTCAAGTTGCAGATGGTCGGGCTGGACACGGCACAGGCACACAAGATGCCGGCCAACCTGTCGGGCGGCATGACCAAGCGCGTGGCCCTGGCGCGCGCCCTGGTCATGGACCCGCCCCTGCTGCTACTGGACGAGCCCACGGCCGGCCTGGACCCCGACAGTGCCGATGACCTGTGCGCGCTGCTGCGCTCGCTGCACCAGGAACTGGGCCTGACGGTGGTGATGGTCACGCACGACCTGGACACCATCTTCGAGCTGAGCACCCGCGTTGCGGTGCTGGCCGAGCAGCGCGTGATCGTCACCGGCACGCCGCGCGAGGTGATGGCCCATCCTCACCCTTTCATTCACGACTTTTTCCTGGGGGAGCGTGGCCAGCGGGCGCAGGCGCTGTTGCACGAACCCCGGGACCCAAGGTAGAAAGCAGACTATGGAAAACAAGGCCCATGCCCTGGCTGCTGGCGCATTCGTGCTGCTGGTGGCAGCGTTGCTGGTGGCGCTGGCGGTCTGGCTCACGCGCGAGGCGGGCGAGATCCGCGTGTACGAGGTGGCCACGCGCGATCCCATCACGGGCCTGCAGTCACAGGCATCGGTGCGCTTTCGCGGCGTCAAGGTCGGCAAGGTGGCCGGCATCGGCTTCGACCCGCGTAGCCCGGGCACGGTGCTGCTCAATCTGGAACTGGCGGCCGATGCCCCCATCACGCGTTCCACCTACGCCACGCTGGGCTACCAGGGCCTCACGGGCATTGCTTATGTGCAGCTGGACGACAGCGGTGAATCCACCGAGGCACTCGCTACTGCTGCCGGGCAGGCGCCACGCATCCCCATGCGGCCCAGCCTGATGGACCAGTGGTCGCGCCAGGGCGAGCGCCTGCTGGGCCAGCTGGAGGAAACCACCCGGCGTGTCAACCAGCTGCTCGCGCCCGAGAACCAGCAGGCGCTGCGCAAGAGCCTGGACGCCTTGACTGCGGCCGCCGCCGCCGTGCCGCTGGCCATGCAGGAGGCGCGCGTTTCCTTCCAGGCCATGCGCGAATCGGCCAACAGCGTGGGTGCCAGTGCCGACCGGGTCCGCGACACGGCTGACCATTACCGCAAGCTGGCGCAACGACTGCAGGAACCCGGCGGGGCCCTGGACCAGTTGCAGCAGGGCGCTGGCGCGCTGGCGGGCACCGGGCAGGCGGTCCAGCAGACCAGCCTGCCGCGCCTGAACCGCACGCTGGAGGAAACCAGCCGCTCGGCGCGCCGCATCGGGCGCACGGCGGCGCAACTTGATGACAATCCGCAGGCCCTGATCTACGGGCCGGCGCTGGTATTGCCCGGGCCCGGTGAGCCCGGCTTTGCCATCCCGGGAGGTGTGCGATGAGAAGAACGGCCCTGAGCTCCCTGATGAAACGAACAGCGGTCGCCTTGCTGGCCGGCGTGGTCCTGACGGGCTGCGGCCTGCCGCCCCGTGCCACGGCGCCGCAGCTTTACGACTTTGGTCCGGCGTTGCCGCCCGCGACCGCGACCGCGCCCGCCGCGGCGCAGCCGAACCTGGCCTTGCGGGTGCAGGCCAGCCCGGCGCTGGACAGCGCGGCCATGCTGTATCGCCTGGGGTATGCGGACGCCCGCCAGCTGCGCGCCTACAGCCAGGCGCGCTGGGCCATGCTGCCGTCTGAACTCGTGGAGCGCCGGTTGCGATCGGGCCTGGCGGCGTCGAACACGCTCGTGCCCGGCGACATGGCCACGCGGGTGCTGCATGTCGACATCGACGAATTCAGCCAGCATTTCCAGTCGCCGGACGCGAGCCGCGGCGTGCTGCGCCTGCGTGCCAGCCTGTTGCGCGCGGGGGCCGGTGGCGAGCAGGTTCTGGCCCAGCGCGAGTACCTGCTGGAGCGACCCGCGCCCGGCGCCGACGCGGCCGCTGGTGTCCAGGCATTGGTGGCCGCGACAGATGCCGCCGTGACCGAACTGGTGCAATGGCTCAAGACCGCACCATGAAGTGCACCAGATAGGCGCATAAATCGCGCCCCATGGCGGGGCTGGCTCGCGTGCGGCACTGGCACGCCTCTTGCGGTCTGTGGCTCACCCAACACAACCAGGAGCCAAGCCATGACCCGTAACCGTCGTTCTTTCGTTTCCCAGGCCCTTGCTGCCGGCGCTGCCGGTACCGTGGCCCTTCCCATGGTCGCCCGCGCACAGGGCAGCCCGGCCGTGCGCTGGCGACTGGCGTCGAGCTTCCCGAAGAGCCTGGACACCATCTATGGCGGCGCCGAGGTGCTGGCCAAGCGTGTCGGCGAGATCACCGGCGGCAAGTTCCAGATCTCCGTGCACGCCGCGGGTGAAATCGTGCCGGCGTTCGGGGTCGTCGACGCCATCCAGTCCGGCAGCGTGGAGTGCGGACACACCGCCAGTTATTACTTCGTCGGCAAGAACCGCGCGTTCGGCTTCGAGACGACGATTCCCTTCGGTCTCAACCAGCGCCAGCAGAACGCGTGGATGTACCACGGCGGCGGCCTGGAACTGGTGCGCGACTTTTTGCGGGACTTCAATATCGTCAGCCTGCCCGGTGGCAACACGGGCGTGCAGATGGGCGGGTGGTTCCGCCGCGAGATCAAGAGCACCGCGGATCTCAAGGGCCTGAAGATGCGCATCGCCGGCCTGGGCGGCGAGGTCATGGCGCGGCTGGGCGCCGTGCCGCAGCAGATTGCGGGCGGTGATATCTACCCCGCGCTGGAAAAGGGCACGATCGACGCCGCGGAATGGGTCGGGCCGTATGACGACGAGAAGCTGGGCTTCCACAAGGTCGCCAAGCACTATTACTACCCCGGCTGGTGGGAGAGCAACTCGATGTACTCGTTCTACATCAACACCAAGGCCTGGGACAGCCTGCCCAAGGAATACCAGGCGGCATTCGAGGCCGCCGCCGCCGAGGCCAACGTGGACATGATGGCGAAGTACGACTTCAAGAACCCCACGGCGCTCAAACGTCTGGTGGGCAGTGGTGTGAAGCTGCACGCCTATCCGGCCGAACTGATGAAAAAGGCGCAGGAAGCGGCCTTCGATCTCTACGAGGAAGAGGCCGGTCGCAACCCCGCGTTCAAGAAAATCTACGAACCGTGGAAGAAGTTCCGCGCCGAGCTCATGCTCTGGCACCGCGTGGCCGAGCACACCTACTCGAGCTTCGTCTTCGCCAATCCCAGCCAGAAAGGCTGAGCCCGCCGGCCACCAGCGGCCGCCTGTGGATACTAAGATGTGCGATGGCCCACGCCGCCGGCGTGGCGCCTTCCACATGCTGTCTATCTGAGAAAACCTATGGCCCAGTCCGTCTACGGCCGCCGCGGCATCGCGGTGGCGCCCCATTCCCTGGCCGCCGAGTCGGCCGTGTCCGTGTTGCGCGAAGGCGGCAATGCACTGGAGGCCATGATCGCGGCCGCCGCGACGATTGCCGTGGTGTACCCGCACATGAACTCCATCGGTGGCGACAGCTTCTGGGTCATCAATGGCCCGGGCAACCGGGCGGGTGGTATCGATGCCAGTGGCCGCAGTGCCGCCGCGGCCAGCCATGACTGGTACGCCGCGCAGGGCATCACGGGCAGCATTCCCTTTCGCGGCGGGGTGGCCGCGCTCACTGTGGCCGGCACGATTTCGGGCTGGGGTGCGGCGCACCGCTTGTCCTCCCAATCGCTCGGTGGCCGACTGCCGCTGTCGCGCCTGCTGGACGACGCCATCTTCCTGGCGCGCGCGGGGATCCCGGTCACGCGCAGCCAGTCGGTGACCACGCAGGCCAAGCTGGCCGAGCTGAAAGGCCGGCCGGGATTTGCACAGACCTTTCTGGCCGACGGCCAGGTCCCTCAGGCCGGCCAGCTGTTCAAGCAGGGCCGCCTGGCCGACACGCTCGCAGTGATTGCGCGCAAGGGGACGGACGAGTTCTACCGTGGCGCCCTGGCCCGCCAGATGGCCACCGAGCTGGCGGCCGTCGGCAGCCCGCTGACCCTGGCCGATTTGCAGGCGCATGACGCGAAACTGGTTGATCCGCTGACGGTGCCCGTGGCAGGCGCGCAGCTGCACAACATGGTGCCGCCGTCACAGGGACTGGTGTCCCTGCTCATCCTTGCGCTGATGGAGCGCTTCCCCGGCTGGCAGCAGGGGCCGGAGAGCGCGGCCTTCATCCACGCCCAGGTGGAGGCCACCAAGCTGGCCTTCCGCGTGCGCGACCGTTACCTGACCGACCCCGACTTCATGGCCCTGCCACCGGCCGAACTGCTCGCCCCGGCACGCATCGATGCGCTGGCCCGCGAGTTCCAGGCCGACCTGGCCCTGCCCTGGGGCAAGACGGCAAAGCCGGGCGACACGATCTGGATGGGCGTGATCGACAAGGATGGCCTCGCGGTCTCCTTCATCCAGAGCATCTACCACGAGTTCGGCTCGGGGGTGGTGCTGCCGTCCAGCGGCGTGAACTGGCAGAACCGCGGCTGCAGTTTCTCGCTCAACCCGGCGCATGTGAACACGCTGGCGCCGCGCAAGAAGCCCTTCCATACGCTCAACCCCGCCATGGCCCAGCTGGCCGATGGCAGCACCATGGTCTACGGCACCATGGGTGGTGACGGCCAGCCGCAGACGCAGGCGACGATCTTCAACCGTGTGATGCGCTTCGGTGACCATCCACAGCAGGCCATCGAACGGCCGCGCTGGCTGCTGGGCCGCACCTGGGGCCAGTCCAGTGACTCGCTCAAGCTGGAAAGCCGCTTCGACCCGGCCGTGGTGGCCGAGTTGCGCGCGCTGGGCCATGAGGTGGAGACCATCGGCGCGTGGGACGAGGGTGTGGGCCATGCTGGCATGCTGATCCGCCATGCCAACGGCGTGCTGGAAGGCGGCTACGACCCGCGCTCCAACGGCGCGGTGGCGGCCTACTGACGGCCCAGGGCCGGGAACAGCTTCACGAGTCCATCGGACATCACCTCCACGGCCAGTGCCGCGAGGATCAGTCCCATGAGCCGGGTCATCACATTGATGCCGGTCTTGCCCAGCACCCGCGCGATCGGTTCAGCCAGCCCGAAGCACAGGGCCGTGGCCAGCGCGACCACCACGCCGTAACCCACCAGGGTGCCGAGTTGCAGCAGGTCGCGGGCCTTGTCGGCGTAGATCACCACGGTGGACATGGTGGCCGGACCCGTCAGCAGCGGGATGGTCAGCGGCACCACGGCGATGCTGGCGCGCGCGGCCGAGCGCTCGGCCGCATTCTGGATTTCCTCCGCGTTGGAGCGTGCCTCGGCGGGCTGCGCGTTCAACATGGCCAGGGCCGAGGTCAGCAGCAGCATGCCGCCACCGACCTGGAAGCTGGCGAGCGAGATGCCGAAGAAGGCCAGGATCTGCAGGCCCAGCAGCGCGCTGATCGCAATCACCGCGAAGGCGCTGAGCGAGGAGATCCAGATCGTGCGCAGTCGCTGTTCACGCGTGAAGCCCTGCGTGTAGTGAATGAAAAACGGCACGATGGCCAGCGGGTTGACGACGGCCAGCAGCGTGACGAGGGGCTTGAAGTCCACGTTCAGTCCTGCTTCGCCGCGGGTGCGGCCGGTGCGCGCCGACGGAACATACCCCAGCCTTCCATGTGCAGCACCTTCTCGTCGCGCTGGTTGTGCATTTCCCAGAGCGTGCGCACCAGACCCACGTCGGGCCGGCTGCCCATGGCACGGCTGTCAAGCACCGTGTGCCGCAGTCGCAGCGTGTCGCCCGGATAGACCGGCTTGAGCCACTTCAGGCTCTCCAGCCCGGGCGAGCCCAGGCTGGCGGCCTCGCACAGGAAATTGTCGACCATCAGCCGCATGGCCATGGCGCAGGTGTGCCAGCCGCTGGCGCACAGGCTGCCGAAGACCGAGGCCTGTGCGGCCGCCTCGTCCAGGTGAAAAGGCTGCGGGTCGAACTGGCTCGCGAAAGACAGGATCTGCTCGCGCGTGGGTGTGACACTGCCCAGCTCGTGCACGCTGCCCACGGCCAGGTCTTCCCAGTAGTACTTCAGGGGTTTCGTCGACATCAGCGGCCTCCCGTCACGTCCAGAATGCTCCCGGTGGCGTAGCTTGCCTCGGCCGACAGCAGCCAGACGATGGCGTTGGCCACCTCCTGCGCCGTGCCCGGACGTTGCAGCGGGATCTGCGGCGCGAGGCGTTGCGCCCGGCCGGGCTGGCCGCCGCTGGCGTGGATCTCGGTGTCGATGATGCCGGGGCGCACGGCGTTGACGCGGATGCCTTCGGTGGCCA
>DALYHW010000023.1:0-19212 GCA_031970695.1 Hylemonella sp.
GCCACCCAGGCGTTGTAATCGCGCCGGACCTTGACGATGGACTGCACCGGCGCTGGATGCATCGGCACCGGGGGCACGGCAGGTGAAGGACGGGGAACGGGGTCCATGCCACCGGTTCTGCAGAAACCATGCCATGCGCCTGCCGGGCTCTGGCACCGATCTTGCTGAACCGTTGCCAGCCCTCTGTGGAGGCCGTCATGGAACTGACGCCCCGTGTTCGCCCGGCCTGTGCGGCCGCACGGGCTGACCTTGAAGCGAAGCGATATGGAACTGACGCCCCGTGAAAAAGACAAGCTGCTGATCTTCACCGCTGCGCTGTTAGCCGAACGGCGTATGGCGCGCGGCTTGAAGCTCAACTACCCTGAAGCCGTGGCCTACCTGAGTGCCGCGGTGATGGAAGGCGCACGCGACGGCAAGAGCGTGGCCCAGCTCATGAGCGAGGGCCGCACCCTGCTGCGGCGTGCCGACGTGATGGACGGCGTGCCCGAGATGATTCCCGACATCCAGGTCGAAGCCACCTTCCCCGACGGCACCAAGCTCGTCACCGTCCACCAGCCCATCGCCTGAAACCGACCACCCGACCCGCCATGCGCACCGCTGTCCTCGTCCTGCTGATCACCACCGTTGCCGGCGCCGCCCTCGCCGGCGTGCCCGTGATGGTGCCTTTCCAGGGCCACCTCGGCCTGCGCGGCGTGGTGGGCCTGATCTCCTTCGGCGCGCTTGGCGGCATGCTGGCCTGGCACCTGCGCAAATGAACCTCTCACGCAACCCAACCGGAGCATCCGTCATGAAACACCTGCTGTCACGCACCTGCCTCGCCACCCCGCTGCTGCTGCCCCTGCTGGCCCAGGCCCACGAAGGCCATGGCCTCGGGGGTCCGCACTGGCACGCCACCGACGTGCTGGGTTTTGTCGTGGTCGCGGTGATCGCCGGCGTGGCGATCTGGACCCTGCGCAAGTAAACCGGACGGCCACCATGATCCCCGGCGAACTGCTGATCGACGACGGCGCCCACGAGCTCAACCCCGAGCGCCGCACGCTGACCGTGGTGGTGAAGAACACGGGCGACCGCCCCATCCAGGTGGGCTCGCACTACCACTTTGCCGAAACCAACGGCGCACTGGACTTCGATCGCAAGGCCGCTCGCGGCATGCGCCTGAACATCGCCAGCGGCACGGCCGTGCGTTTCGAACCCGGGCAGCAACGCACCGTCGAGCTGGTGGACTACGCCGGCAGCCGCACCGTGTATGGCTTTCGTGGCCTGGTGCAGGGCAAGCTCTAGAACAGGGACCCGACCATGGCCTATATCCCCAAACGTGCCTATGCCGAGATGTTCGGCCCCACCACCGGCGACCGTGTGCGCCTGGCCGATACCGACCTTGTGATCGAGGTGGAGCAGGACTACACCCTGCGCGCCGGCGGCTACGGCGAGGAAGTGAAGTTCGGTGGCGGCAAGACGATCCGCGACGGCATGGCGCAAAGCCAGCGCAGCCGGGCCGAAGGCGCCATGGACACCGTGCTCACCAATGCCCTGGTGATCGACCACTGGGGCATCGTGAAGGCGGACATCGGCCTGAAGGACGGGCGCATCGCCGCCATCGGCAAGGCCGGCAACCCGGACACGCAGCCCGGCGTGGACATGGTCATCGGCCCGGGCACCGAGATCATCAGCTGCGAAGGCAACATCGTCACGGCTGGCGGCATCGACACGCACATCCATTTCATCGCCCCGCAGCAGATCGAGGAGGCGCTGTGCAGCGGCGTGACCACCATGCTGGGCGGCGGCACAGGCCCTGCCACCGGCACCTTTGCCACCACTTGCACGCCGGGCCCCTGGAACCTCGAGCGCATGCTGCAGGCAGCCGACGCCTTCCCGATGAACCTGGGTTTCCTGGGCAAGGGCAATGCCGCCTTGCCCGGTGCATTGCACGAGCAGATCGCTGCCGGCGCCATCGGCCTCAAGCTGCACGAGGACTGGGGCACCACACCCGCAGCCATCGACAACTGCCTCACGGTGGCCGACGCCACCGACACCCAGGTGGCCATCCATACCGACACCCTCAACGAATCGGGTTTCGTGGAAGACACCATCGCCGCCTTCAAGGGCCGCACCATCCACACCTTCCACACCGAAGGCGCAGGCGGCGGCCATGCGCCGGACATCCTCAAGGTGGTGGGCGAAGGCTATGTGCTGCCCTCGTCCACCAACCCCACGCGCCCCTACACGGTGAACACGCTGGACGAGCACGTGGACATGCTCATGGTCTGCCACCACCTCGACCCGGCCATCGCCGAGGACCTGGCCTTCGCCGAAAGCCGCATCCGCAAGGAGACGATCGCCGCGGAGGACATCCTGCACGACCTGGGCGCCATCAGCATGATGAGCAGCGACAGCCAGGCCATGGGGCGGGTGGGCGAGGTGATCATCCGCACCTGGCAGACCGCGCACAAGATGAAGCAGCAGCGCGGCGCGCTGGAGGGCGACGGCGCGCGCAACGACAACTTCCGCGTCAAGCGCTACATCGCCAAATACACCATCAACCCGGCCATCGCGCACGGCATCAGCCACGAGGTGGGCAGCGTCGCAGTGGGCAAATGGGCCGACCTCGTGGTGTGGAAGCCGGCCTTCTTCGGCATCAAGCCCGCGCTCATCCTCAAGGGCGGGTTCATCGCCATGGCGGCCATGGGCGACCCCAACGCGAGCATCCCCACGCCGCAACCCGTGCACTACCGCCCCATGTTCGGTGCCTACGGCAACGCGATTGCGCGGACCTCGCTCACCTTCATCTCGCAGGCTGCCATGGTGGCCGACATCGGCCAGCGCTACGGGCTGGCCAAGCGGCTGGCAGCCGTCAGGAACATCCGCACCATCGGCAAGCGCCACATGGTGCACAACAGCTACGTGCCGACGATGGAGGTGGACGCGCAGACCTACGAAGTGCGTGCCGACGGCCAGCTGCTGACCTGCGAACCTGCCCGCAGCCTGCCCATGGCCCAACGCTACTTCCTGTTCTGACATGCGACTGCCCTCTTTCCTCAGCGCGCTGCGCCCCGCCACCGTGGCCGACAACCGCGAACCGGCTGCCGGCCAGGCCGTGACGCGCCTTACGGTCTCCAGGCTGCTGCCGCAAGGCCAGGGCCTGGCCCCCGCGCTGCTCAAGCGCGCGGCCACGGTGGAACTGGACTGGGACGTGCGCCAGAAAAGCCGCTTTGCCACCACCGACAGCCAGGGGCGCGAGATCGGCGTCTTCCTGCCGCGTGGCACGGTGGTGCGCGGCGGCGACGTGTTCGTGGCCGAGGACGGCTCGCTCATCCGGGTGGTCGCGGCACCGCAAGCCGTGCTTGTCATCACGGCCTGCGCCGACCATGGCTCGCCCTTCGATCTCACGCGTGCCGCCTACCATCTGGGCAACCGGCATGTGCCCATCGAGCTGAAACCCGATCACCTCAAGATCGAGCCCGACCACGTGCTGGCCGACATGCTGCGTGCCATGCACCTGACCGTTGTGGCGCAGCAGGCTGCTTTCGAACCCGAGGGCGGCGCCTACGCGGCGGGTGGTCACGGCCACGACCATGGGCATGCCCACGATCACGACCATGGACACCCCCATGGACACCCCCATGGACATGCGCACGGCCACCACCACTGAAGCGGCCCTCACGCCGGCCAGCCTGCTGCAACTGATCTGGCTGGCCTCGCCCGCCTTGCCCGTGGGGGGCTTCTCCTATTCCGAAGGGCTGGAAGCCGCGGTGGATGCCAGCCTGGTGGGCAGCGAGTCACAGGCTGCCGACTGGCTGGTGCAGCAGCTGCACCTGACCCTTGCGCGCTCGGACCTGCCCGTCATCGCGCAGGCCCTGCGCGCCTGGCGCACGGGTGACCAAGCCCGTGTGCACGCGCTCAACGCCTGGCTGCTCCAGAC
The DNA here is from genome assembly GCA_031970695.1 of Hylemonella sp. GTDB lineage: Bacteria > Pseudomonadota > Gammaproteobacteria > Burkholderiales > Burkholderiaceae_C > Hylemonella. The sequence continues at coordinate 3,920 of DALYHW010000023.1, forward strand.
CCGCGAAAGCGCCGAGCTGAAACTGCAGACCGAGCAGATGGGCCGGTCACTGCGCGAATGGTTGCGCAACCTGCCGGGCGCAGACGCGGCCGTCCTCGAGTTTGCGGCGACGCTGGAGCCGAGCTACCCCGTGCTCTACGCGCTGAGTGCGGCAGGCAGCGGCGCAGGCGAGCGCGAGGTGCTGCTTACCTACGCCTTCGGCTGGGCCGAGAACATGATGCAGGCCGCCCTCAAGGCCGTGCCGCTGGGCCAGAGTTCGGGCCAGCGCATCCTGGCACGGCTGGCCGGCGAGATTCCGCTGGCCGTCGAACACGCCCTGGCCCTGCGCGACGAAGACCGCCAGGCCTTCAGCCCCATGCTGGCCATCCTGAGCAGCCGGCATGAAACCCAGTATTCACGACTCTTCCGCTCCTGAGCACACAAGGAACCCGCCATGAACGCCCGCCACCCCACCCATCCGCTGCACCACATCCCCCACCGCAGCAAGCCCCTGCCGCCCCTGCGGGTCGGCATCGGCGGCCCCGTGGGCTCCGGCAAGACCACGCTGCTCGAGATGCTGTGCAAGGCCATGCGCGAGCAGTACGACCTCGTGGCCATCACCAACGATATCTACACCAAGGAAGACCAGCGCCTGCTGACCATCAGCGGCGCGCTGCCCGCCGAGCGCATCATGGGCGTGGAGACGGGCGGCTGTCCGCACACGGCATCGACCGCATGCTGAAGGATTTTCCGAACGCCGACGTGGTGTTCGTGGAGAGTGGTGGCGACAACCTGGCCGCCACCTTCAGCCCCGAACTCAGTGACCTGACGATCTATGTGATCGATGTGGCCGCCGGCGAGAAGATCCCGCGCAAGGGTGGACCCGGCATCACCAAGAGCGACCTTTTCGTCATCAACAAGACCGACCTCGCGCCCTACGTGGGCGCCAACCTGGACGTCATGAAAGCCGACACCGAACGCATGCGCGGCACCAAACCCTTTGTGATGACCAACCTCAAGACCCTCACGGGCGTGGACGAGGTGGTGAAGTTCATCGAACAGCGGGGGATGTTGAAACAGTGAGGCGTACGCGGGCCCGGTTGCACGCTGTCAGGCGCACAACACGACACCCTGCGGCGACGTGATGTCGCAGCGCGCCGCCCCGGGTGTGAAGCGACTCAGGCCAGCCAGAGCAGGCCCAGACCCAGCGCCGCCGGCAGGGCCTGCACATAAAGAATCTTGCGGCTCGCGGTGGCAGCACCAAACAGGCCGGCCACCAGCACGCAGGCAAGGAAGAAGACCTTGACGCCCAGACCGGCACTGCCCAGCGTCAGCCCCCAGACCAGGCCGGCCGCGAGGAAACCGTTGTACAGGCCCTGGTTGGCGGCGAGCACCTTGGAAGCTTGCGCTTTTTCCAGCGTCTGGCCAAAGGCCTTGAGGCCGGCCGGTTTATCCCAGAGGAACATCTCGAGCACGAGAAACCAGGTGTGCAGCAGCGCCACGAGGGCAATCACGACATCGGCAGCAATCGACATGGGAGTTCCTTGTGTGGGGTGGGCAGGCAGTGCGCCTCAGCGCGAGGCCGCCTGCAGGAAGGCTTGGACCGGCGCCAGCGTGGCCACGGGGTCTTCTTCCTGCGGCACGTGCCCCAGGGAGTCGAACATCACCAGCCGGGACCCCGCAATCTCGCTGGCGAAACGCTGGCCATATTCCGGCGGGATCAGATTGTCTTTGCCACCCCAGAGGATGAGCGTGGGCAGCTTGAGGTTCTTCACATCGGCGTCGCGTCCGGTGTAGCGCAACTGCAGGCGCTGGCCCAGGGCTTCACGGTTGCCCGCTCGCAGCGCGAGGTCGCGGTAGCGCTCCACGAGCGCAGGCGTCACGCGCGATGGATCGCCGTACACATTGCGCACCGAGCGTTCGATGGTGCCCGGCGTGAGCACGTGCTTCATCAGCACGCGCAGGCCCGGCGTGGCGGCGATCACAAAACCCAGCGGCACCGACCTGGGCTGGAAACGGTAGCCTGCCGCATCGACCAGGATGAGGCGCTCCACACGCTGCGGCAGGTCGTGCGCAGTGGTCCAGGCTACCTCGCCGCCGAGCGAGTTGCCACCGAGCACACAGCGCGCCACGCCGAGCTTGTCGAGCAGCTTGCCCGTGAAGCTGACGTAATAGGCCATGGAATAGTCGCCGGCCGCATTGGGCCCGGTGAGGCCGAAGCCCGGCAGGTCGAAGCGGATCACGCGGCGCGTCTTGCTCAGCTCGGCGGCCCAGCCGTCCCAGGTGTGCAGGCTGGCCGAGGTGCCATGGATCAGCACCACGGGGAGCGGGTCGTTGCGCGGCCCTTCGTCGCGCACATGGACCTGCAGGCCGTCCACGTCGATGAACTGCGAGGGCGGCGGGGCCCAGCGGGCCTTGAGCTGCTCCACGGGGATGTCGGGTGTCCAGTACCAGGCCACCGTGAGCCCGAACAACACCAGCAGGGCCAGCAACAGCATGCCCAGGAGACGCAATACAAGTTTCATCATCAACCTCCCGCCAGGTTCTTGAACAGGTAACGAACCAGCGCCAGCCAGAAGTCACCACCGGAATGCTCGCGCGCCAGGTGCGCGATGTCGTTGTAGCCCTTGTGCACGATCACCGCAAAGATCAGCGCCAGGCACAGGATGGCCGCCACTTGCATGACCGACTTGAACAGGGCATCGGCGCGTGCGCTCATGGTGCCGCACTGGTCCTGAAGAAATCCCAGATCACGTCATTGGCGCTGAGCGCCTGCGACGCAGCCTCCTTGCCACGGCGCACACGCTCCGCTCCGGGCCAGGAGTGGCCACCCGCTTCCGTGACGCACAGTTGCACCTGCACGCCGCCAGTGCAGCCGCTGTAGGCCTCGCACCAGGCACCCGCGCGGTCCAGCACACGGTGGGGCGCCGTTTGGCATTGCTCGCGCTGCACCCAGCGGCTCACGGTTTCAGGCACGGAAACGAAGTCGGTCACTTTGCTCGCATCACGGAATGCATCGGCCCCCGCGCCGCCGTTGAAAAGCACATGCGTGTCGTTGCGCGCATGGATGTGCAGCACGCTGATGGGCCGCACGGGCGTACAACTGGCCGTGGCGTCGGTGCCCGCCACCGAGGCCACGGCACGGAACAGGTCCGATGCATCGCAGGCCAGCCGGTGGGCCAGCATGCCGCCGTTGGACATGCCGGTGGCGAAGATGCGTGCGCTGTCCAGCTGGAGCCGGGTCTTGAGCTCGGCCACCAGCGTACGCACGAAACCGACGTCGTCCACCTGACGATCGCGTGCGTCGCCGCAACAACTGCCGGCGTTCCAGGTGGCAAAGCGTCCACCCGGCAACTTGCTGTAGCCATTGGGGAAGGCCACCACGAAACCCGCGCTGTCGGCCTTGCCGACCAGGCCATAGCGTTCGTCGTCGGCCATGTACTCGGCATGACCACCACCTCCGTGGAAGGCCAGCACCAGCGGAATGGGCGAGCCCGGCCGATAACCCGGCGGCACATGCACCACGACCTTGCGTGTCTGCCCCTGGTGGGTGATCTGCAGCGTGTGCGTGCCCGGGCGCAGCGCAGCCGCGGTCGCCGGCTCGGACGGCGCGGGTGCGGCCCGCCTCTGCGCGAGGCGGTCACGCAGGGTGAGGCGGCCGGACTCCTCGGCCCAGCTGGCGCAGCCCAGGGTCAGCGCCAGCAGCAGGGTGCACGCGGTCCGCAGCGGCGTCATGGTTCAGCGCGGGGGAATCGAATAGGTGCCCACCACGTGGGCCACCACCTCGTCGCGGCCCTCGGAATAAAGAGACACCTCACCCACAGCCAGCGAACGGCCCACCTTCATGAGTTTGGCCACGCCCACGATGGCGCGGTCCGACGCGGGCTTGCGCATGAAGTTGATGCTCAGGTTGGTGGTCACCGCCAGCGGCACGATGCCGATCTCGCCGAGGATGGCCACGTACAGCGCCACATCGGCCACGGCCATGAGCACGGGGCCGGACACCGTCCCTCCGGGGCGCAGCTCGGCGTCACCGACCTCATGGCGCACGGTGGCGCCCATGGGGCCCACCGCCTCCACGGTGCATTTGGTCTGCGGGAATTCCCGGGCAAGAAAGGCGGCGAGTTCGGCTTGGCTGGGCATGGGATACGGACCGTGTTGAGTGTTCAATTGATTTTCGCACCGTACTCGCTCAACAGCGCCCGCAGCACCGAGCGGTGGCAGCGGGATTCGTCCTCGCAATAACACCCGACCGAGAAATTGCCCTGCTGCGAGAGGGTGGCCAGCAGTGCCAGGGTATGGCTGTGCTCCGGCGCGGCCATCTCCTTGCGGTAGCGTTTGCTGAAGGCCGTCCACTGCGCCGGTGTGCTGGCTTCCTGGCCCAGCTTCATGGTCTGCGGGCTGGGCGCGAGATTGGGAAACCAGACGTCGTACCAGTTCTGGCGCGCGAACTCGCTTTTGGGCACGCCACGCGGCGGACGGCGGACCGTACCGATGCGTGTGCCTTCGTCAGGCAGACGCGGGGTGCCGAGACGGACGATACGGATGGTCATAGGTCTCTCCTGCATACGGCCGGCGGTGGGCCCGGCCACGCCCGAACGACCCGCGCCTAGCGGCGGGTTCCCTGGACTTCGGCCAGCACCTCCTCGAGCGAGGGGTTGGACTTGGCCCGCCCCTGCACGAACACGATGGGCAGAGGTCCGTTCATCACCGAGGTGATGCGCTGGGCCACCGAACTGTCGGCACCATCGAGGCTGAAGCTGATGTTGTGCGATCGCACCACCGGGATGCCCTGGCGCGCGAGGTCTTCGGCCAGCCGGTCCGCGCGCTGCGCGTCTTCATGCGGGCAATTCTCGGCGGCGATCACGTAGACCGAGCGCGGGTTCTGCCCATCCGCCGGGGGCAGGGCCACGAAGCCGTTGCTACTGACGGCTGGTCCGCCGACCGTCTGGATGGATTCGGCGCGATGCCCTTTCCAGTAATGGTAGCCACCACCGGCCAGGCCGACGACGATAAGGATACGGATGAGGCCCATGCCGGTGTAGTCTAGCGCTGGCAGAGCCGTCTGGGGCGCTGTTCGCCGCAGCGGTCGATGATCACGGCTTGATGAAACGACCCTTCGCGTGCTCGATGGTGAGAGCAAGGATCTTCTGCATGGCACCTGCGACGCGCTTGTCGTCAGCACTTGCGTTGGCTCCCAGCACCAGCCCCTGGGAGCCATAGGTGCTGGCGTAAGCGTAGGTGGCACCAGAAATCCTGATATCCACATTGATCGACGGCGCGTCCACCATCACCGCGCTCCACTTTGCCGGAACCTTGCCTTCGCGAATCTGATCGCCCACCGCCTTGAAATACTGATCCGCATCCTGGGGTGAACCCGGCACCGCGGCAGGCACCCGGGTCACCGAGAGGCTGACAAACTCGGCACTGGCGCTCGGGATGGGATAACCCGGGTTGATCCTGACCGTCACAAAATCCTGCGCGTCAGCGGGCATCGCTGCGATGGCGCACAAAAATACACCCAGACTGATCGCTACCGCACGCATGGCCCCCGCCAGCCGGATCAAGCCTGCTGGACAGCCCCACCGGGAAAGACAGATCTTGCGCATCGCGCTGCGCTCCATTGTGGATAGTGATGGCCCGGTTATAGCAGCCCGGGGCGACGACGTACCCGCCCCGTCGAATGGCTTACAACCGTTGCAGCAGGTGGGCATGCACCGCACCAGCCTTGAGGTGCCGGTGCAGTGTGAGCCCCAGCGGGGCCAGCAGCTCTTCACTCCATGCTGCAGACGCTTCCAGATAGACGTAGCCACCCGGCGCCACTGCGCGCGTCGCGGCCTGCAATGCGGACTCGAACAGATTGGCGTCAAAGGGTGGGTCAAGAAACACCAGGTCTGCGCTACCGGCGGGCCAGGCTTTGAGAGCGGCGATCCCGTCGCCACGCTGCACCTGCACACTCTCAGCCTTGAGTTGTTCCTTGATCTTCTTCAACTGCGCCACCAGGGTGGCGTCCTGCTCGACCAGCGTCACTTCCTTGGCACCGCGCGAGGCCGCCTCGTACCCCAGCGCACCGGTGCCGGCAAACGCGTCCACGCAACGCCAGCCCGCGAGGTCCTGCCCCAGCCAGTTGAAGAGGGTCTCGCGCACGCGGTCCGGCGTGGGACGCAGCCCCGGCTTGTCGGCCACGGGCAGCTTGCTGCGCCGCCACTGGCCACCGATGATGCGCACTTCGCCGGCAGGCCGGCCCGGCGCCCTGGCAGCGGGCTTCTTATTTGTTGCCATCACGCCCCCCGACCACCACGGTCACCATGGTGTCCGGTTGCAACTTGCGGGCAAACGCGGCCTTCACGTCGGCGACCGTGACCCTGGCCACGCGCTGCGTCCACGTATCCAGGTAATCCAGTGGCAGGCCGTGCGCGGCGATGTTGGCCACGTTGTCGAGCAGCTTGCGGTTGTTGTCGATGCGCAGCGCAAAACCGCCGATGAGGTTGTCCTTGGCCGCCTGCAATTCCTGGGGCGTGGGGCCCTCAGCCACGAAGCGGCGCAGCACGTCACGCGCCACCTGCACGGCCTGGGTGGCCTGGTCGGGGCGGGTCTGCAGGCCGATGGTGAAGGCGCCCGCATGCAGGCCCGGGCTGAAGTAGCTGTAGACGCTGTAGCTAAGGCCACGTTTCTCACGCACCTCGGCGGTCAGGCGCGAGACGAAACCGCCACCGCCCAGGGTGTAGTTGCCCACGGTCAGGGCGAAGAAGTCCGCATCGTCACGCTTGAAGCCGGGCTGGCCGATCAGGACATGGGCCTGCGCCGCATCGAAGGGAATGATGCGTTCGGCCGCGCTGAGCAGCGGCCGGACCTCGGCAACCGGCGGCAGGGCCTCGCAAGGACCCGTGGGCAGGCGTGCCAGCAACTGCGTGACCAAAGCGTCGGCCTGCTCACGTGTCACCGCACCGACGATGCTCACGCGCGCGCGGCAGGGCCGCAGGTAACGCGCGTGCCAGGCCTGCATGTCGGCCACGCCGATGCGCGCCAGGGTCTGCTCGTTGCTGTCGTAGCCATAGGGATGGTTGCCATACACCGCCTGGTTGAAGGCGCGCGCAGCCACGGTGGCCGCGCGGGTGTTGGCCTCACGCAGGGCCGCCACGAGTCGCTCGCGGTCGCGGGTCCATACGTCCGCGGGGAAGGAGGGTTCGGCCAGCTGGCGCGCGGCCAGGGCCACGGCACGCTTCAGAAGGTCCGGGTAGGTGAGCGAACGCAGCGAGAAGCTCACGCGGTCGCTGCCATCGGAGCCGCCGAAGCTGGCACCCAGGTCGGCCCAGGCTTCGCCCAGCGCGTTTTCGTCCATGGCCGCTTCCGTGCCCTGGGCCTTCACGCCCTTGCTCATCATGGCCGCGCTCACGCTGGCCAGGCCCGCCTGTTCGGCCGGGTCACGCCGGGCACCGCCATCGAAGTCCACCCGCACGTCGACCATGGGCACGGTGGGACTTTCCACCAGCCAGACACCCGCGCCGCAGGCCTGCGTCCAGTGCTGGATCGGAATGCCGGCCCGAGCCAGACCGGCGAACCCCAGCAAGAGGGTAAACGCTACATTTTTGATAGCAAACATATTCTTCTTCATGGCCATTCCCTCAATGCCGGCTGCCCGTCGGGGCCTGGCGGCGCGGACGGTTGGGGTCCGGCGGCTGGGGCAGCAGCTCGCCCACGGTGAGCTGGTCGTCGCCAAAGTAGCGCGCCGCGACGGACTGCACCTGCTCGGCCGTGACACCGCGCAACAGCGCGAGCAGCTGGTCGCTGGTGTCCAGCGGCAGGCCCAGCACCCAGTGTGTGCCCAGCTCGCGGGCCTGGAAGAACAGCGAGTCGCGCTTGTAGACTTCACCGGCGACCCACTGGGTCTTCACGCGCTCGAGTTCGGCGGCGGTGATGCCCTCGCGCGCGATGCGGGCAAGCTGCGCACGCAGTGCGGCTTCCACCTGCGCCGCCGTCTTGCCCGCTGCGGGTACGCCGTCGAGGACGAAGAGCTGGGGGCCACGCCCCATGAGACCGTTGCTGGCACCGGCGCTGTCGGCCACGCGGTCGGCCTCCTGGGTCAGGCCGCGGTCCAGTCGGGCGCCGGGGTAACCGTCGAGCACGGCGGCCAGCACCGTGAGCGCCAGCGCGTCGGCATTGCCCGGGTCCTTGAGGTCAAGCGAGCGCAGGCCCGGCACCTTGTAGGCCAGCGCCACATAGGCCTGGTCGGCCGGCGCCTTGACCTGCACGCGGCGCATGCCGGCCTGGGCCGGCTCCGTGTGCGGCTTGCGCGCCGGCAGGGTGTGCGTGGGCAGGCGGCCATAGTAGCGTTCGGCCAGCTGTTTCACGGCCTTCGGGTCCACATCACCGACCACCACGACCACGGCGTTGGACGGCGTGTACCACTGGCGGTAAAAGGCGCGCGCGTCGTCGGGTGTCATGGCGTCAAGGTCGCTCATCCAGCCGATGATGGGACGGCGGTAAGGCGAGGCGGTGAAGGCCGTGGCGCTGAGGGTCTCGTACAGCAGGGAGCGCGGGTTGTCCTCGGTGCGCATGCGGCGCTCCTCCTTGACGACCTCGATCTCCTTGCGGAATTCCTCGTCGGGCCAGCGGTTGTGGATCAGGCGGTCGGCCTCGAGTTTCATCACGTCCTGCAGGCGGTGCGCCGGGATCTGCTGGAAATATCCCGTGTAGTCCGTGCTGGTGAACGCATTCTCACGCCCGCCCAGGGCCGCGACGCGGCGCGAGAACTCGCCGGCCTTGAGCGTGCGCGTGCCCTTGAACATCATGTGTTCCAGTACATGCGCCACGCCGCTGGTGCCGTCGACCTCGTCGTAGGACCCGACCCGCAGCCACACCATGTGCACCGCGGTCGGCGCACGGTGGTCGGGCTGCACGATCAGGGTCATGCCATTGGCCAGGGTGAATTTCTGCGCCGGGGGCGCGTCCTGCGCCAGCGCGGGCAGCGCCAGCAGGACCAGGAAAAGAAGGCTGAACAGGCGTTTCATAGAATGAGAGGATTGTGATGCCCGGCATCGTTTCCCCGATGGGAAAGGCGTGCGGGTATGGTCTGGATTCTAAGAACGTCCCAATGTTCAATCTTTTCAAGAAAAAATCCCCGGCTGAGCCTGCGGCCACTGCTGCTGCCGCCGCGCCTGCGGCCCGCCAGTCCTGGCTGGACAAGCTCAAGAGCGGCCTGCGCAAGACCGGCTCCAGCATCAGCCAGGTCTTCACGGGCACGCAGATCGACGATGCGCTGTACGAGGAACTGGAGGCCGCGCTGCTCATGGCCGATGCCGGCGTGAACGCCACGCAGTTCCTGCTCGACGATCTGAAGCGCCGCGTGAAGGACAGCAAGACCACCGACCCGGCCGCCGTGAAAGGCCTGCTGATGGACGCGCTGGCGGAACTGCTGGCCCCGCTCGAAAAGCAGTTGCAGGTGGGCACACACCAGCCCACGGTGATCATGGTGGCCGGTGTCAATGGCGCCGGCAAGACCACCTCGATCGGCAAACTCACGCACCATCTCTCCAACGAGGGCGCCAGCGTGCTGCTGGCTGCGGCCGACACCTTCCGCGCCGCGGCGCGCGAACAGCTCATGGTCTGGGCCGAGCGCAACACGGTGGAGATCATCCACCAGGCCGGCGGCGACCCGGCATCGGTCTGCTTCGACGCGGTGAGCGCGGGCAAGGCACGTGGCAAGGACGTGGTGCTGGTGGACACGGCCGGACGCCTGCCGACCCAGCTGCACCTGATGGAAGAACTCAAGAAGATCAAGCGCGTGGTGCAAAAGGCCGACGACACGGCACCGCACGAAGTGCTGCTGGTGATCGATGGCAACACCGGCCAGAATGCCCTGGCCCAGGTGCGCGCCTTCGACGACGCGCTGGGCCTCACGGGCCTGATCGTCACCAAGCTCGACGGCACTGCCAAGGGCGGCGTGCTGGCCGCCATTGCGCGCGAGCGGCCGGTGCCGGTGTATTTCATCGGGGTCGGCGAGAAACTGGACGAGCTGGAAACCTTCCGCGCCCGAGAATTCGCACAGGCGCTGCTGGACTAGGGTCTGGCGCCGCCGGTTAACCCCGGCGGACGGCCGCGGCGGACTCCAGGCATTTCGTCACGCCACGCCCCCCAAAAGCGGGTTCCTACCAGTTGAGTCCGGGACGGCCGCAGCGCAGAATGGCCTGCACGACCCCGCCGGGCCGCGATGTCCCCCAGCCCGGCGACCCGACCCGCACATGCCGCTGAAACACATCGTCCCATCCGACCAGGAAGTCGCGGAAAGAAGCGCATCCTGGCAGCCGACACAGGCCTTCCTGCGCTACGCCATCATCACCCTCATGGTCGGCTCTGCGTGTTACGTGGCGGCGGTGCTGGGTTTCACGCCGGAGCACATGGCCCGGGCTTATGGCCCGGTCGCCATGATCGTGCTGGCCCTGTGTGCAGCCTGGCTGCTGCGCCGCGGGCTCGTGCAGATGGCCATCGTGCTGCTGGTCTCCGGCATCTGGCTGGTGATTCTTGTGATTGCCGTCTTCCGCGGTGGCGTCAAGGTGCCGATCTACTACGCCCACCCGCTGCTCGTCTTCCTGCTGGGCTGGCTCGTCAGCGCACGGGCCGCGGCCATCACCGCCGGCCTCACCGTGGCGGCCACCATCGGGCTGGTCCTGGCCGATGCCAAGGGCTGGCACCAACCGGTGGTGCTGGCGCCCCCCGCCCTGCACGGCATCGTGCAGATTTTCATCATCGTGCAGGCCGCCGCGATGGTGATCTACCTGGTGCAGGCCTACCGGCGGCAACTCGACGCGGTCCGGCTGACCAACGCCGTGCTGCGCCAGTCCGAGCTGAAATTCGCCACGGCCTTTGCGTCCAGCCCCGTGACCGTCTCGATCGCCCGCCTGGAGGATGGCCGCATCCTCGAGGTCAATCCCAACTTCGAGCGCGACTTCGGCTGGAGCAGTGCCGAGGTCCAGGGTCGCACCTCGCTGGACCTCCAGCTGTGGCCCGATCCGCGACAGCGGGCCGCCTTTGCCGAGCTGCTGCGCCGCCACGGGCGTGTGGTCAACCATGAGACGATGTGGCGCCACAAGAATGGCGCCATGCGCAACATCAGCGTGTCGGGCGTGATCGTGGAGCTTGACGGCGCCCCCTGCATCCTCGCCTACACCACCGACATCACCGAGCGCAAGGCCGCGGAAGAGCAGATCCAGCGCCTGGCCTTCTACGACCCGCTCACGGGGCTGCCCAACCGCCGGCTGCTGATGGACCGGCTGGGACACGCCATGGCCGCCTGTATCCGCCACCAGCAGACCGGTGCGCTGCTGTTCATCGACCTCGACAATTTCAAGACCCTCAACGACACCTACGGCCACGACAAGGGCGACCAGCTGCTCAAGGAGGTGGCCAGCCGGCTGGTGGACTGCGTGCGCGAGGACGACACCGTCGCGCGGCTGGGGGGCGACGAGTTCGTGGTCATGCTCGAAGACCTGAGCGGCACGCCCGACGAGGCCGCACGCCAGGCCGAAGTGGTGGGACGCAAGCTGCTGGCCGCCCTCAACCAGCATTACGACATCGCGCCGCTGCGCGTGCACAGCACCCCCAGCATGGGCATCACGCTGTTCGGCGAACGGCACGAGAACATCGAGGAGCCGATCCGGCGCGCCGACCTGGCCATGTACCAGTCCAAGGCCGCGGGCCGCAACACCATCCGCTTCTTCGACCCGCGCATGCAGGCCATGGTCTCGGCGCGCGCGGTCATGGAGCGCGACCTGCGACTGGCGCTGCAGCTGGAGCAGTTCAGCCTGCATTTCCAGCCCCAGGTGCAGCACGACGGGCAGGTCTGCGGGGTCGAAGCGCTGCTGCGCTGGCAGCACCCGGAACGCGGCGCCGTGTCCCCGGGCGAGTTCATCCCCGTTGCCGAAGAGACCGGGCTGATCATTGCAATCGGTGAGCACGTCCTGCGCCACGCCTGCGAGCAGCTGGCCCGCTGGGCCAGCCAGCCGGCCATGGCTCACCTGACGCTCTCGGTCAACGTCAGCCCGCGCCAGTTCCAGCAGGAGAATTTCGTCGCGCTGGTGCTGGAGATGCTGGAGCGCACGGGTGCCCCTGCGCAGCGCCTCAAGCTCGAGCTGACGGAAAGCATGCTGATCACCAGCGTGGACGAGGTGATCGCCAAGATGGAGGCCATCAAGGCGTGCGGCGTCGGTTTCTCGCTGGACGACTTCGGCACCGGCTATTCCTCGCTGTCCTACCTCAAGCGCCTGCCACTGGACCAGCTCAAGATCGACCAGGGGTTCGTGCGCGACATCCTCGTCGACCCGAACGACGCGGCCATCGCACGCATGGTGGTGGTGCTCGCGGAAAGCCTGGGCCTGGAAGTCATGGCCGAAGGCGTGGAAACACTGGAACAGCAGCAGGCGCTGCAGGCCCAGGGCTGCCACGCCTACCAGGGCTACCTGTACAGCCGCCCGCTGCCCGCCGCGCAATTCGAGGCGCTGGCGCAGCGACCCGGATGGCCCCGCCTGCAGGCGGGCGCGTGACCGGGACTTCCCGATGGACAGCGTGCATGAATTTGTTTCAAATGATGCGAAGCGCATGACGCGCCCGGCTCCCTGAACCCACCATGACAACTCGGCGACATTTCATCAAGACGCTGGCGGCGGTGCCGCCGGCCATCACCCTGGGCAAGAGCTGGGCGGCCAGCGACTCCTCACGGCTGGCACTCGTGATCGGCAACAGCCAGTACGTCGACGCCCCGCTGGTGAACCCGGTCAACGACGCACGGGCCATGAGCACCCTGCTGGACCAGGCTGGCTTCAAGGTGGCGTCCCACCTGAATGCACGGCGCACGGACATGATGGCCGCGATCGAGCGTTTTGCGGCCGACATCCGCAAGAGCGAAACGCAACAGGTCATCTTCTACTATGCCGGCCACGGGGCCCAGCTCGACTGGCGCAACTACCTGCTGCCGGTGGATGCCCAGGCCGAGAGCGCAGCGCAGTTGCGCCAGAGCTGCATCGACCTGAACTACATGATCGGCGAGTTCAACAAGGCCAAGGGCAAGACCTTCATCATCATTCTCGACGCCTGCCGCAACAACCCCTTCGGCGGAAGCTACCAGCCCGAGCAGAAGGGCCTGTCACAGTTCGATGCCCCGGTGGGCAGCCTGCTGGCCTATGCCACCTCACCCGGCAACGTGGCGGCCGACGGCAGCGGCCAGAACGGCCTCTACACCGAGAACCTGCTGCGTGAACTCTCGGTGAAAGGCGCGCGCATCGAGGACGCGCTCAAGCGTGTGCGCCTCAACGTCCGGCTCGCCTCGCAGGGCGCCCAGATCCCCTGGGAAACCACCTCGCTCGAGCAGGACATCTTCATCTTCGATGCCGGCAAGAACAAGCTGAGCGAAGCCGAGCAGGAACAGCTGCTGGAACAGGACCTGGCGGAATGGACCCGCGTCAAGGGCTCGGGCAAGATCGACGACTACGCCGGCTACCTGCGCAAGTTCCCCAACGGCCGCTTTGCCGAAATCGTGCAGGTGCGTCTGGCCCGACTGCTTGCCGAGACCGAGCGGATCCGGATGGCTGCAGCCGAACGTGCCCGCGAACAGGCCGAGGCCGACAAGGCACGTCTGCTCGTCGAAGCCGAGCAGGCGCGCCAACAGGCTGAAGCCGAGAAAGCACGCCTGCAAGCCGAGGCCGAAAACGCCCGCCTGCAAGCGGAGGCGGAACGCGCCCGCCAGCAGGCCGAAGCCGATCGCCTGCGTCGACAGGCGGAGGCCGAGCAGGCCCGTCGCCTGGCCGAAGCCGAGAAGGCCAGACTGCAGGCCGAGGCCGAACAGGCCCGACTGCGCGAAGCAGAGAAGGCCCGCGTCCTTGCTGAGGCGGAAAGGGCTCGCCTGCGCGCCGCGGAATTGGCGCGCCAGCAAGCCGAAGCCGAGAAAGCACGTTTGCTGGCCGAGGCGGAAAAGGCCCGTCAGCTGGCCCGTGCGGAAGAAGAGCAGCGGCTGGCCCGGGCCGAGCAAGAGCGCCAGCGCACTGAGGCGGAAAAGGCCCGTCAGCTGGCCGAGGCCGACAAAGCGCTGAAGCGGGCCGAAGCCGAGAAAGCGCGGTTACAGGCGACTGCCGACAAACAGGTTCCAGGTATGACCACAACCGCCGTCGCCGACGGCGCGCCGCAGATCCGGCTGGGCCCCAACCTGGCGGTGCCGGTTTTCATGGAGCCCACCAGCAACCCGTACTCCGCGGGTCGCTACCCGCTGGGACGCAACTACGGCGTGGGCGACACGGCGACTTTCCGCGAGACCGACACGCTGACCGGTGTGGAGAAACGCAGCTATACCGTGCGCGTAACCAAGGTGGACCTTACGGCAGACCGTGTGGAGTTCAACGACGGCGCGGGCATCTCCGACCTGATGGGCAACGGCATCAAGACAGGACCGCGCGAATACGACGCCCCGGTGCAGAACTATCCGGCCGAGTTGCAGATCGGCAAGAAGTGGACCGGCGTGGGTCGCCTGAACAACAACGGACAGGTCTCGGATTTCTACTACGACTACCACGTCACCAAGCGTGAAACCATCACGGTCCCCGCGGGCACCTTTGACACCTTCTACATCGATGCCAACGGCTGGAATCGCACCTTCGGCAGCCGGCTCAAGATGGGCTTCTGGGTGGTGCCTGGCCTGAACTTCCCGATCCGCCGCGAATTTGTCGTACGCAACAACCGGGGCAACTTCCTGAATACCGAGCGGCACGAGTTGGTGGAACTCACACAAGGCGGCGTGGACAGCAGCTGCTCCAAGCCGCTGGCCAGCAGCGGGCAACGCAACCTCGTGATCAAGAGCAACTGCGGCGCCTGAGGCCGCAGCCTTCCGCCGGGCCTCAGCGCACGACCAGCGTGCCGGGCGCCTCGCCGGCGATCTCGCCGATCTCGGCCGCGGCGTCGAAGCCGTGCTGGCGGAAGATGGCCAGCACCTGGGGCACGCTCTCGGGCGTGCAGCTGACCAGCAGGCCACCGCTGGTCTGCGGGTCGGTCAGCAAGGCCTGGTCGACCGGCGAGAAGCCCTGCGGCAATTTCACCGACGCACCATAGCCGGCCCAGTTGCGCCCGGAGGCGCCGGTCACCATGCCCTGTGCTGCAAGTTCGCGCACGCCCGCCAGCAGCGGAACGCGGGCCCAGTCGAGCTTCAGCGTGCAGTTGGCACCACGCGCAAGTTCCAGGCCGTGGCCGGCCAGGCCAAACCCTGTCACGTCGGTCAGCGCGTGCACGCCGTCGAGCGCGGCCAGCTCGGGGCCAGGCGTGTTGAGCTTGGTAGT
>DALYHW010000024.1:0-19116 GCA_031970695.1 Hylemonella sp.
TGCCCGATCCGCTGTGACCGACCAGCCCCACCATCTGGCCGGGCTCGATGGTGAGGTTGATCCCGCGGTTGACCTCGCGGTTGCCATAGCGAAAACCCACGTCGCGCACCTCGATGCGGCCCTGCACCGTTTTCAGGTGCACTGGCTGGGCCGGCTCGGGCACGCTGGAGACATGGTCCAGGATGTCGAAGATGCGTTTGGTCGCCGAGGCCGAGCTTTCGGACCAGGAAACAATCCGACTCATGGAATCGAGCCGGCCATAGAAGCGGCTGATGTAGGCAATAAAGGCGGTGAGCACGCCGACCGAGGTCTGCTCATGCGCCACCAGCCAGACGCCAAAGGCCCAGACAACGAGCAGGCCTACCTCGGTCAGGAAGGACACGCTGGGCGAGAACAGGGCCCAGATGCGGTTGATGCGGTCGTTGACCGCGAGGTTCTGTCGATTCGCTTCGTGGAAACGCACGGACTCGCGCTTTTCCTGGGCAAAGGCCTTGACCACCCGGATGCCCGGGATGGTGTCGGCCAGCACGCTGGTGACCTCGGACCAGACACGGTCGATCTTTTCGAACCCGGTCTTGAGGCGATGCCGCACGGCGTGGATCAGCCACATGATGATGGGCAGCGGCACCAGGGTGGCCACGGCCAGCCATGGGTTGATCGAGAACAGGATGGCCGCTGTCATCAGCAGCATGATCAGGTCGGTGAAAAAGTCCAGCAGGTGCAGCGACAGGAAGACGCAGATACGGTCGGTCTCGCTGCCTATCCGCGCCATCAGGTCGCCCGTACGCTTGCCACCGAAATACTCCAGTGACAGGCGCAGCAGGTGGTCATAGGTGGTGGTGCGCAGGTCGGCCCCGATGCGTTCGGACACCAGGGCCAGGATGTAGGTCTTGGCCCAGGTCAGCCCCCAGGCTACAAGGGCGGCGACGAACAGCCCCCCCAGATATAGCCACACCCGCTGCGGGTCCACGGTTTTGCCGGCCTCCAGGGGCACCAGCACCTCGTCCATCAGCGGCATGGTCAGGTAAGGCGGAACCAGGCTGGCGGCCGTGCCCAGCAGGGTCAGCACGAAGCCCAGCAGCAGCTGGCCCTTGTAGGGCCGGGCAAAACGCCACAGGCGCAGCAGGGTCCAGGTCGACGGCGGGGTGTGGATGACCTTCGCGCAAATCGGGCATTCGTCCTGACCGGGGTCCAGGGGGGCCTTGCAGGTAGGGCATTCATGCGTGGCCGGGCGCAGCACGGGCTTCCCGGTCCGCACGCTCTGCAGGTGGCGATTGACCTGCTCGGCCAGCCGCACCGCCTGCAGGTTCTGGCCCAGGGTGTAGCACCACCGCGCCAGCCGGCCCTGGCCGTCCAGCAGCTCCAGATGCCCGACACCCGCATGGTCGTGCTGGACCAGTCGCAGCTCGGCTCGGTAGTCCCAGCTTTGCCAGGCGGTTTCGCCGGGGGCCCGCCCGAGCAGCCGCCGGTCGGTCGCCACCAGCAGGCCCCGGCCAAAGTGCAGCCGGAGATCCAGGTCAACCTCCAGCACGGCCTGGACGTTCTCTTCAGGACGCAACTGCGTGCGCATTTCAGCCAGCCATTCCGTCGGAACGTCGCTGAAAGATAATAGAGTTGCTGACGGGGTTTCGCTAGTCATGGAGTCCAGAACCTGGGTACGGATTTGCTGATACCGATTGTCCCCGTTTTATGTCCGCCAAACTGGAGACACTTCGCATCCTCAGTCCGATCTGGCCCCGCCAGCGACGATGAACACCGCAGGGCCTGACTGTGCGGCCTGCCTAGCCTCATGACCAAGAACAACCTTCAATTCCTGCGGCTCAGCCACTTGCGCGGGCCCAACATCTGGACCTACCGACCCGTGATCGAGACCTGGATCGACCTGGGCGAACTGGAAGAGCGGCCGTCCAACACCATCCCCGGATTTTACGAGCGTTTGCTCCACCTTCTGCCGGGACTGTCCCACCACCGCTGTGGCGTCGGAGAGCCCGGTGGCTTTCTGGAGCGACTGCGTGACGGGACATGGGCGGGGCACATCCTGGAACACGTCTGCCTCGAACTGCAGACGCAGGCCGGCATGCAGACGGGCTTTGGAAAAACCCGCATGACCGGGGTCCATGGCATCTACAAGATGGCCTTCCGCACGCGGCAGCCGGAAGTCGGCCGCGCCGCGCTCGAAACGGGCCGTGAACTGCTGCTGGCCGCCATCGAGGATCGCCCATATGACGCCAAGGCGGCCATTGCCCGTCTGCGCGAGCTGTGTGACCGCCTGTGCCTGGGCCCCAGCACCGCGCACATCGTCGAAGCCGCCACGGACCGCCGCATCCCCCACATCCGCCTCAACGATGGCAACCTGGTGCAACTGGGCTACGGCGCGCGCCAGCACCGCATCTGGACCGCCGAAACCGACCAGACCAGCGCCATCGCCGAAAGCATTGCCAGTGACAAACAGCTGACCAAGGAGTTGCTGCAGTCCTGTGGCGTGCCGGTCCCCGAGGGCGAAGAGGTCGACAGCCCCGAGCAGGCCTGGGAAGTGGCGCAGGATATCGGCGTTCCTGTCACGGTCAAACCCACCGATGCCAACCACGGCCGGGGGGTATTCACCGATCTGCGCACGCGCGAGGAGATCGAGAAGGCTTGGCACGCCGCAGATGCCGAGGGCAGCGGCGTGCTGGTCGAAAAGTTCATCGAAGGCGAGGCCCACCGCCTGCTGGTCGTCGGTAAACAGGTGGTGGCCGCGACGCGTGGCAAAAAGCAGACCGTCACGGGCGACGGCCGCAGCACCATCCTGCAGCTCATCGACAGCCAGATCAACAGCGACCCGCGTTGCGGCGAGGAGGAGGAATTCCCGCTGGAGCCGCTGATCCTGTCCAAGGAGCCTATCGCCCAGCTGGAGCTGGAACGTCAGGGCTACACCGGCGAGTCCGTGCCGCCGGCGGGCCGGGTGGTGCTGATCCGCCGCCATGGCGACCTCGCTTACGACGTGACGGACCAGGTGCATCCCAAAGTAGCGGCCGCCGCCGCGCTGGCCGCGCGCGTCGTGGGCCTGGACATCGCCGGCATCGACCTGGTCACCCCGGACATTTCGCGCCCTCTGGCCGATCAGGGTGGCGCCATCATCGAAGTCAACGCCGGCCCTGGGCTGCTGATGCACCTCAAGCCGGCCGAAGGCCAGCCCCGCAACGTGGGCCAGGCCATCGTCGGCCACCTGTTTCCCGGCGAGGACCAGGGCCGCATTCCAATCGTGGGCATCACCGGGACGCGCCACACCACCCGTATCGCGCGTCTGGTGAACTGGTTACTGCACATCAACGGCACGCAGGTCGGCCTGGCCTGCCGCGACGGCTTCTTCCTGGGTCCGCGTCAGGTCGAGGCACGCGATGCGACAGGCTGGGACACCGGCCAGCGCCTGCTGATCAATCGATCGCTCGAGGCTGCGGTGTTTGAACACACCCACCGCGGCATCCTCGCCGAGGGCCTGGCCTACGACCGCTGCACGGTCGGCGTGGTCACGGACCTGGACGGGCTGGAGGAACTGACCGAGTTCTACATCGACGACGCCGACAAGCTCTACAACGTGGTCCGTACCCAGGTCGATGTGGTGCTGCCCGGCGGGACCGCCGTGCTCAATGCCGCCGATCCACGTGTGGTCGAGATGGCCAGGCTCTGCGATGGCAAGGTGCTGTTCTACGGCCTCGACGCACAGCTGCCCGCCATTGCAGAGCATCGCGCCAACGACCAGCGCACGGTTTTCCTGCGTGACCGCCACATCGTGCTGTCGCAGGGCATGGAAGAAGTCAGCGCCATCCCGCTGGAATCGCTCAACCCCGCCAAGGCGGCCAAACCCGACATGGTGATGGCCGCGGTCGCGGCGGCATGGGCACTGGACATCCGACCTGAACTCATCGGCGCCGGCCTGCGCACCTTCAAGGCCAATCTGAACAACGACTACTGATCCTCATGGAAGTCAAACGTATTCGCGCCCTGCGCGGCCCCAATCTGTGGAGCCACCACACCGCCATCGAGGCCGTCGTCCACTGCACGCCGGCCGAGTGCGAACTCAGTGCCCGCCAGAACTTCGGCATGCGCCTGCGGGCTCGATTCCCGCAGATCCTGCCGCTCAACCCCACGGGCCACGACGAGACCGTGCCGCTGGCCCACGTGCTGGAACTCGCGGCGCTGGGCCTGCAGGCCCAGGCGGGCTGCCCCGTCACCTTCAGCCGCACCACGCCCACGGTCGAAGCCGGCGTGTACCAGGTGGTGGTCGAGTATTCCGAGGAAGCCGTCGGACGCCTGGCACTGGAACTGGCGCAGGACCTGTGCCGTGCGGCGCTCGAGGACACGCCCTTCGACCTCGACGGCGCGCTCAGCCGGCTGCGTGAGCTCGACGAGGATGAACGCCTCGGACCCAGTACCGGCTCGATCGCCAACGCGGCGCTGGCGCGCGGCATTCCCTACCGCCGCATGACCTCGGGCAGCATGATCCAGTTCGGCTGGGGCAGCAAGCAGCGCCGCATCCAGGCTGCCGAGATGGACGTCACCAGCGCCATCTCCGAATCGATCGCCCAGGACAAGGAACTGACCAAGAAGCTGCTGGCCAGCGCGGGCGTACCGGTGCCGCTGGGCCGCGAGATCCGCTCGGCCGAGGAAGCCTGGGCCGCCGCCGGCGAGATAGGCCTGCCCGTGGTGATCAAGCCCAAGAACGGCAATCAGGGCAAGGGGGTCACCGTCAACATCACCACGCGCGAGCAGCTGCTCAAGGCCTTCGCCGCCGCGCAGGAATTCGACGACGAAATCCTGGTGGAACGCTTCCTGCCGGGCAATGACTTCCGGCTCCTGGTCGTGGGCAACAAGCTGGTCGCGGCCGCCCGCCGCGATCCGCCCACCGTGGTGGGCGACGGCGTACAGACCGTGCGCCAGCTGGTCGAGCAAGTCAATCAGGACCCCCGCCGCGGCAGCGGACACGCGACCTCGCTGACCAAGATCCGCTTCGACGATATCGCCCTGGCGTGTCTGGCCGGTCAGGGTCTGAATGCCGAATCCATCCCTGCCAAGGGCCGTCGTGTCTCGCTGCGCCACAACGCGAACCTGTCCACCGGGGGCAGCGCGACGGACGTGACCGACGATGTGCACCCGGAAGTAGCCCACCGCGCCATCGTGGCGGCCAAGATGGTGGGACTGGACATCTGCGGCGTGGACATGGTGTGCGACAGCATCCTGCAACCGCTGGAGGAGACGGGTGGTGGCATCGTGGAGGTCAACGCCGCGCCCGGCCTGCGCATGCATCTGTCGCCCTCTTATGGCAAGGGCCGGCCGGTCGGCGAGGCCATCATCAACACCATGTTCCCCGAGGGCGAGAACGGTCGTATCCCGCTGGTGGCCGTGACGGGCACCAACGGCAAGACCACCACCGTACGCCTGATTGCCCACCTGCTGACACAGAACCGGCTGCGCGTCGGCATGACCAGCACCGATGGGGTCTACATTGCCGGCGAGCGCATCGACACCGGAGACTGCAGCGGACCCAAGAGCGCGCGCAACGTCCTGCAGCACCCGGACGTGGATGCGGCCGTGCTGGAGACCGCGCGAGGCGGCATGCTGCGCGAAGGCCTGGCGTTCGACCGCTGCGATGTGGCCGTGGTGACCAACGTGGGCCAGGGTGACCACCTGGGCCTGAACTTCATCACGACAGTGGAGGATCTGGCGGTACTCAAGCGCGTGATCGTGCAGAACATCTCCGACCAGGGTACGGCCGTGCTCAACGCGGCCGACCCCATCGTGGCCGGCATGGCCAGCCACTGCCGCAGCGGGAAAGTGACCTTTTTCGCCATGGACCGCCACAATCCGGTCATGGCCACGCATCTGGCCCAGGGCAAGCGCGCGATCTACGTGGACGGGGGAGAACTTGTCGCCGCTGAGGGTTCGGCGCAACATCGCCTGCCGCTTATCGAAGTGCCCCTCACGCTGGGAGGCGCGATCGGCTTCCAGGTCGAGAACGTCATGGCCGCCGTGGGCGCCGCCTGGGCGCTGGGCCTGGACTGGAACACCATCCGCCGCGGTCTGTCCAGCTTCGACAACGACAGCAACAATGCACAGGGCCGCTTCAACCTGTTCCGCTACCGCGGCGCCACGGTGATTGCCGATTACGGCCACAACCCCGACGCCATGCAGGCACTGGTAGCCGCTGTGCAGGCCATGCCGGCCAAACGACGTTCAGTGGTCATCAGTGGTGCCGGCGACCGGCGCGACGAGGATATCCGTGAGCAGACCCGGATCCTGGGAGACGCCTTTGACCAGATCGTCCTGTTCGAGGACGCCTGCCAGCGTGGCCGCGCCGACGGCGAGGTGATCGCGCTGCTGCGTGAGGGCCTCGGCCAGGCCAAACGCACCCGCGACGTGCACGAAATCCGCGGTGAGTTCGTGGCCATCGACACGGCGATGGACCGCCTGGGCGAAGGCGATCTGTGCCTGATCCTGGTGGACCAGGTCGAGGAAGCCATCGCCCATATCAGCGCACGTGTCGCGCGCGACACGGCCACGACCACTGCTTAAGCCGTCGGCTGGCGAATCTCGTTGCCCGGTGTGCGGCCCATGAGGGCTGCCACCGCCTGGGCAGGCTGCATGTGTCCGTCCAGCAGTGCCACAACACTCTGGGCGATGGGCATCTCCACGCCCAGGCTGCGGGCACGCTGCACCACGGTACGTGCGCAGTAGACGCCCTCAGCCACATGGCCCAGGGACGCAACCGCCTGCTCCAGGGTCTGACCCTGGGCCAGCAGCAAGCCGACCTTGCGGTTGCGACTGAGGTCCCCCGTCGCGGTGAGCACCAGATCGCCCAGCCCCGACAGCCCCATGAAGGTCTCGGCCCGTGCGCCCAGCGCCAGCCCCAGGCGGGTCATCTCCGCCAGCCCTCGGGTGATCAGCGCGGCACGGGCGTTCAGGCCCAGGCTCAGGCCGTCACACAGGCCCGTCGCGATGGCCAGGACATTCTTGACCGCGCCGCCAACTTCGACACCGACGATGTCATCGTTGTCATAAACCCGCAGCGCGGAACTATGGAAGGCACTCACCAGGCGCTCACGCACCACGGCGTGGCGGCTGGCTGCCACCAGGGCCGTGGGCTGGCCCCGCGCCACCTCCTGGGCAAAACTGGGGCCACTGAGCACGCCAGCTTGCAGGTGCGGCGCGACTTCGGCCTGAATCTCGTGCGCCAGCAGACCGATTCGTCCGGGCTCGGCCGGCTCGAAACCCTTGCACACCCAGGCCACCGGCTGGTCAAAATCCCGTATCTGCTCCAGCACGCCGCGCAGGCCTGCCATCGGCGTGCCGACGATCACGAGATCCTGCCCGCGGACCCGTTGACCCAGGCCATGGGCGGGACCATCCACCACGTCCAGACCCGCGGGCAGCGGCAGCCCCGGCAGATAACGGTCATTCACCCGGCCCGACCGCATGGCCGCAGCCTGCGCCGCATCACGCGCCCAGAGCGTGACCTGATGGCGTCCCTGCGGATGCTGGGCGGCACTCATGGCCAGCGCAGTACCCCAGGCGCCAGCCCCAAGCACGAGGATCTTCATGGCGATCTTCGAGGTTGCAACAGGGGAACTTACTGCACCGGGACTTCGCGACCCTGCTGTTGTTGCTGCTGTTCGTACATGGACTGGAAGTTGATTTCGGCAAGGTGCACCGGGGGAAAGCCGGCGCGCTGCACGATGTCGGCCACGTTGCTGCGCAGATAAGGGAAGACGATCTGCGGGCAGACCACGCCCATGACCGGCCCCATCTGTTCCTGCGGCACGTTGCGGATCTCGAAGATACCGGCCTGCTTGGCTTCCACGAGAAAGACGGTCTTCTCACCAATCTGGGTGTGCACGGTGGCCGTCACGGCGACTTCATACACATCGTCGGCCAGCGGCGTGGCCTCGACGCCGAGCTGGATATCCACCGACGGCTGCTCGCTCTGCAGCAGGATGGCCGGCGAATTGGGCTGCTCCAGGGACGCCTCCTTCAGGTAGACGCGCTGGATCTGGAAAACGGGTTCTTGCATGTCAGCCATGGCTTGCTTTCTGATAAAAAAAGCCCGCCCGGAGAGAATCCGAGCGGGCTGGCTATCGCTTGGTGTCGGATCAGCGGATTATGTCAGGCCGCATTGAGCAGGGGCAGCAGACCACCCTTGGCATCCAGCGCGATCAGGTCGTCGCAGCCCCCCACATGGGTGCTGCCGATGAAGATCTGCGGCACGGTACGCCGGCCCGTGATCTCCATCATGTGCTCACGCACCTGGGGATCGGTGTCGACGCGGATTTCCTCGATTTGCTCCACGCCTTTGGACTTGAGGAGCTGCTTGGCACGTACGCAGTAGGGGCAGACCGCCGTCGTGTACATCTTGACTGCTTGCATGGTTCAACCTTTCTCAACCGGCAGGCTGGCGGCACGCCAGCTCGACAGGCCGCCACCAAGCGACAGCGGCCGGGTGTACCCGAGGCCTTTGGCCACGCGGGCCGCGCTGCTGGAACGCATGCCGCTCTGGCACACGAAGATCACGGGCAGTTCCTTGTTCTTGACCACGGCGGGCAGCTGATTGGCCAGCTGGGCAAGGGGAATATGCTTGGCGCCGGCGACGTGCCCGGCGGCGTATTCGGAGGACTCGCAAACGTCCACAACCACGGCTTTTTCATGGTTGATCAGCTGCACGGCGGCACTCGGCGTCAGGGAGCCGCCGGCAGCCCCCTTGATGACCGGCCACAGCAGCAGCAAGCCGGAAGTCAGGGCCACCAGGATGAGCGACCAGTTGTCGATGATGAATTTCACGGTATTCCTTGGACGGACGGTAAGGGAGAGGAAAGCCGTGATTTTAAAATGGCGGGCTGAACGCTGCCGGAGCCGGCCCAAGAGCCCCTGCGCAGCCGCCCGCCAACTGCAACGGCCCTGCGCCCTGTCCCATCATGTACAAACTCGTCCTTATCCGCCACGGCGAATCGACCTGGAACCTGGAAAACCGTTTTACCGGCTGGACTGACGTCGATCTCACGCCCACCGGCGTTTCCCAGGCCATGTCGGCTGGCAAGCTGCTCAAGGCGGAAGGTTATGACTTCGACGTCGCCTACACCAGCGTGCTCAAGCGCGCCATCCATACCCTTTGGTACGTACTTGACGAGATGGACCGCACCTGGCTGCCCGTGGTCAAGAACTGGCGCCTCAACGAGCGCCACTACGGAGCCCTGCAGGGCCTGAACAAGACCGACATGGCCAAGCAATACGGCGACGCCCAGGTGCTGGTCTGGCGCCGCAGCTACGACACCCCCCCGCCGGCGCTGGAGCCGACCGACCCGCGCAGCGAGCGCGGCGACCGCCGCTACGCCGCCCTGCAGCCCGCCCAGATACCGCTGACCGAGTGCCTGAAGGACACGGTCGCCCGCGTGCTGCCGTTCTGGAACGAAGCCCTCGCGCCCGCCATCAAGTCGGGCCGGCGCGTTGTGGTGGCCGCCCACGGCAACTCCATCCGCGCCCTGGTCAAGTACCTGGACGGCATCTCGGACCAGGACATCGTCGGCTTGAACATTCCCAACGGCATCCCGCTGGTCTATGAACTGGACGCCAACCTCAAGCCCATCCGCCACTACTACCTGGGCGACGCCGAGGCGGCCGCCCGCGCCGCGGCCGCCGTGGCCACCCAGGGCAAGGCCTGAACAGGCCCTGCGGCCTTGCAGGGAGGGGATCCACCCCCACCTCAGGATGGCACACAATTTGTCACCAGCCGCCGGAACCCCGGCGGTGCTTTCGCTTCCAACCGTGTATATTGAAGCGGAGAGGGAATTTCCATGGGCCAGAAACTGAAAATCGCGGGCTGGATCTCGCTGGGCGTGTTCGCCGGCGCGCTCACGACCGTGTCGCTGCAGACCGTCGCGCGCAATGCCGTGGCGCCGCTGCCGCTGGAAGAGCTGCAGCAACTCGCTGCCGTCTTCGGCATGATCAAGACCGACTATGTCGAGCCGGTCGATGAGAAGAAGCTCATCACCGACGCCATCTCCGGCATGGTGTCCAACCTGGACCCGCATTCCCAGTACTTCGACAAGAAGTCCTACAAGGAATTCCGCGAAGGCACCAGCGGCCGCTTCGTCGGCGTGGGCATCGAGATCACCCAGGAAGACGGCCTGGTCAAGATCGTGTCGCCAATCGAGGGTTCCCCCGCCTACCGTGCCGGCCTCAAGACCAACGACCTGATCACCAAGATCGACGACACCGCGGTCAAGGGGCTGTCGCTCAACGAGGCCGTCAAGCGCATGCGCGGCGAGCCGAACACCAAGGTGATCCTGACGATCTTCCGCAAGGACGAGAACCGCTCGTTCCCGGTCACCATCGTGCGGGAGGAGATCAAAACCCAGTCGGTCAAGGCCCGGATGGTCGAGCCCGGTTATGGCTGGATCCGCCTGAGCCAGTTCCAGGAGCGCACGGTCGAGGACTTCGTACGCAAGCTGGAAGAGCTTTACAAGCAGGAGCCGGCGCTCAAGGGCCTGGTACTGGACCTGCGCAACGACCCGGGCGGTCTGCTCGACGCTGCAGTGGCCATCTCCGCCGCCTTCCTGCCCGAAAACGTAACGGTCGTCTCCACCAACGGCCAACTGGCGGAAAGCAAGTACACGTTCAAGGCGGCACCGGAGTTCTACCTGCGCCGCGGCAACGGTGACCCGCTCAAACGCCTGCCGGCCGCTCTCAAGAAGGTGCCGCTGGTCGTCCTGGTCAACGAAGGCTCGGCCTCCGCCAGCGAAATCGTGGCCGGCGCCTTGCAGGATCACAAGCGCGCCACCATCATGGGCAGCCAGACCTTCGGCAAGGGCTCGGTGCAGACCGTACGCCCGCTCGGCCCCGATACCGGCCTGAAGATCACCACGGCCCGTTACTACACCCCGTCGGGACGATCCATCCAGGCGCGCGGCATCCTGCCGGACGTGATGGTCGACGAAACCGCAGAAGGAAACCTGTTCTCCGCACTGCGCACACGCGAGGCGGACCTGGACAAGCACCTGAGCAGCGGCCAGGGCGCCGAGGAAAAGGATACGGCGCGTGAAAAGGCGCGTGATGCCGCCCTCAAAAAACTCGAGGACGAGGCCAAGAAGCCCGCCGCCGAGCGCAAGCTGCCGGAGTTCGGCTCGGACAAGGACTTCCAGTTGATGCAGGCACTCAACCAGCTCAAGGGATTGCCCGTCATGGTCAGCAAGACCCAGACCGAGCGCAAAGAGGAACCAAAAGAGAACTGAGCGACGAGTCAGGCCGTGCGCTCGCACGGCCTCATGCGCAGGCTCCCGGGGAAAAGCGGCCGTGCCTGCCGGCCCGCCGGGAGCGCCCCGGCAAAGGGACGGGCGCCGCGCCACAGGGGTGATTCCATGACCGATGACCAGCTCCTGCGCTATTCGCGCCATATCCTGCTCGAGGAAATCGGTATCGAGGGGCAGCAGCGTATCCTCGACAGCCATGCCCTGGTCATCGGCGCCGGCGGCCTGGGCTCGCCGGTCGCGCTTTACCTCGGCTCGGCCGGCGTGGGCCGGCTCACCGTGGTCGACCATGACACGGTCGACCTCACCAACCTGCAACGCCAGATCGCCCACAGCGTCGCACGTGTCGGGCAGACCAAGGTCGATTCGATTGGCCAGGCCGTCGCGGCCCTCAACCCGGAAGTGCAGGTGCGTGCGCTGGCCCAGCGTGCCGATGCGGCCCTGCTCGAACAGCTGGTGGCGTCAGCCGACGTGGTGCTGGACTGCAGTGACAACTTCAGCACACGCCAGTCGGTCAACGCTGCCTGCGTACGACTTCGCAAGCCACTGGTGTCGGGCGCAGCCATCCGCTTCGACGGCCAGCTCGCGGTCTACGATCCGCGCGTCAGCGACTCGCCCTGTTACGCCTGCGTATTCGACCCGCGGGAAAACTTTGAGGAGACGCGCTGCGCCACCATGGGCGTGTTCGCGCCCCTGGTCGGCATCATTGGATCCTTGCAGGCGGCCGAGGCGCTCAAGCTGCTCAGCGGTGCAGGAACCCCCCTGACGGGCCGGCTGCTCATGCTCGATGGCCGCCACATGGCCTTCAATGAAGTCCGGATCCCGCGCAATCCAGCCTGTCCGGTCTGCGGTTCAGGTCACTAGGCCTGCACCACCCGGCCCGTCCGCTCAGTGGCATGGGCCGTGCCGTCGGCGAAACTCGCGAGGCGGCTCGGGCTGGCCTGAACGAAACAAGCCCAGCCGCTGTGCCCTGGCCTGGGCCTCCTGCCGCGCATAGGGGCCCTCCTGCCGCCGGTAGCGGTACGACCAGGCATGCCCCCGGCTCACCTGCCACTCTCCAACATCCTGCTCATCCACATAGATGCGTGCCAAGGCACGACCATAGTCGTCATGGCGGCGCACGCGCACCCGAACCGTCTGGCCCAGCACTTTGGCTACCAGGGCGGCACGTGACGTGTCACCGTAGGCTTGGCATATCTCGGGGGCGTCGATGCCGTCGATCCGCACCACGCGCGGCGCACCGCCCTGCTGCGGACGGATCCAGAGGGTATCGCCATCGGTCACATGGGTCACGGTCCCGCGCCAGCTGCTGCTGGCCCGTTGCGCCAGGGCAGGCTGCGCCAGAGCCAGCAGCAGCACGACCATCCCCAGCGCGAACCCGCCCGGAACTGTGCCTTGCCACGCCCTACCCACCGCAAACGCCATCGGTTTCCCCAACAAATCCGCCACCGCAACAAAAAAGCACGGTCTTCACGACAGAAGCCGGTCAAATTTGACGTTCGACGCTGCAGGCCTCCTGTTAGACTTTGATGTTAATTGATGGACACTTCCGTGACCGCCCAGGCCTCCCCCCCGCTCGACCTGAACGCCTTGCGTCTGGACGATGCACGGGCGCTCCTGGAGCATGCCGGGGTCGTGCTGCCGCAGCCGCAGGATGGCGGACAGGGCTACCTGCAACAGCTCATTGACGGGCTATGTGAGCTGTCCCAGCGTGACCCCCTGACGGGCCTGAGCAACCAGCGCCATTTCCGGGCCGTACTGGCGCGCGAGATCGAGATCGTGGCACGTTCCGGCAACTCGGCCCTGCTGCTGATGCTGGACATCGACCACTTCAAGAAGGTCAATGACACCCACGGCCATCTCACGGGTGACAAGGTCTTGCAGGCAGTCGCCCACTGCATCAGCGCCTGCGTCCGCCCGCAGGACACCGTTGCGCGCTATGGCGGCGAGGAGTTTGCGATTGTCATGCCCGACTGCCAGGCCGCCTATGGCGAGGCCGTCGCCGAGCGCATCCGGCAATCGGTCGCTGCGCTCGCCATCCCCGTGTCCCCGGCGCTGACACTGCAGGTCACCACCAGCATCGGCGGCGCTTTTGCGCCGGTCTGGGTGCGATCGACCGCCGACCTGTGGATCGAGCGGGCCGACACCCAGCTCTACCTGGCGAAGGCGCAGGGGCGTGACCGGGTGTGCATCGATCATCAACAAGTCATTTCCGTGAGTGCGGAAGAGAAAAGCCTGCTGTTCGGCAACCTCGTCATGGCCGAGCCGGCCTGGCTGGATGCAACCGACAGTGGCACGCAGAGGTTCAGCTGATGAGTGAGGAACTGAACAAGGACAAGTCCGCCCCCTCGGCCGTGCCCCTCAAGCCGCTGGGCAAGGTGCTGGCCATCACCAGCGGCAAAGGCGGTGTGGGCAAGACCTTCGTGTCGGCCAATCTGGCAGCGGCCATGGCGCGCCGCGGCCTGCGCGTGCTGGTGCTGGATGCCGACCTCGGCCTGGCCAATCTGGACGTGGTGCTCAACCTGTACCCCAAGACCACGCTGCATGACGTCTTTACCGGCAAGGCCAAACTGGAGGAAGCCATCATCAAGGCACCGGGCGGCTTCTCGGTCCTGCTGGCTGGCTCCGGCATGGTGGAGTATTCGCGTCTCACGCCCGAGGTGCGTGACGAGTTCCTGCGCGTCATGGAGAGCCTGGTGCCGCGCTACGACGTGGTCCTGCTGGACACCGGGGCCGGCATCTCCGACGTGGTGCTGTTTGCCGTCTCGCTCGCGTCCGAGGTCCTGCTGGTGGTCACCCCGGAGCCGACCTCACTCACCGACGCCTATGCCACCATCAAGGTGCTCGTGGGGCAGCAGAAGCGGCAGAACATCCGCATGGTCATCAACCAGACCGCCCGCCCGGGTGATGGTCGCGCCATCACGGTGCAGCTGCAGCAGGTCGTGGACCGTTTCGTCCCCGGGGAGCCGGGCAAGCCGGTGAAGCTGGTGCACATGGGAGACATTCCTGTCGACCCCTCGGTGCGACAGGCGATCATGCGCCGCCAGTTGCTGATGCAGGTCACGCCAGGCTGTCCGGCTGGTCTGGCCATGGTGCAGCTCGCCAGCAAGATCGAGGACGTGGTCATTCCCAAGAACAGCTGAGCCGGGTTGACGGGAACGTCAACACCCGCAACGCGACATCGTCAACCGCCCGGTTGCTGGGCTGGCAAAACGCCAACCTCTGGTTCCTGACCCACGTCAGGAGAGAGCGCCCCGCCACCTGCAGCGGCAGGACGCAGCAGATGCGTCTGCGGGTTTCAGCTGCGTCCGATGATGGACGCAGTCGCCATCAACTCTTCCAGCAGCGCCAGGGACACCCGGCCCGAGACCGCGTAGGGATCGAGCTCCGGCTTTTCCGAGTACTTCAGCAGGATCGAGGTATTGATACGGGCCAGATTGACCTGCCCCATGGTCCAGCCACCGAAACGCCGCTCGGTAATCTCCTCGTAGTGCAGCAGCACCACGTCCTTGTGACGCGCATCACGCTGGATGTGGCCGTACAGCTCGCTCACGGCATTGCGGCCGCCTTCGATGGCCTGCAGGAAGATGCCCCCACCGTAGCAGAGGATGCCGGTGATGCCGCAGGTCGGGTTGTACTGACGCGACTGGGTGAGGATGTTCTCGATGGCCTCGGGACTGGCATCGACGGTGCGGCTGGCGTAAAGCAGGCGGACGAGCATGATCAGCTTCTCTGGGGAATCAGCGACAGGAATTCGCGGCGGAGGTTCGGGTCTTTCAGGAACACGCCACGCATGACCGAATTGATCATCTTGCTGTCCATGTCCTTCACACCGCGCCACGCCATGCAGTAGTGGCTGGCTTCCATCACGATCGCCAGGCCATCGGGCTGGGTCTTCTGCTGGATGAGGTCAGCCAGTTGAACCACCGCCTCCTCCTGAATCTGGGGCCGGTTCATGATCCACTCGGCCAGGCGGGCGTATTTGGACAGACCGATGACGTTGGTGTGCTCGTTGGGCATCACACCGATCCAGATCTTGCCAATCACCGGGCAGAAATGGTGGGAGCAGGCGCTGCGCACCGTGATCGGGCCGACGATCATCAGCTCATTGAGGTGCTCGGCATTGGGAAATTCGGTGATCGCGGGCGCCTTCACGTAGCGCCCCTTGAACACCTCGTTCAGGTACATCTTGGCCACCCGCCGCGCGGTGTTGTCCGTGTTGTGGTCGTTCTCGGTGTCGATGATCAGGCTGTCGAGGACTGCCTGCATCTTGTGCTCGACCTCGTCCAGCAGCGTCTCGAGTTCGCCGGGTTCGATGAACTCGGCGATGTTGTCGTTGGCATAAAACCGCTTGCGCGCAGCCAGCAGCCGCTCCCGGATCTTCACGGAGACAGGGATGCCCTCGTCAGCATGTTCGGTTGAACTCATGAGGTTCTGGCTCTTCTTCAGCATGGCCCTATGGTACCAGCGATTCGGAAAAGGGGTTATGCGATCAAAAGCCAGTCAAGCAAAGGATCAACAGCTACAAATTTAATAGCGATTACCGGTCAGGAATACCCCGACACGCATGAGACCGAAGGCCACCCTGTCGAGCAGGCGCTGGTGCCAGGGGCGGCGTGCATAACGCTGCGGATCGACCCGGCGGCCCTCCCGCTCCATGGCATCGACCAGTCGCTGTCGCAGGTTCTGCGCGAAGCGGACATCATCCACGACCACATTGGCCTCACGTGCGAGCAGCAGGCTCAAGGGGTCAAGGTTGGAAGACCCCACGGTCGCCCAGCGGCCATCGATCACGGCCACCTTGGCATGCAGGAAACTGGGCGAATACTCGTGGATCTCCATGCCCGCGCCGAGCAGCATGCCGTAGACCATGCGGACCGCATGAAACTGCATGAAGTATTCGTAGCGCCCCTGCAGCAGCAGGCGCACCCGCACGCCGCGCCGGGTCGCGTGGATCAGGGCTTGCCGCAGTTTGCGCCCGGGGGCGAAGTAGGCATTCGCGATGATGATCTCGTCGCGAGCCTCGGCGATCGCCTTGCGGTACGCACGCTCGATCCGGCTGCGGTTGCGCACGTTGTCGCGCAGCAGCAGCGCTGCCCGGATGCCGGGGCGATCTGAGCCAGACGGCTGCAACGCGTCGTCTGGCGTAGCTCGCAAGGTTTGCTGGACTGCCTCCTCGAGATGACGCCAGGCGGCGGGCAGATCGATATCGCGCATCTTGCGACCCGCCTGCAGCCGCCACCAGAACTGCACGGTCACTTCGTGCACGGCGCGGACCAGGGGACCGGTCACACGCACGGCAAAGTCAAAACGCGGCGCGTCCAGGCGGCCGTGGTTGGGATCGTTCCAGTCGTCCAGCACGTTGATACCGCCGCAGAACGCGATCCGCCCGTCCACCACGCACAACTTGCGATGCAACCGCCGCCAGCGGCTCGGGATCAGCAGCCCCAGGCGGCCCAGCGGCTGGAAGATGCGCCAGTGGACTCCCGCCTCGTCGAAACGCGTCTTCCAGGCGGCAGGCAGGGCCGGTGTGCCCACCCCGTCCATCACGAGGTAGACCGCCACCCCGCGGTGGGCCGCCCGCACCAGCACTGCCGCCAGCGCCTCGCCGGCAGCGTCGAAGTCAAAGATGTAGGTCTCGATCCGGACCTCGTGTGTGGCCTGGTCGATGGCGCGAACCATCGCCGGAAAGAGCTCCTGGCCGCCCTGCAACAGTTGTACACGGTGCGCGGCGCGCAGGGGCGGTGGATGGCGATCCCTCATGCCGGCAGCGCGAATTCCGCCAGCAATGGCAGGTGGTCGGACATGCGCCACCAGGCACGCCCGCGCGGCACCTCGACCGCCAGCGGCCTGAGGCCCCGCGAATAGACATAGTCCAGCTGCACCAGTGGCAGGCGCGCCGGAAACGTCGGGTTGAGCCCCGGCTGCCAGGTCTGCATGTGCATGGCCTCCAGCATCTGGCGTACCCGGTTACCCCAGTCGTTGAAGTCGCCCGCCACGATCAGCGGCGCATCGGCCGGGACCTCGCGCGCGATGTAGCGCCCGAGCTGATCGATCTGGCGCACGCGGCTGGCCCGGATCAGGCCCAGGTGAACCACCACCACGTGGACCGCCCGCTCGTTGACCAGCACCTCGCTGTGCAGCAGGCCGCGCTGCTCAAAGCGGTGGTCGGACATGTCTTCGTGCTGGTGCGCCAGCACCGGCCAGCGCGAAAGCATCGCGTTGCCATGCTCGCCGTGGCGCGTGTAGGCATTGGTGCGGTAAACCGCCTCGTACCCCTCCGGCGCCAGGAAATCGGCCTGGGGTAGCTCAGGCCAGCGGCTGAAATACTCCTCCTCGCGGCGATGCAGCTTGCGCACCTCCTGCAGGCAGATGATGTCGGCATCCAGTTGCTCCACCGCCAGCCCGAGGTTGTGGATCTCTAGGCGCCGGCGCGGGCCCAGGCCCTGGACGCCCTTGTGGATGTTGTAAGTGGCAACGCGCAGCGTCTTCATTTCAGGCTTTCGTTCCGATCGACGCGTGGCGCGCGAACTCGGGCAGCATCAGGCAGGCTTCCGCATTGCTGGGTGAGGCGCAGGCCAGCGCGGCTTCGCGCCAGGGCAGCCAGCGCCAGGCCGTGTGCTCGCGCGGGCTCAGCGTCACGGGGGTGCCGGCGGGCACCGTCAGGCCGAACAGGCGCTCGGTGTTGAGCGTGACACCGGGCGCGTAGCGCCAGCGCCAGTGCGGGTAGATCTCGTAGACGTTTTCCAGTCCCCAGTCCTGCAGGACATGGCCTGCGGCGCGGGCATCGATGCCGGTTTCCTCGGCCACCTCGCGCACTGCGGTGGCTTCGAACGATTCATCCGGATGGTCCTTGGCACCGGTCACGGACTGCCAGTAGTCGCCGCTGCTGTCGGCGCGCCGGATCAGCAGCACTTCCAGCGCCGGGGTATGGATCACCACCAGCACGGATTGGGGGATCTTGTAGGTCGGGTGGTCCATGAAAAAAGGGCGCCATCGAGGCGCCCTTTCATTCTGCCGCAAGCGGCCAGCCGGCTTCAAGCCGTCGCACCTTGCGGGCGACGCGACCCTCAGGCCGGCTGGGGGTTGCGCAGGCGGATGTGCAGTTCGCGCAGCTGCTTCTCGTCCACCGGGCTCGGGGCCTGGGTCAGCAGACACTGGGCACGCTGGGTCTTCGGGAAGGCGATCACGTCGCGAATGGACTCCGCCCCCGTCATCAGCGTCACGATCCGGTCCAGGCCGAAGGCCAGGCCGCCATGCGGCGGGGCGCCGTACTGCAGGGCGTCCAGCAGGAAGCCGAACTTGAGCTGGGCCTCCTCGGGCGTGATCTTGAGGGCATCAAACACCTTCTGCTGAACGTCGGCACGGTGGATACGCACGGAACCACCACCGATCTCCCAGCCGTTGAGCACCATGTCGTAGCCCTTGGCGATGCACTTCTCCGGATCAGTGGCCATCCAGTCCTCGTGACCGTCCTTGGGCGCCGTGAAGGGGTGGTGCACGGCGGTGTAGCGCTGGGCCTCCTCGTCGAACTCGAACATCGGGAAGTCGACCACCCACATCGGGCGCCAGGCGTTCTCGAACAGGCCGTTCTTCTTGCCGAATTCGCTATGACCCACCTTCAGGCGCAGCGCACCGATGGCGTCATTGACGATCTTGGCCTTGTCGGCGCCGAAGAAGATCAGGTCGCCATCACGGGCACCGGTGCGCGAGAGGATCTCGCTGATGGCCTTGTCGTGCAGGTTCTTGACGATGGGCGACTGCAGGCCGTCGCGGCCCTTGGCCACCTCATTGACCTTGATCCAGGCCAGGCCCTTGGCACCGTAGATCTTCACGAACTCGG
>DALYHW010000025.1:0-14590 GCA_031970695.1 Hylemonella sp.
ACGCATACCCCCAGGGGCTTCCAAAAAACGCGAGTATAGGCGGATTCGCGGATCCCGGCAGGGACATCATGGGAAAGCCCGCGGCAGCCCGCGCCGCCGGCCGTGCCGCCTCAAAAACGAAAGGTCTGCACCGCCTGCTCCAGGCGCCCGGCCTGCTCTTCCAGGCTGGCGGCTGCCGCCGCCGACTGCTCGACCAGCGCGGCGTTCTGCTGGGTCATCTGGTCCAGCTGGTTCACGGCCTCGTTGACCGCGCCGATGCCGGCGGACTGCTCGGCGGTGGCAGCCGTGATCTCGCCGATGATGTCGCTCACGCGCTGCACCGAACCCACCAGTTCCTGCATGGTGCTGCCGGCGGCCTGCACCTGCTGCGATCCGGCCGTGACCTTCTGCACCGAGTCGCCGATCAGGGCCTTGATCTCCCGCGCCGCCTCGGCGCTGCGCCCGGCCAGGCTGCGCACCTCGCCGGCGACCACGGCGAAGCCGCGCCCCTGCTCGCCGGCGCGCGCTGCTTCCACCGCCGCGTTGAGCGCCAGGATGTTGGTCTGGAAAGCGATGCCGTCGATCACGCCGATGATGTCGTGGATCCGTCGCGAACTCTGCTGGATCTCGTCCATGGTGCCGACCACCTGGCCCACCACGCTGCCACCGCGCGCGGCGACGTCCGCCGCGCTGGCCGCCAGTTGCCGGGCCTGCTGCGCGGCGTCCGCGGTGTGGCGCACGGTGTGGGTCAGCTGCTCCATGCTGGAAGCCGTGTGCTGCAGGTTGGCGGCCGCCTGTTCGGTGCGCTGGCTCAGGTCCTGGTTGCCGGTGGCAATCTCGCTCGACGCCAGCGCCACACTCTGCGTGGACTGGCGGATATCTCCCAGGGTGCCGTGCAGCACGGCCACCAGCCGGTGTACCGAGTCCAGCAGGCTGCCCTGGGGCGCCTGCACCTGATCCATGGCCAGGTTCCCGTCCGCCAGCTGCGCCAGGGTGTGCTGCGCATCGGTGGGTTCGCCACCGAGCACGGCACGGGCGGTACGCCGGATCCAGACCGTGAAACCGATGCAGACGGCGACACAGATGAAGGTCAGGACCGCGGTCAGCGTGGCCCCCAGTCCCAGATATCCGTCCATCTGTTCGGGCGTCACCCGGGCCGTCTGGCCCTGCAACCACCAGGCGCCCGCCACCACGGTACTGCCGGCGCCGGCCACCATCACCGTGGGCACGATCATCGACAGGGTGAGTTTTTGTGTGTAGTTCATGAGAACTCCGCCGCGAATGCGTTCATCATCGGCATTCTCTGCCGGTCCGGCCCCGGAGAAAAGCCCGAAAAGCACGCCAAAGCGCGCCAAAGCGCGCCGTTCGGCACGTCAGCGCAGGCTGGCGCGCGCCTGCTCGAGGCGCTGGTCCAGGTAGGCCCCGTAGAAGTCGGGGATGTAGCCGCCCACGAGCCGCTCGGCCACTTCGGCACCGTTGCGGCCAAAGAACAGCACGGTGGGCGCGATGCGGATCTTCCACTGGCGCGCCAGGTCGTCGTGGGTGACCGCGTTGCCGCGGAAATCCAGCACCCGGGTTCGCGTGCGCATGTCGACCTGCGCCACCGGCAGGCCTTCCTGGGTGTGCAGCGGCGCGAGGTAGTTGTTGCGAGCGACCTTGCAGAAAGGGCAGCCTTCCAGGCTGACCATGACCACCAGCGGCTGCCCCTTGGCCAGCGCCGAGGCGAGTTCGTCCTTGAGGTTGTGGGCCAGCGGCAGTTCGGCGGCCTGCACCGGCCGCGCCAGCAGCGGCAGCGCTGCGGCCCCTAGCAGCCACTGGCGGCGCCCCGTCAGGCCGGCGCTCACTTGCCCTCCTGTTCGAGCAGCAGGAAGGTGTTGTAGGCGTTCATACGGTTGGCGACAAGAAACAGCGGCAGGTGCTCGAACTGGCTCCAGTCGGTGTTCTTGTAGGCCTCATCGAAGGGTTCCAGGTTGGCGGCCGCCTTGCCCATGCTCTCGCGCAGGTAGACCAGGTAATCGTGGGTGAGCTGCATATCCTGGCGCGCCTCGCGCGACAGAGGGCCGTGGCCGGGCACGATCACCGAAGCGTCGAAGGTCAGCAAGGTCTTGAGGGCCGCGATCCAGTGCTGGCTGTCGGCCTTGCCCACGTAGGGAATGCGGCTGCGGAACACCAGGTCGCCGGCGAACAGAACCTTCTCTTTGGGCAGATAGACCACCAAATCCTCGGGCGTATGCGAAGGTCCGACGATCTTGATGCGGAACTCGGTGCCGCCCACCACCAGGGTCTTGTCGGCGGCCAGCCATTCGTCGGCCTCCACGAGGCGGGTGTCGTCATTGACCCAGGGCGCGAGTTCCTCGCGCGAGGCTTCCAGGCGCAGGCGCGCGGTGTCCGAATTCAGGTATTCACGGGCCGCACCGTGCGCGATGATGCGTGCGCCCAAGGCCTTGAAGGCCTGCAGGCCGTAGATATGGTCCGCATGGTAGTGGGTGACGATGACGTGGGTGACCGGCTTGTCGGTGATCTTGCGGATCTGCGCCACCAGCTCCGTGGCCAGTGCCGGCGAGCCCAGGGCATCCACCACCACCACACCGGCCGGCGTGACCACGAACCCCGCGTTGGAGATGAAATTGCGGTTGGCCGGCGAGCCCAGCGCCGACACGCCTTCGACGTACCAGGCCGAAGGCGACACCTGCTGCGCCACCACCGCGCGCGTGCCCTCCTGCGCACGGGCCAGCGGGACCAGCAGGCAAAGCAGCAGCCCCAGCAGGCCGGCCGCGCGTCGACCGATCGCAAATCCTTGCAGATGCATCACAACTCCAACTCCGGATGCCGGTCCTGATACCCCGTGCCGTACGCTAATCTTGAGTCAAATCAAGGCGCGGCCGTGTCATCATGGCTAGCATGCAATATAAGCAAATAATGAATTATGGATCGGCACCATGAATCTGGCAACCATCCTTGAAGAGCACGGCGAGGGCCTCGTACTGGCCTTCGGCGGCGGCCTGATCGGCCTGATGTTCGGCTTCTTCGCGCAGCGCTCCAAATTCTGCCTGCGCGCGGCGACCATCGAGTTCTGGCACCACAAGTTCGGCGAGAAGCTGTCGGTCTGGTTGCTGGCCTTCTCCACCGCCGTGGTTCTCGTGCAGGGGCTGATCGTGCTGCATGCGCTCGACACCAGCACGGCACGCCAGATCGCGGCGCGCGGCAGCCTCTCGGGCGCGCTGATCGGCGGCCTGCTGTTCGGCGCCGGCATGATCATGACGCGCGGCTGCGCCAGCCGCCTGCTCGTGCTGTCGGCCAATGGCAACCTGCGCGCGCTGCTGTCGGGCCTGATCTTTGCCGTCACCGCCCAGGCGGCACTGTCGGGCTCGCTGGCACCGCTGCGCAACACCATCAGCAACTGGGTGACCGTGGAAGGCGGGCCCTCGCGTGATCTGCTGGCCATCACCGGCATCGGCCACTGGGGCGGCCTGCTGGTCGGTCTGATCTGGTTTGCCGCGGCACTGTACTTTGCCATCCGCAGCGGCTGGGGCCTGTGGAAATGGGTGGGCGGCATCGGGACCGGGCTGGCGGTGGCTGCGGGCTGGTGGTACACCTACCTGGTGTCCTCCAACAGCTTCGGTGAAGTACAGGTCCAGGTGCAGGGGCTGACCTTCAGCGGCCCCTCGGCCGAATGGCTGATGCGGGTGCTTTCGTCGCCGGCGCCGCGCATCGGCTTCGACTTCGGCCTGCTGCCCGGTGTGTTTGCCGGCTCCTTCATCGGCGCTTTGATCGGCAAGGAATTCCAGCTCGAAGGCTTCAAGGACGGCTACAGCATGCGGCGCTACATCGCGGGCGCCATCCTCATGGGTTTTGGCTCCATGCTGGCCGGCGGCTGCGCCGTGGGCGCGGGCATGACGGGTGGCTCGGTCTTCGCGCTCACGGCCTGGCTGGCCCTGATCGGAATGTGGGCCGGCGCGGGCATCACCGACCGCCTGATGGACAGCCAGGCTGCGACACCGCAACCCAGCGAGCAGGTGATCGGTACCGCGGCGACGATGCGCGCGCCCTGAGCCGAGGTCGGTCAGCGGCCGTAAGGTTTCTGAGGGTAAATACCCGGGACAATCAACGTAGTCGCTGACTACATTCGTTGCGATTGATATCGTGTTTCTCAACTACAAGGAGACTCTCATGCGCCTGAAATTCCTGGGGGCGGCGGTACTTATGCTGGGTAGCGTTGCCACGAGCGCCTTCGCGGCCACGCCGCAGGACACCGTCAAACTGCACCAGCGCGCCCTGGCCGCCATGTGCGCCAACTGCCACGGCACCGAAGGCCGTACGGTCGACGGTTCGGCCATTCCCTCGCTGGCCGGCATGCCCCGCGACTACATGGTCACGCAGATGAAGGCCTTCCGCGAAGGCACGCGTCCGGCCACCGTGATGCACCAGATCACCAAGGGCCTGACCGACCAGCAGATCGAGACGGTCTCGACCTATTTCTCGAACCTCAAGCGCTAAGCAGGGAGATGCCAACATGAAACGTCGCAGCTTTGTACAGGCTTCCCTGGCCCTGGGTACCCTCGGCAGCACGCTGTCCATGGTGGGTTGTGCCAGCACGGGCACCCTGCCGGCCAAGGCCAAAGTGGTGGTCATCGGTGGCGGCTACGGTGGCGCCACCGCCGCCAAGTACGTGCGCATGCTCTCCAACTACAGCATCGACGTGGTGCTGGTCGAGCCGCATGACAAGTTCATTTCCTGCCCGATCTCCAACCTGGTGATCGGCGGCTCCAAGACCATGGGCGACATCACCACGCCCTACGACAACCTGCGTGACAAGCACGGCGTGATCCACGCCCGTGACATGGTTACGAAGATCGACTCGGCCAAGAAGACCGTCACGCTGGCCGGCGGTGCCACCCTCGGCTACGACAAGCTGATCGTCTCGCCGGGCATCGACCTGATGTGGAGCAGCGTCGAAGGGCTCAAGGATGCCAATGCCGCGGGCCAGATCCTGCAGGCCTGGAAGGCCGGCCCGGAGACCGAGGCGCTACGCCGCCAGCTCGAGGCCATGCCCGATGGTGGCGTTTACGCCATCACCATCCCGCTGGCGCCCTACCGCTGCCCGCCCGGCCCGTACGAGCGTGCTAGCCAGGTCGCCAGCTACTTCAAGAAGGCCAAGCCCAAGTCCAAGGTGCTGATCCTGGACGCCAACCCGGACGTCACCTCCAAGGGCCCGCTGTTCAAGAAGTTCTGGGCCGACAACTATGCCGGCATGCTCGAGTACCGTGGCAACCACAAGGCCATTGCCGTGGACGGCAAGATCCGCACCGTCAAGTTCGAGACCGAGGCCGACATCAAGGCCGACGTGCTCAACGTGCTGCCCAACATGAGTGCCGGCGGCATCGCCATGCAGTCGGGCCTGGCGAACGTGAACAACCGCTGGTGCAACGTGGACTACCTGACCTTCGAGTCCACCGCCGCCAAGGATGTACACGTGATCGGTGACTCGGTGCTTGCCGCACCGCTGATGCCCAAGTCCGGCCACATGGCCAACTCGCATGGCAAGGTGGTGGCCGCTGCCGTGGTGGCCCAGCTCTCGGGCATGGACGTCAACCCCCAGCCGCTGCTGACCAACACCTGCTACAGCTTCGTGAACGACAAGCTCGTCGTGCACGTGGCCTCGGTGCACCAGTACGTGGCCGCGGAGAAGACCTACAAGACGGTGCCCGGCTCGGGTGGCGTCTCCACCGCCCCCAACGAGCTCGAGGGTATCTACGCCTGGAACTGGGCGCAGAATATCTGGGCTGATACACTGCTCTGAGCCTGACCGTATCCGGGCACCATGCCCGGGTCCGAAAGGCCGGCACTCGCCGGCCTTTTTTTGGCTCAACAATTCAGGAGATGCTCATGTATAAATTCATTACCAGCCTGGCGCTTGCGGCACTCGCCCTCGTGACCCTCTCGGGATGCGCCACAACCACCTCCAGTGAACCCAAGCAGGTCAAGGCGGTCTACCACATCACCACCAACATTGACACCGCTGCCGTTGCGCTGAACAACGTGCAGAACCACCTCAACGCCGATCCCAAGGCCAAGATCGTGGTCGTGACCAACGGCCCCGGCATCGACTTCCTGCTGCAGGACGCCAAGGATTCGCAGGGCCGCGAGTTCAGCTCCCTGGTGAGCACCCTGGCTGAACGCGGCGTGGAATTCCGCGTCTGCAACAACACGCTGACGGTGCGCAAGATCAACCCCAACCGCCTGCTGATGGAAACCAAGATCGTGCCGTCGGGCGTGGCCGAGGCGGCCAAGCTGCAAGCCCTCGAGGGCTACTCCTACATCAAGCCCTGAGCACACTCGCCGGGCAAACAGAAACGGGGCCCGCGGGCCCCGTTCTCATTTCTAGTGTCGTCCTGCTCAGGCCGCCGGCGCGATCGCCGAGCCCGGCTCGGGCTCGAAATTGGCCTCGGAGGCAATCTGCGTGCAGACCGCACGGCACAGCGCGGCCACGCGGTCGTCGACGATGCGGTAATAGATCTGGACCCCGTCGCGGCGCTTGCCCAGCACACCCGCCTGGTAGAGGGTGGTGAGGTGCTGCGACATATTGGGCTGGGTCGTGTCGATCTTGCTCAGCAGGTAGCTGACGTTGCGCTCGCCATCACACAGATGGCTGATGATTTTCAGGCGCATGGGCGCCGACATGACACGAAAGACTTCCGCGGCCAGCTCGAAAACCTGATCCGGTTCGGTCACGCTCGCCGGAGTCACCTGGATGGAACGCTTGCTCATGACTTTACGAATCCAAATATAAGAACATTGTCATTCTATACACGATGCGGCTTATACGACGGGCCCGCGCGACACCATCACACCCTCCGAGCGCGCAACGTGCGGCTGAGCAACAGCACCGGAATCAACCCTACCAGAACCAGGGCCAAGGACGGCAAGGCGGCCTCGCCCAGCCGTTCGTCGCGCGCCAGCTGGTAGGCCACCACGGCGAGCGTGTCGCTGTTGAAGGGGCGCAGCACCAGTGTGGCCGGCAGTTCCTTCATGACATCCACGAACACCAGCAGCGTCGCCGCCACGGCTGAACGCCGCAGCAGGGGCCAGTGCACCCGGCTCAGCAGGCCCCAGCCGCCACTGCCCAGCATGCGCGCGCTGTCGTCCAGGCTGGCTGGAATGCGCGCATAGCCACTTTGCACCGACTGCAGCGCCACGGCTACAAACCGCACCAGGTAGGCCCAGACCAGTCCCAGCGAGGTGGCCGTGATCCAGTAGGCGGCGCTGCCCTGCGGCCAGGCGGCCTGCAGCCAGCCTACGGGCAACAGCAGCCCCACCACCACCACCGCGCCGGGCACGGCGTACCCGAGACTCGCCAGCCGGACCACCGTGCGCGTCAAGGCATCGGGCGCACGGCGCAGGCTGTAGGCCAGCAGCAGGGCCAGGCCCACGGCGAGGACGGCGCTCAGCGCACCCAGGCGCACACTGTTGCCAGCCCAGACGACAAAACGATCCCAGGGCAGCTCGCCCCAGTCGGCCAGCAGCGGACGGAACATGAACAGCACCGGCGCCACGAAACCCATGAGCAGCGGCAGGCTACACACCAGCCAGGCCGCCAGACGCCGCCAGCCCCGCAGGGCGATCGGGCGTGCCTCGGCCCCGGCATCACGACCGAGGCGCGAGCTGACAAAGCGCATGCGCTGCTGCGAGCGATGCTCCAGCCACAGCAGCAGCGCCACCAGCCCCAGCAGCAGCGTGGCCAGCTGCGCGGCGGCCAGACGGTTGTCCATGGCCAGCCAGGCCTTGTAGATGCCGGCGGTGAAGGTCTGGATGCCGAAGTAGCTGGCGACACCGAAGTCGGCCAGCGTTTCCATCAGCGCCAGGGCAACACCCGCGGCCACGGCCGGGCGCGCCAGCGGCAGCGCCACTTCGCGGATGCGCCGGGAAAGCGGCGCGCCCATCAGGCGCGCGGCTTCCATCAGGTGGGTGGCGCGCTCGGCCAGTGCGGTGCGCGCCAGCAGGTAGACATACGGGTAGAGCGCAAAGGTCAGCACCCAGGCCGCACCCGCGGTATTGCGGATCTCGGGAAACATGCGCCCCTGCCCGCCGGTGACCGCCCGCAGCCAGCTCTGCAGCGGCCCGCTGAACTGCAGGAAGTCGGTGTAGGCGTAGGCCACCACATACGCCGGCATCGCCAGTGGCAACAGCAAGGCCCACTCGAAGATGCGCCGGCCGGGGAACTCGAACAGGGTGACGGCCGCGGCGCTCGACAAGCCGACCACCACCACCCCAACGGCCACCAAGGTGCACAACAGCAGCGAGGTCAGCACGTAGTCCGGCAGCACCGTCCGCGCCATCTCGGCGAGGATCTGCGACGCCTGCCCATCGGCCGGGCCACCGGGCAGCCAGGCGCCCAGCAGCGCGAGCACCGGCAGCATCAGGGCCGCGGTGAACAGCAGGAGCGGGAGATGACGGAACCGGCGCAAGGGCATGCAGGAAGGCCCGCAAGGGCGAGGGAGCGTAATGAGAATTGTAAGCATCTACAATAAGCCTGCCGCTGCCCCAGATGTCAGAGGCCCTCCCATCCCGCCATGTTTCTCGAAGTCCGCCAGCTCGTTGTCCGCTACCCCGGCGCTCCGCAAGCCGCCGTCAGCGGCGTGTCGCTGGGCCTGCGCGCCGGTGACATCGGCGTGCTGATCGGCCCGTCCGGCTGCGGCAAGACCACGCTCCTGCGCGCTGTCGCCGGCCTGGAGCCGGTGGCCAGCGGGGAGATCCGGCTCTCGGGCCAGGTCGTCAGCAGTGCCGCCGAGCAGCTGGCCCCGGAAGCGCGCCGTATCGGCATGGTGTTCCAGGATTACGCCCTGTTCCCGCACCTGGACGTGGAGCGCAATGTGGGCTTTGGCCTGGCACAGCTTTCCCGTGCCGAACGCACGGTTCGCGTGCGTGAGGTCCTGGCCCTGGTGGGCCTGTCGGGCAGCGAGCAACGCTATCCGCATGAACTTTCGGGTGGCCAGCAACAGCGCGCGGCGCTGGCTCGCGCACTGGCCCCGCGACCGCAGCTGCTGCTGCTCGATGAACCGTTCTCCAACCTCGACGTGGAACTGCGCGAGCGGCTGGCCCATGAGGTGCGCAACATCCTCAAGGAAGCGGGGGCCACGGCACTGTTCGTGACACACGACCAGCTCGAGGCTTTTGCCATCGGCGACACCATCGGTGTCATGCACGAAGGCCAGCTGCACCAGTGGGACGACGCCTACACGCTGTACCACCGGCCGGCCACGCGCTTCGTGGCCGACTTCATCGGCCACGGCGTGTTCGCGCCGGCCACCATCCGTGAGGTGGGCGGGCAGATCGCCGTGCAGACGCCGCTGGGAGAACTCACCGACGTGGCCGAATGCCCCCTGCCCTGCGCCTTCGAAGGAGGCGAATGCGACGTGCTGCTGCGCGCCGACGACATCGTGCACGACGACGACGCGCCAGTGAAGGCGGAAATCGTGCGCAAGGCCTTCCGTGGCTCGGAGTTCCTCTACACCCTGCGCCTGGCCAGCGGCCAGACCGTGATGGCCCACGTGCCCAGCCACCACGACCACAAGATCGGTGAATGGATCGGCATCCGGCCCGAGGTGGACCACGTCGTGACCTTCAACCGCGCCTGCACCCTGCGCGGCACCGAGCTCTGCCAGATGCCCTGCTCCCGGCACGGGCCTGGTTGTGACGCGCCGGCCTGAAGGCCGATGGCGCGGATCAACCGCGCAGGCGGCTCACCTCGTCGCGCAGTTGCTGCGCCCAGGCGCGGCGCTCCCGCCCTTGGGCATCCTGCGGCGCACCAAACACGATGCGTACCGTGATCCCGGGCGAGCGCACCGTGCGCCAGACCGAGCCCAGCAACGTGTCATCACCCACATAACAAGGTGCTAGGCTGCGCTCGCCGCTGTGGGTGTCGACGAACTGCAGCGCCACCGGCTGCACCGGCGCACCGGCCGCAATGGCCGCCTGCAGCAGGTTGGCATGGAAGGGCAGCAGGTCCACGCCGTCGCTGGTCGTGCCCTCGGGAAACACCGCCAGCACATCACCCGCTCGCAGGCTGTCGGCCATGTGGTGCACAACACGCATGGCGTCGCGGCGGGACTCGCGCTGGATGAACAGCGTCCCCACGCCGGATGCAAGCGCCCCCACCAGCGGCCAGCGCTGCACGTCGGCCTTGGAGACGAAGCGGCAGAAGCGCGCGGCATGCAGCGACGTGATATCGAGCCACGAGATGTGATTGGCCACCAGCAACAGCGGCCCAGGCAGGCTGGCCGCGCCCTGAACGTGCAGCCGCACCCCCAGCCGTGCCAGCAGTTCCCGTGACCAGACCTGCACACGCAGTTCGCGCTGCTCGGGCGTCAGGCGCGGAAAGCGCAGCAGGATGATGAGCAGGCCCGCGACGATGTGCGTGAGCGCGCGCCACAGGCGCCAGACGGCCCGCCAGACCGGCGTGGGCCGAGCCGTCCTGCCCCGGTGCTGGTTCACGTGGAGTTGCCTGCCACCCGGC
Source organism: Hylemonella sp. (assembly GCA_031970695.1). Lineage (GTDB taxonomy): Bacteria > Pseudomonadota > Gammaproteobacteria > Burkholderiales > Burkholderiaceae_C > Hylemonella. The sequence goes on from DALYHW010000025.1 coordinate 10,493, forward strand.
GCTCAGGCCTGGAACGCGATCTGACCGCCCACGATGGTGCAGCGCACGCGCGCCGGCAGCTCGTAGCCGGCAAAGGGCGTGTGCTTGCCCTGGCTGCGCAGCGCCTGCGGCTCCACGGTCCACTCTGCCTGGGGATCGATCACGCAGACGTCGGCCACGCCGCCCACGACGAGCTGGCCGGCACTGGCCTGCAGCGTACCCAGGGCGCCGCCCAGTACACGGGCCGGTTCGCTCGTGAGCACCGCCAGCGCGCGCGTGAGGCCCACGCCGCTCTCCTGCCCCCACTTGAGCGCGAGGCTGAGCAGCAGCTCCACGCCGGTGGCACCGGGTTCCGCCTCGGCAAAGGGCAGGAGCTTGGCGTCTTCGTCGACGGGGTTATGGTCAGAGACGAGGGCATCGATGGTGCCATCGGCCAGTGCCTCGCGCAGCGCGTCACGGTCGGCCTGCTGGCGCAGCGGCGGATTGAGACGCATGCGGCTGTCGAAGTAGCCGATATCGGTGTCGGTGAGGTGCAGCGAGTTGATGCTCACATCACAGGTCACGGGCAGACCCGCGTCACGGGCCTGGCGCACCAGCGCCACGCCAGCCGCACTGCTGAGGCGGCACAGGTGCACGCGCGCGCCCGTGGCACGCATCAGTTCGAAGATCGTGTGCAGCGCCACGGTTTCGGCCGCCACGGGCACGCCGGACAGGCCCATGCGTGTGGCCAGCGCACCACTGGCGGCCACGCCCTGGCCGAGGTAGTAATCGTTCGGACGCAACCACACGGCGTACCCGAAGGTACTGGCGTACTGAAAGGCCCGTTGCAGAACTTGCGTGTTGACCAGCGGCACGTCGGCCTGGCTGAAGGCGACGCAGCCGGACTCGGTGAGCTCGGCCATCTCGGTCAGGATCTCGCCCTTGAGACCGCGCGTCAGTGCGCCGAGCGGGAAGACCCGCGCCTGGTGCAGCTTCTCGGCGCGGAACTTGAGCATGTCGACCAGGCCGGGTTCATCGAGCACCGGGTCGGTGTCGGGCGGACAGGCCAGGCTGGTGACGCCACCGGCCACCGCTGCGGCCATTTCGGATTCGAGCATGCCTTCGTGTTCGTGCCCGGGCTCACGCAGGCGCACGGCCAGGTCCAGCAGGCCGGGGCTGACGATGCAGCCGCCCGCATCGATGGTGCGGTTGGGCGCGAAGTCGGCCGGTGCGTTGCCGATCGCCACGATGCGGCCGGCTGCAATGGCGACATCGGCGATCTCGTCGCGGTTGCTGGCGGGGTCGATGACACGGCCACCCTTGATCAACAGTTTCATGTTCGTCTCGCCCTTCTTATGCTTCGTTGCTGGCGACGATGCTCATCACCGCCATGCGCACCGCGATGCCGAAGGTCACCTGCGGCAGGATCACGCTCTGCTTGCCATCGACCACGGTGGAATCGATCTCGACACCACGGTTGATCGGACCCGGGTGCATCACGATGGCATCGGGTTTGGCCAGCTGCAGTTTCTCGGGCGTGAGGCCAAAGCTCTTGAAATATTCCTGGCTTGAGGGCAGCAGGGCACCACTCATGCGCTCGTTCTGCAGTCGCAGCATGATGATGACGTCGGCACCCTTGATACCCTCTTCCAGGGTATGGCAGACACGCACGCCCATGGGCGCCATGGTGGACGGCACCAGGGTCTTGGGACCGACGACACGGACCTCGGCGCATCCGAGCGTGGTGAGCGCATGGATGTCGGAGCGTGCCACCCGCGAATGCAGCACGTCACCGACGATGGCCACGGTGAGGTTGGAGAAATCCTTCTTGTAGTGCCGGATCGTGTACATGTCCAGCAGGCCCTGCGTGGGATGCGCATGGCGGCCATCGCCGGCGTTGATGACGTGCACGTGCGGCGCCACGTGCTGGGCGATCAGGTACGGTGCGCCGGATTCGCTGTGCCGCACCACGAACAGGTCGGCCGCCATGGCGCTCAGGTTGGCGATGGTGTCCAGCAGCGACTCGCCCTTGGACGCCGAGGAACGCGCGATGTCCAGGTTGATGACGTCGGCGCTCAGCCGGGTCGCCGCGATCTCGAAGGTGGTGCGGGTGCGCGTGGAGTTCTCGAAGAAGAGGTTGAACACGCTCTTGCCCCGCAGCAGCGGGACCTTCTTGACTTCACGGTCACTCACGCTGACGAAGTTGGCCGCGGTATCCAGGATGTGCGTCAGGATGTCGCGTGGCAGCCCTTCGGTGGAGAGCAGGTGGATCAGCTCGCCGTTCTTGTTCAGTTGGGGATTGCGTTTGTAGAGCATGGTTGCGGCCTTGGGGCTGGAATGGTTCGCGTGCGGCGTCAGGCCGCCTCCACCATGAAACTGAAGCTGCCCCGCTCGTCACGGGCCAGGGCCAGGGACTGATCGGCGGCGAGCGCGACCCGCGCGGCCGCGTAATCGGCCTGGATGGGCAACTCGCGCCCGCCCCGGTCGACCAGCACGGCCAGCTGCACGCTCGCCGGGCGCCCGTAATCGAACAGCTCGTTGATGACGGCGCGGATGGTGCGACCCGTGTAGAGCACGTCATCGAGCAGGATGATGTGCGCCTCATTGACCTCGAAAGGCAGCACCGTCTGGCTGCTGGCGGCCAGCCCGCGGCGCGCGAAGTCGTCGCGGTGCATGGCCGATGAAATCTCGCCATGCGCACCCGGCAGCTTCAGGTCGCGCTGCAGCCGTTCGGCCAGCCACGCACCACCCGAGGTGACCCCTACCAGGCGTGTCCCGGGCGCGCACAGGCCTTGCACGCCTCGCAGCAGTTCGCGGTAGAGGGCTTCCGCATCCAATGTGAGCTTGCTCATTCGAGATTCCTCAAAAACTGGTCCAGGATGATGCAGGCAGCGCCCGCATCGGCGTCCGGCGCGCCCTGCGCCAGCGCCTCGGTGGTGCTGTAGCGCTCGTCGACTTCGTACACGGGCAATCCGAAACGGCCTCGCAGCTGGCGCGCGAACTTCTGCGCCCGCGCCGTATTCTCGTGCGGTGCCCCGTCCGGATGGCAGGGAATGCCAACCACCAGTGCGTCCGGCTGCCACTCCCTGAGCCGCTGCGCGATCTGCACAAAGCGGGCATCCCCTTCGGCACGGATCGTTGCCTGAGGTTGGGCACTGCGCAGGAGGCGGTTGCCCACGGCCACCCCCGTGCGCTTGAGACCGAAATCGAGAGCGAGAAAGGTTTGCTGGGCAGCAGGAACGGTTGCCATGGGCGCCGCCGTACTCACGCATGCCCCGCGTCAGGCGAGAGCATCCAGGCCTGCAGGCCGAGCAGGGCGAGGGCGCGGTCATAGCGCTGCTCCACCGGTGTCTCGAAGATCACGGCGGGATCGGCATGGACGATGAGCCAGCTGTTCTCGCCGATTTCGGACTCCAGCTGCCCCTGCGCCCAGGCCGAATACCCCAGCGACACCAGCACACGGCTGGGGCCGGCACCGGTGGACAAGGCCTCCAGCACATCGCGGGAGGTGGTCATTTCCAGCCCGCCGGGGATCATCATGGTGGAGGCGTAAACCGGTTCCGGCTTCTCCGTACCCTCTTCCAGCAGCGCCTCGTGCAACACGAAACCCCGCTCGGTCTGCACCGGGCCGCCCTGGAACACCGGCGCGTCCTTGAGGTCGGTGCGGCCCAGGGGCAGCTCGACCTTGTCGAACAGGTTCTGCAGCTTGATGTCGCTGGGCTTGTTGATCATCAGGCCCAACGCGCCCCGTTCGCTGTGCTCGCACAGGTAGACCACGCTTTTGGCGAAAGTCTCGTCGGCCAGGCCGGGCATGGCGATCAGGAAATGATTCGTCAGATTGATGGGTGCAGAATCATCGGCCATGGAGCAATTTTAACGGCGAACATGGAATACAGCTTTGATTCGGGACTGGTCTGGTTCCGTCGCGACCTGCGCATCGACGACCACGCCGCGCTGCACACCGCCTTGCAGCGTTGCCGCCACGTCCACTGCGTGTTTGTCTTCGACCGCGAGATCCTCGACCCCCTGCCTCGTATCGACCGGCGGGTGGAATTCATCCGGGAATCGGTGGCCGCGCTCGATGCCGGTCTGCGCGGCCTCGCCGGGCCCGAGCACGCCGGCCTGATCTGCCAGTACGGC
>DALYHW010000025.1:14600-17766 GCA_031970695.1 Hylemonella sp.
ACGAGGTGCTGCCTGCACTGGCACGGCAGCTGGGCGTGCAGGCCGTCTTTGCCGCGCACGACTACGAACCGCAGGCCCAGGCGCGCGACGCGCGGGTGCGCGGGGCACTGGCCGCGCTGGGCATTGCGCTGCACACCTGCAAGGACCAGGTGATCTTCGAGGGGCGGGAAATCCTGACCGGCGGCGGCACGCCCTACACGGTCTTCACGCCCTACAAGCGTGCCTGGCTCGCCCGGCTGGCGCAGCAGGCGCCACCGGTTTACGACTGTGCCCGGGGGGCTGAACGCCTGTCGCCCCGGCCTGAGGGCCTGCGCGCGCCTGTGCCGGCACTGTCCGAACTGGGCTTTGGCACCAGCAATCTGGCGCAGCTGCGCATCCCCACCGGCGAAGCCGGTGCGCGCCAGCTGCTGGAGGATTTCCTCTCCCGCATGGACCAGTACCACGACACGCGGGACTTCCCGGCACTCAAGGGCCCCAGCTACCTCAGCGTGCACCTGCGCTTTGGCACCGTGTCCATCCGGCGCCTGGTGGCACTGGCCCGCGAACACAACGCGGCCGGCAGCCCCGGCGCCGCCACCTGGCTGATCGAACTCGTCTGGCGCGAGTTCTATTTCCAGATCCTGGCCAATTTTCCGCACGTGGTGGACCGCGCCTTCCGGCCCGCCTACGATGCCATCCACTGGGAGGACGGCGCTCGCGCCAACGCCCTGTTCACTGCATGGTGCGAGGGGCGCACAGGCTACCCGATCGTGGATGCGGCCATGGCCCAGCTCAACCAGAGCGGGTACATGCACAACCGGCTGCGCATGGTGGCGGGCAGCTTCCTGGTCAAGGATCTGGGAATCGACTGGCGGCTTGGCGAACGCTACTTCGCGGAAAAACTCAACGACTTCGATCTCGCCGCCAACAACGGCGGCTGGCAGTGGGTGGCCTCCAGCGGCTGCGATGCACAGCCGTGGTTCCGCATCTTCAACCCCTTGAGCCAGAGCCGCAAATTCGATCCGCAGGGCCGTTTCATCCGCCGCTACCTGCCACAGCTCGCGTCCCTGCCGGACACGGACATCCACGCACCGTGGCAGGCCAGTCCGGTCGCGCTTGCCGCCGCGGGCGTGACCCTTGGAGAAAACTACCCGGCGCCCGTGGTGGAACATGACGAGGCCCGCGCCAGGACACTGGCGCGCTACGCCGTGGTGCGCAAACCGGGTGAAAAGGACGGGGAGCCATGACCCGGGCCGGTGACGGCCCAGGTCAGCCGCTCAGGCCTGCACCGGCTGGGTGCAGTAGTGCTTGACGATGGTGAGCAGCTCGTCTTCCGAGTAGGGCTTGCCCAGGTAGTGGTCAACGCCCAGTTCCCGCGCGTGCTCACGATGCTTCTCGGCGATGCGCGAGGTGATCATGATGATGGGCAGGTCGCGCAGCTTGGCATCGTTGCGGATGTTGCGCGCCAGGTCGAAGCCGTCCATGCGCGGCATTTCGATGTCTGACAGGACCACGGCGGGCCGCTCCTCGGCCAGCCGCTCGAGCGCCTGCAGGCCATCGGCCGCCAGCGCCACACGGTAGCCTTCGCGGCGCAACAGGCGCTGCGTAACGCGACGCACCGTGATGGAATCGTCGACCACCAGCACCAGGGGCACGTCGCTGACGGCAGCGGCAACCGGCTGTTCGGCCACTTCGGCCGCGCGCCGGTCGGGCAGTGCCGCCCTGCCGGCAGCGTGCTGCAGGTCGTGGGCCTTGTCGCCGTACACCGTGGCCAGGGCCACCGGGTTGTAGATCAGCACCACAGCACCGGATGCCAGCACGGACATGCCCGCCAGGCCCGGGAGACGGGACAGCTGCGGGCCGAGGTTCTTCACCACGACTTCCTGGTTACCCAGCACTTCGTCGACGTGGATCGCCAGGCGCTGGCCCGCGCTTCGCAGCACGACGACCGGGTGGGTCTTGCCGGCATGCTCGTGGCTGCGGGCCGAGGCCTGCAGCAGCGCACCGGCCCAGAAGAAAGGCACGACTTCGCCGCCGTAGGGAATGTTGCCGCTGTGGTAAGCCAGGTCCAGTTCGGTGGCGTTGAGGCGACGCACGATCTCGACCAGGTTGGCCGGCACGCCGACACTCAGTTCGCCCATGCGCAGCATGATCACCTGGGTGACCGCCGTGGTCAGCGGCAGCACGAGCTTGAAGCTGGTGCCCACGCCGGCCTGGGTGGAGGTCTCGATCCGCCCGCCCAAGGCCTGAACTTCGGAGCGCACCACATCCATGCCGATGCCGCGTCCCGCGAGTTCGGTCACGTTTGCCGCGGTGGAGAAGCCGGGCATGAAAATCATGTTGGCGGCATCACCGTCCGACAGCACCTGCCCCGGGGCGATCAGACCCTGTGTCTGCGCCTTCTCGCGGATGCGCGCCAGATTGAGGCCGGCGCCATCGTCGCTGAAGGTCACCGACACGTCATTGCCTTCCTGGCTCAGCGCGATGGTGATGGTGCCGGCGGCCGGCTTGCCGGCGGTCTCACGTTCTTTCGGCGTCTCGATGCCGTGTGCGACCGAGTTGCGCAGCATGTGCTCGAAGGCCGGCGCCATGCGCTCCAGCACGCCGCGGTCGATTTCCATCGTGCCGCCCGTGATGTCCAGCCGCACCTGCTTGCCGGCGTCCTTCGCAGCCTGGCGCACCACACCGTAAAGACGCTCGGAGATACCCTCGAACTCCGTCATGCGTGTGCGCAGCAGGTCGCGCTGCAGTTCCCGCGCCTGCCGGCCCTGGGCGATGAGGTCGTCCTCGGTGCCGTTGAGGGTCTGTTGCAGGTTGCGCTGCACCGTGGCCACGTCGTTGACCGACTCCGCCATCATGCGGGTCAGCTCCTGCACGCGCGTGAAGCGGTCGAACTCCAGCGGGTCGAAGCCCTGCGCGGTATCCTTGGCCTGGGCCAGACGCGACTGCATCTGGGATTCGGCCTGCACTTCGACGTCACGCAAATGGGCGCGCAGACGGTCCAGGTTGGCCGTGAGTTCGTTGAGCGATCCGTGCAACTGACCCAGGCGCTGGTCCAGGCGGCTGCGGGTGATCATCACCTCGCCGGCCTGGTTCACCAGCCGGTCCAGCAGCTGGGAGCGGACGCGGACAGTCTGGCTGGATGCGGGGCGCGGACTCTCCATGGTGCTCGTCACACTGCTGCACA
>DALYHW010000025.1:17776-18946 GCA_031970695.1 Hylemonella sp.
TGGATGCGGGGCGCGCAGCGGGCGAGGTGGCGGGCGCCGCCATCCGGGCTTGCGTGGGCGCGGGCATGACCGGGCGCGCGGCAGGCACCGGCCGGGACGCGGTGTCCGGCACCATGTCGGTGACCGGCATGGCCTCGCTTGCGGGCTGCGGCGCTGGGTAGGACTCGGCGACGGGGGCAGCCACCGGAGCTTCGCTGGGGCCATGGCAGAGTTCGTCGAACACCTGCTGCAGGCGGTCGAAACGCGTCAGCATGGGCTCGATCTGCGAGGCCTGGATGAATTCGCTGCCCATCTGCTCGATGGCCGACTCCATCCGGTGGGCCATCTCGCCCAGACGCATGGCACCGGCCAGGCGGGCGCTGCCCTTGAGCGTGTGCAGCACGCGCAGCACGTCCAGGCGCGGGCCGGCCTGGTCCGGTTGGGCCGACCACTGGCGCAAGGCGCCGCCAAGCTGTGGCATGAGTTCGGTGGCCTCCTCCTCGAAGATGGGAAAGAGGTCAGGGTCGATGGTGTCGACCGCGTCGATGTCCTCGTCGCTGTCGTCGGCCACGATCTGCGCCGCGCCGGGCAGGCCCTGCAACTGGGTCGGCGTCGGTTCGGACGGCAGCTCCAGCTCGAACGACTCGAGGGCGACGGGCGACGCTGCGGCCGTTTCAGGCTCGGCCAGTGCCGGCTCGGGGGCAGCGGCAGGCGCCGGCGTCGAGAAATCAAAGCGATGCCCTGTGCCGCCGTGCTGGTCGCCTCCAGCGCGTCCAGCTGGGCAAACTCCGTGCTGTGGATCGCATTGAGCGCATCGACCAGTCGCTGTTCCGGCGTTTTCAGGAAACCGGCAGCAAACTGATGCAGCAGGTGGCGGATCTCGTCAGCCGCTGCGACAAACACCTGCGCATGTTCGGACAGCCCCTGCCCGTGCAGCTGTACGTGCTGCATGGCGTGTTCGAGTGCGCGCGCGATCTCGGACAAGCCGACAAATCCCACGGTGGCAGAGCTTCCGGCCAGCGAGTGTGCCAGCGCGATGGCGCTGTCGGGAACGGGGTTGTGCAGTTCCAGGGCCCACTCGTTGAGCTCCGTCACCAGGCGCCGCGACCACTCGTCGGCCTCGTTCAGGTAGACGTTGTAGAGCGGGATCCCGATACGCAGGGTGCCGATCACCTTGACCTGCTCTTCGGC
>DALYHW010000026.1:0-9147 GCA_031970695.1 Hylemonella sp.
GCGCCCTTGCGCTTGCCGCCCTGGTTCACCGCCACGGCGGTGTCGTTGACCACCTTCAGGAAGGGCACAACGCCCTGCGATTCACCGTTGGTGCCCTTGATGTGCGAGCCCAGGGCGCGCACGCGGGTCCAGTCATTGCCCAGGCCGCCGGCGAACTTGGACAGCAGGGCGTTTTCCTTGATCGATTCGTAGATGCCGTCCAGATCGTCGGGCACGGTGGTCAGGTAGCAGCTGGACAGCTGCGAGCGCAGGGTGGCCGAGTTGAACAGCGTCGGGGTGGAGGACATGAAGTCGAAGGACGACAGGACCTCGTAGAACTCGATGGCACGCGCTTCGCGGTCGATCTCGTTGAGCGCCAGGCCCATGGCCACGCGCATGAAGAAGGCCTGAGGCAGTTCGATGCGGGTCTTGCGCACGTGCAGGAAATAGCGGTCGTACAGGGTCTGCAGGCCCAGGTAGTCGAACTGCATGTCGCGTTCGGCCTTGAGCGCGGCACCCAGACGCTGCAGGTCGTAGTTCAGCAGCTCGGGGTTGAGTAGTTCGTTCTCGACGCCCTTCTTGATGAAGCCGGGGAAGTAATCGGCATAGGCAGCTGCCATCTCCTGGGGCTGCACGTCACGACCCAGCACCTCCTTGGCGATGGTGTGGAACAGCAGGCGCGCCGTGGCGTAGGTGTAGTCCGGGTCTTTCTCAATCAGGGTGCGCGCAGCCAGGATGGAGGCCTTGTAGACCTCGTCGATCGGCACGCCGTCGTACAGGTTGCGCATGGTCTCGGCCACGATGGGCTCGGCCTTGATGTCGGCGCCCAGGTTGGCGCAGGCGCTCTCGATCAGGCGCTTGAGGCGTTCCAGGTCCAGGGGGATGCGCTGGCCGCCATCGGTGACGTGCAGCTGCGGCACTGCCGGCGCGGCCTGGGTGGCGGCCTGCTGGGCGCGTTCCTGCGCACGGCGTTCGCGGTACAGCACATAGGCCCGTGCCACTTCGTGGTGGCCGCTGCGCATCAGGCCCAGCTCGACCTGGTCCTGCACGTCTTCAATATGGAAGGTGCCGCCACCCGGACGCGAGCGCATCAGTGCGCGCACCACGTTCTGGGTCAGGCCGTCCACCACCTCACGCACGCTGGCCGAGGCCGCGCCCTGGGTGCCATGCACAGCCAGGAAGGCCTTCATCAGTGCCACGGCAATCTTGCTCGGCTCAAAGGGGACCACGGCGCCGTTGCGGCGGATGATCTGGTAGCTGTTCAGGGGCGTGGCGCTCGTGTTGTCCTGGGATTGCATGGTCAGGACACCGGTGTTCAGGGGGGTGGTCGCGGGGGTCTGGGCGGTTTGCATCATTTCCTCGTCGTCAGCAAATCTGTTGTTGGCTTTGTGGTTTGTTGTTGGCTTGCGGAGTGTTCTGCCGAGTGGGAATCACGCCCGGCGAAAACACTATATATGGGGTTCATGGCGAATACAAGCCACTACCGGTAGTGTAGCGTGCGTCATACGGCGCGACGCGTGGGCAAGTGAAAAAATGCACGCGCTGCGCCTTGAACGTGGTGTTGCACAAGCAACAGGCAGTGCGCCTGCGAGCCCTTGAAATGGCTGCATGCGCAGCAGAAAGGCCAGCACTGATGCGCTATGGCATGGCATTTGGCCGTGACGGCCGCATGGCGCCTTGCGTTTCGGATCCGCAGGTCAATGATCCTGCGCGGAGATCCGTTCCAGTGGGTGTGCGGGCAGGCGTCAGCCGCTGAGCGTCTCTTGGGGAAAATACTGAGCCGGCCAGCCGAGGCTTTGGCGCAAACGCACCCAATGGAACCCGGCGCCCGGGTCGGCCTTGCGGCCTGGCGCAACGTGTTCGTGCCCGGCGACATGCTCAACGGGGTAACGCTGTTCGAGGGCGGCGCACAGGCTCGCCAGTGTCTCGTACTGTGCGTGCTCGAATTCGTTGCCCTCCAGGCCCTCGAGTTCTATGCCCACCGAGTCGTCGTTGCAGTTGTCCCGGCCGCGGTAGCGTGACGTGCCGGCGTGCCAGGCGCGGTCATCGCAGCTGACGAATTGCCAAAGCTCGCCGTTGCGCCGGATGTAGAAATGTGCGGAGACCTGGATACCTTCGATGGTCCTGAAGTACGGGTGGGCACCCCAGTCCAGGGTGTTGGTGAACAGGCGCTGGACTTCGTCGCCGCCGTACTGGCCGGGTGGCAGGCTGATGGAGTGGAGCACGATCAGGTCGATCCGCGCGCCGGGTGGGCGAGGTCCAAAGTTGGGCGAGGGCAGTGCCCGCGCGTACCGGTACCAGCCCGCGCTCCAGAGGCGGTGGGTGTCGCCGGCCGGTTTGATCGTCTTCATGCGCCGGCGGAATCGTTGCCTTGCGGCATCTCGATGTTGAGGCGTGCGATCCGGTAGCGGATCTGCCGCAGGCTCAGGCCGAGTTTGGCCGCGGCCGCCGTCCGGTTGTAGCCGGTCTCCTGCAGGGCCTTGACCAGAATCTCCCGCTCCTGCCGGTCCAGATGGCCCTGCAGGTCGGCCGGCAGCTCATCGGCCGGTGTGAGCGACGCCGGCAGGCTGTCGGTCTCCAGTGCGCCAGGGTTCGTTGGGCTGGCGCCCTCAGCCATGGGGGGGGGCAGGGTACCGGGAGCAGTAGGCGCCGCGTCGGCAGCCGCAGGCAGGCAGGCGTCAAGATCGAGTTCATCGCCCTCGCTCAAGGCAACCGCACGATGCAGCAGGTTCTCAAGTTCGCGGACATTGCCCGGCAGGGGCTGGGCCGCGAGCCGCGCCAGGGCTGCAGGGGACAGGTGCGGTGCCGTCAGCCCCGACTCCTGGGCAATGCGGGCCAGCAGCGTCTCGCAGAGCTCGGGCATATCCTCGCGGCGCTCACGCAGCGGCGGAATGTCGATCTCGATCACGTTAAGGCGGTAATACAGATCTTGGCGGAACCGGCCTTCCTGTACCTCGCGCGCCAGGTTCTTGTGGGTCGCACTGACGATGCGTACGTCGACAGGTTCTTCCTGTGTGCCACCCACGGGCCGCACGCAGCGTTCCTGGATGGCGCGCAGCAGCTTGGATTGCATGGACAGCGGCAGGTCGCCGATTTCGTCGAGGAAGAGCGTGCCACCGCGCGCGGCCTGGAAGTAGCCATCACGGTCCTGGCTGGCGCCGGTGTAGGCGCCCTTGCGCACGCCGAAGAATTCGGTCTCCAGCAGGTTCTCGGGGATCGCGCTGCAGTTCACCGCGATCAGGGGGGCGCTGGCGCGGTGGCTGTTGGCGTGCAGGGCTTGCGCGGTCAACTCCTTGCCGGTGCCGGACTCGCCGCAGATCAGCACGGGGGCCATGCTGCGCGCCACCTTGAGAATGCGGTCGCGTACCTGGCGCATGGCGGCCGATGAGCCGACCAGGCGCCGCAAAGCGGCATCTCCCGCCGGGCCCGCGCCGGCCGGGCGAGCCGGGCTGGCCGTTGGTCTTGCGGCCGTGCCCGTCGTCGTCCTCGCGGCCTGGGCGTCCTGCACGGCCGACGCGATGACGGTACGGAACTGCTTGAGGTCGACTGGTTTGGTCAGGTAGTCGAAGGCGCCCGCCTTGAGCGATTCGACCGCGTTTTCGGCCGAGCCATAGGCCGTGATCACCACACTGCGTTCGCCGCGTTGTTGCGCGCGCAGGCGCTGGATCAGCTCGATGCCCATGCCGTCGGGCAGCCGCATGTCGGTGATCAGCACGTCGTAGCGGCGCGCCTGCAGCTCGGACCATGCGTCAGCGACGCATTCGGCGACGTCGACACGGTAGCCCTCGCGTAGCAGGGTCAGCTCGTACAGGGTGCGCAGGTCGGGTTCGTCGTCCACGACCAGGATGTGTGCACTTGCAGGGGCGGTGGGACTTGTCATGGGTTGCTGGACGGACTGTCGGCCGGAGTCTGGCTGGCGGGGACGGATGCGCGGCGCAGGGTCAGGAAAAATTCATTCCCGTCGGTCGGCGTCGCGCGGGCCATCCGCTGGACACGGTGGTAGGCGATCGAGGCACCATGACCTTCACACAGCTCCCGGCAAATATACAGGCCCAAGCCGCTCGAGCGGCTTTCTGACGAAAAGAAGGGTTCGAAAAGGTGCTGTTCGACGGAGGGTTCCATGGGGGGGCCATCACTCCAGACGGCGAGCAGGGGCTGCCCTTCGGTGCCTGCCTGCGTGATGACCTGGATGGCCTCGGCTTGCCGGCTGGCGTAGCGCCGTGCGTTGTCCAGCAGGTTGACCAGAACGCGGTGCAGATGTTCCGGGTCGAAGCTGACCATCTGGGCCGCGGGCGACAGGTGCAGGACCAGCATGGCGCCGCTGTCGGTCTGGCGAGCCCAGTCACGACAGACGCGCGCCACCGTCTGGTTCAACTCCAGCGCCTGGGATTCAAACGAGGCCGCGTAATTGCCCACGCGCGAGATGTTCAGCACGTCATCGACGATCTTGCCCAGGCGCTTGGCGTTCTGCCCGATCATCTGTGTCAGTTGCCGCTGGCGTGGGTCGGGAAGCTCCTCGTCCAGCAGCGCGTTGGCCTGGGCGATGGCCGCCAGTGGGTTGCGGATCTCGTGGGCCACGGCCGTCGACATACGGCCCATGCTGGCGAGTTTCTCGGTGCGCAGCCGTGCCTCCATCTCACGCAGATCCTGCAGGAACAGCACACAGAGCACTTCCGACTCACCCCATTGCGTGGTCGTCAGGCGCGTGCGCACGCTCAGCCGGCGGCTGCCCTGCCCCGGGTGATCGATGCCGACTTCGACGTGGTGGAAATCGCCGCGGCCGTTGACGGCCTGGAACGCCAGCTCCGCCAGCGACTGCCACCCCGGTTCACCCAGCAGGCTGAATGGCGTGCGCCGCAGCGGGCGCCCATGAACCTGCAGCATCTTGCGCGCAGCCGGGTTGGCGGCATGAACCGTGCCGCGGGCATCGACCACCAGGACCCCATCGGTCAGGGATTCGATGACCAGGTCGTTGACCTGCTGCTGGACGCGCATCGCGTGCTGGCTGCGCCGCGCGCGTTGCTGCTCACGCGCCAGGCGCGCCGAAAGCTGGTGCGCCAGGAACGCGATGACGAAACTGCCCGCGCCGGTCAGCGCGGCCTGGATGAAGTGGGGCGCGGCATGGCCCAGTCCGCTCAAGGACTGCCAGCTGCTGTGCAGCAGCAGCAGGAGCGTGATGCCCGCCGCCGTGCCCATGGCCAGCGTCAGCGAACCGAGCACGGCCGTCTGCAGCACCGGCAGGGCATAAAGCGGGGTGTAGTTGATCCCGCTGCCCTGCTGGAGGTGCAAGGTGGTCAGGTGCAGCGCCGAAAACAGCAGCACGTCCACCCCGACGCTGGAGAACCAGCGCTGGTCGAAGGTGTGGCCCAGGCGGCGCGGCCGCGGCGCGATGCGCACCACCAGCGTGGCGGCAAGGTAGGCCGCCGACAACAGCACCATCCAGACGTTGCCGGTCTGCCCCAGCAGATAGAGTGCGCCCTGGAGCAGGAACAGGACCAGTCCCAGCATCACGCGGGCCGTCATGAAACCCAGCCACAGGCGCTGGAATTCCTGCTGGTCTTCCGGCGCCTCCAGCCGCTCATCCAGCAGCGAGGGACCGAACCAGGAGTGGGTGGCGTCGCGTTGTGGCATATCAGTGCTGTCTCAGGCACATGGCGTCTGCACGAACTGTTGATGGTCGCGCCAATTCGCGCGCGAAAACACGGGCAACAGGCTTGTCCGGGTCAGGAATGCGACCAAGCGTGGTGCCGTATTCACGACGTTCCCCCGGGCCGCTGCGATCGCCCGCCTGTTACGTGACCCTAGGGATGATCCGCATCGCATCTTGGGCAATTCGTGGGCGCCGGTCCTAAGGCTCTGCGGTCTGGCGATGCTCTGCGCAGCAGTAGATGCCGGTTCGACCGACAACGGCCTCACTGTGTGGCAGATGCGTGCCGCACAGCGTGCAGCGGACCATTTCCTGGGGGGCGGCTGGCGGCGGCGACGATGGCCGATCCGGGCCGCCAGTGTCGCGCCGCGCCGAGCGCCAGAGCCAGGCGGCCAGCAGCACGAGCAGCAAAAGAAACAGGAATTTCATGAGGCTGCGCGGTTCAGGATGATTTCGAGCACGAAGCGGTAACCAACGTAGGCCAGCAGCAGCAGGCCGGCGCCGGTGAAGAGCAGGCGGGCAGCACGCCAGCCGCGCCAGCCGAACCGCGCACGGCCCAGCAGCAGGATCGCGAACGTCAGCCAGGACAGCAGGGAGAACACCGTCTTGTGGTTCCACTTCCAGGCGGTGCCGTAAAGCTGTTCGTCAAACAGCAGCCCGGCCAGCAGCGTGGCCGACAGCAGCACGAAGCCGGCACCGACGAAGCGGAAAGTCAGGCGTTCCAGCGTGAGCAGAGGCAGTCCGCTGTTCGGATCGGCCGCCTGGCGGATGCGCTCCTCCGTGCGCAGCATCAGCACGGCGTGGACCACGGCCACTGCGAAGAGGCCATAAGACGCGATGCCCAGCGCCCAGTGCAGCGGCAGCCAGGCTGAAGCGCTGGCCTGCAGGGGCTGGCCGGGGAACAGCAGGGCCAGGATGACGGCGCCTGCGCCCAGGATGGAGAGTGTCCAGCGCGTTCGAAGCTGCGGGTAGAGCTGGCTTTCGATGGCGTAAACGGCGGCAACCAGCCAGACCGTGACCGACAAGGCCGGCGCAAATCCGAAGCGTGGCGCTTCGCCCAGCAGGCTCCAGACCAGCACGAGCCCGTGCAATACCCAGGCCGCCAGCACGGCGTAGCGTGCGGATACCGGTGACAGGCGTGCCGCCGCCGGGGCGGCATAGGCCAGCGCCGCCAGCAGGGCCAGGGCGAAACCGGGTGGGGAGGCACTGGGTAAAATCATGTGCACAGTTTAGCGTTTTGCCTTCTTGACTTTCTTCCGGTTGGCACGCAATTCACATCTGCTTACCGGAATACATCCATGGCCTCCGCCCTCACCGACAAACTCAGCCGCCTGGTCAAGGAAATCCGTGGCCAGGCCCGCATCACCGAGTCCAATGTGGCCGACATGCTGCGCGAGGTGCGCATGGCCCTGCTGGAGGCGGACGTGGCCCTGCCGGTGGTGCGCGACTTCGTCTCCCGCGTCAAGGACAAGGCGCTGGGCCAGGAGGTCATGGGCTCGCTCACGCCGGGGCAGGCCCTGGTGGGCATCGTCAATCGCGAACTCGCCGCCACCATGGGCGAGGGTGTGGCCGACCTCAACCTCGCAGCGCAGCCGCCCGCGGTCATCCTCATGGCCGGCCTGCAGGGCGCGGGCAAGACCACGACCACGGCCAAGCTCGCGCGGCACCTGGTCGACAAGCGCAAAAAGAAGGTGCTCACGGTATCGGGCGACGTCTATCGGCCGGCCGCCATCGAGCAGCTCAAGACGGTGACCGCGCAGGCCGGGGCCGAGTGGTTCCCCAGCACGCCAGAGCAGAAGCCTGCGGAGATCGCGCGCGCCGCGCTCGACTATGCAAAGAAGCATTTCTTCGACGTGCTGCTGGTCGATACGGCGGGTCGCCTGGCCATCGACGAAGCCCTGATGAAGGAGATCCGGGAACTGCACGCGGTGCTCAACCCGGTCGAGACGCTGTTCGTCGTCGATGCCATGCAGGGCCAGGACGCCATCAACACAGCCCGGGCCTTCAAGGACGCGCTGCCGCTGACCGGCATCATCCTGACCAAGACCGATGGTGATTCGCGTGGTGGCGCGGCGCTGTCGGTGCGCGCCGTCACGGGCGTGCCCATCAAGTTCGCCGGCACCAGCGAGAAGATCGACGGGCTGGAGGTGTTCGATGCCCAGCGCCATGCGGGGCGTGTGCTGGGCATGGGTGACATCGTGGCCCTGGTCGAACAGGTCACGGCCAGCGTGGACATGGAGGCGGCGCAGAAGCTGGCCGCCAAGGTCAAGAGCGGCGAAGGCTTCGACCTCAATGATTTTCTGGCCCAGCTGCAGCAGATGAAGCAGATGGGCGGGCTGTCGAGCCTGATGGACAAGCTACCCACCCAGCTGGCGGCCAAGGCCGGCCAGGTTGACACCGACCGCGTGGAAAAGGACCTGCGGCGCAAGGAAGGCATCATCAACAGCATGACCAAGCTTGAGCGCCGCAAGCCGGAGCTCATCAAGGCCACGCGCAAGCGTCGTATCGCGGCTGGCGCTGGCGTGCAGGTCCAGGACGTCAACCGCCTGCTCAAAGAGTTCGAGCAGATGCAGGAGATGATGAAAAAGATGAAAGGCGGCGGCATGATGAAGCTCATGAAGCGCCTGGGTGGCATGAAGGGTGGCTTGCCCGGCATGCCGCGGATGTGAACTCCGTCCGGTTTATCGAATTCCCCTGTCGGGACCGCGTTATTCGCGGTGTCGTCACGCCCGTTTCGCGCTAAGCTTCTCACGGTGCGCCAGCGATGGACTGGCGCGACGATGAGACCCAGGCCCATGCGCAACAACCAACCCGTTACCGGCAAAGCGTTCGTCTTTCCCGAAGATCAGACCCTGATCTCGGTGACGGACCTCAAGGGACGCATCACCTACTGCAACAACAATTTCGTGGCCGTCAGCGGCTATGCCCGTGAAGAGTTGCTGGGGCAGCCGCACAACATCATCCGCCACCCGGACATGCCGGAAGAGGCGTTTCGTGACCTGTGGGACACCATCGAAAAGGGCCACCCCTGGACGGCGCTGGTGAAGAACCGTCGAAAAAATGGCGATCACTACTGGGTGCGCGCCAATGCGACGCCCGTGGTGAGCGACGGTCGTATCGTGGGTTACCTGTCGGTGCGTACAGCGCCCAAGGCGGCCGAGGTCGAGGCGGCCGAGGCGCTCTACGCCACCATGCGACAGGAGGCGGCCGACGGTCGCCTTGTCCACCGCCTGCACCACGGCGAGCTGGTCCGGCACACACTCATCGGTCGCATCGGACGTCGGCTGCGTCTGGAGGCGCATGGGCAGCTCAACCTGCTGATCATCCTCACCGCGCTGTTGCCCGTGCTGGTCGTGGCCCTGGGGGCGCCGCAAGTGGTGGGGGTGGTTTGTGCACTCATCGCCGCCGCGCTGGCCATGCTCCTGGTATGGCGCAACTTCATCCGTCCGTTGGACGATATCCTGGGAACGGCCAATCGGATTGCCGCCGGGGACCTGGCACGGTTGGTGGAGGTCCGGCAG
>DALYHW010000026.1:9157-18094 GCA_031970695.1 Hylemonella sp.
GGCGACCTCACACGTTTCGTCGAGGTCAAGGAAAAAGGGTTCATGCGCCGGCTGGAGCTGGCATTGGCCCAGCTCGCGGTGTCGGTGCGCACCGTGGTGCGCGATGTGCGCCACGAGGTGGCCAATCTGCGCGGTGGCTCCCAGGAGATCGCCACCGGCAATCTGGACCTGTCACGGCGCACCGAGTCGCAGGCGGCCAGCCTGGAGAACACGGCCGCCGCCATGGAGCAGATCAACGGCACCATCAAGCAGACTGCCCAGCTGGCGACCGAGGGTGCCGCGCTGGCCGGCGAAACGGCCGAAGTGTCACGGCGCAGCCATGAGGCCGTGCAGGGCGTCGCCACGGCCATGAAGGACATTGCGCATTCGTCTGACCGCATCGGCAGCATCATCCAGGTGATCGAGGGCGTGGCCTTCCAGACCAATATCCTCGCGCTGAACGCTGCGGTCGAGGCCGCCCGTGCGGGCGAGCAGGGGCGCGGGTTTGCAGTGGTGGCGTCCGAGGTGCGTGCCCTGGCCAAACGGACTTCCGAGGCAGCGCGCGAGGTGCGTCAGCTCATCGAGGAATCCCTGCAGCACGTGGATGCCGGCTCGCGCCAGACGACCCAGGCCCAGGCGCGCATGGATGAGGCGCTGGCTGCGGTGGAAAAGACGGCGGCCCTGCTGGCACAGATTCGTGGCGCCACCCGGGAGCAGGAAGTCGGCGTGGCCCAGGTGAACGAATCGATCGCACATCTTGATTCGCTGACCCAGCAGAATGCGGCCATGGTCGAACAACTGGCCGCAGCCGCCAAATCCATGGACGACCAGGTGGTCGTTGTGCATGGCTCGATCCGGGTGTTCCGCCTGACCGACAAGGACACGACCCTGGCGGAGGTGGATGCCGTCGAGTTGCGGCGGCAGAACCAGCAGCGCGAGCAGAACGACGATCTCAATTTCGAGGAAGCAATCGCGGCCCATCAGCAATGGCGGGTCACCCTGCGCAACGCCATCCTCAAGCGCGAGCGGATCGATGTGGAGCGCCTGCAGCGTGACGACTGTTGCGTGCTCGGCCGCTGGCTGCACGGCGGTGGACAGCGCTGGTCTTCCACGCCTGGTTTTGCCGAGCTCGTGGCAACGCACCGCACCTTCCACCTCGAGGCCGGCAAGATCGGTCAGGCGGTGAACCAGGGGCAGAATGAGCGGGCCGAGAAGCTGCTTGCGCCCGGGGCACCCTTTGTCGAAGCAGGCAAGCAGGTCATCCAGGCGCTACGTGGCATCCAGGGGCGCCTCAAAGGCGCCCGGGTTGGTGCGGGCGAGCCGGTGCCGAGGCTTGCCGCGCCGGCAAGCTCCGACGACAACTGGACATCCTTCTAGGCGTTTCTGGCCACCGGGCAAGCCGGTGGCAGTGCGGCGCTCAGCGCCGCCGCACGCGCTGCAAGGTTGCGTCCAATTCGCCAGCGTCCAGGGGTTTGACCAGATAGGCATCCGCGCCGCCGGCCAGGTAGCGAGCGCGGTCTTCCGGCAGGTCATGCCCGGAGATCATGATCACCGGCATCCGCGGTCGACCTGTGCGCTCCAGCTCGCGCAGGGCCTGCAGCGTTTCCCAGCCGCCCAGTACCGGCATGTTCACATCGAGCAGCATCACGTCGAAGTGCTGCCGGCCCAGTGCCCGCAAGGCTTCCTGCCCATTGGGTACGACGATGCCGCCGTAGCCCAGGCGGCGCAGTAGCATTACCGCGACCTGCTGGATCAGGGGTTCGTCGTCCGCGACGAGTACACGTACCTGTGGAGCTGCAGCCACGCTCATGGCGACGCTGTCAGGCGGCTTCACGTACGACCACCTCGCCACGCAGCGAGTGCGGATACGCCAGCGTGATCCGGACGTCCACCATTTGGCCGATCAGCCGCGCCGGCGCCTGGAAGTTCACGGCCCGGTTGCATTCGGTGCGGCCCATCAATTCTGTGGCGTCGCGGCGCGACGGCCCTTCAACAAGGATGCGCTGCACGGTCCCGACGCGGCTGTCGCTGATGCGGCGCATGTTGCCGTCGATCATGGCCTGCACCTGCTGCAGACGCTTGAGTTTCACCTCGTGCGGCGTGTCGTCGTGCAGGTTGGCCGCAGGGGTGCCGGGCCGGGGGCTGAAAATGAAACTGAAAGAGTTGTCGAAGCCCACGTCTTCAATCAGTTTCATCATCTTGCCGAAATCCTCGTCGGTTTCACCGGGGAAACCAACAATGAAATCGCTGCTCAGGGCCATGTCGGGCCGGATCGCGCGCAGCTTACGGACCGTGCTCTTGTATTCCATGGCCGTGTAGCCACGTTTCATCGCCATCAGGATGCGGTCTGATCCGTGCTGCACCGGCAGGTGCAGGTGGCTTACCAGCTTGGGGACCTTCTCGTAGACGGCGATCAGCGAAGGCGTGAACTCGTTGGGGTGGCTGGTTGTGTAGCGAATGCGCTCGATGCCGGGGATGTCGGCGACGTATTCGATCAGCAGGGCAAAGTCGGCCATATCCGCCGTGCCGCCCATCGGAGCGCGGTAGGCGTTGACATTCTGACCCAGCAGCGTCACTTCCTTGACCCCCTGGTCGGCCAGACCGGCAATCTCGACCAGCACGTCCTCGAAAGGCCGGCTCACCTCTTCGCCACGGGTGTAGGGCACCACGCAGTAGCTGCAGTACTTTGAGCAGCCTTCCATGATGCTGACGAAGGCGGTAGCGCCTTCCACCCGGGCCGGCGGCAAATGGTCGAATTTCTCAATCTCGGGGAAGCTGATATCCACCTGGGGGCGCTTTTGCGTGTCGCGCGCAGCCAGCAGTTCCGGCAGGCGATGCAGGGTCTGGGGGCCAAAGACCACGTCCACATAGGGCGCACGGCGGATGATTTCCGCACCCTCCTGGCTGGCCACACAGCCACCCACGCCAATCTTGGCGCCCCGGGCTTTGAGGTGCTGCACCCGGCCCAGATCGGAAAACACCTTCTCCTGCGCCTTCTCGCGCACCGAGCAGGTGTTGAAGAGGATCAGGTCGGCCTGTTCGACGTCGTCAGTTTTCTCGTAGCCCTGGGCCGCACCCATCACGTCGGCCATCTTGTCCGAGTCGTACTCGTTCATCTGGCAGCCAAAAGTCTTGATGAATACTTTTTTAGTCATGGAAATGTGTCCTGCGCCACAGGTTTGGCGCGACAAGGCTGCACACGGCAGCGAAACCGGCGACGGAACGCGCGCTGCGTGCCTGCCGGATCAGTTGGGCGTGGCAGGGACGGGCTGCGCAGCCTCGGCGTCCGTCAGGACCCACACCTCATGGACGAAGCCCAGGGTGTCCACGGTGTAGCGGACCAGCACATCCTGGTTGAGCAGCGCGCCCGAGACCACCAGCAGATTGTTGCGATCCCGGATGCGCGCGCCGGGTGCCAGCCGCGCCGGCTGACCGTTGAGCAGGGCTTCGGGCGGCTGCACGACCCGCAGGACGCCCCGCTGGGCGTGGGCGGCGATCGGCGGGCTGCGGGGAAGGTCGGTGTGCTGGGCATGGGCAAGCGGCGCTGCCAGCGCGAGCAGCGTGACCAGCAGGGCTATGCCCTGTGCCCGCAGAGGGGCGGTCAGACGAGAACAGCGATTCATGGTGTACATCCAGAGGCTGCAGATTGGGCGGGAGCGACCGTTGTTGTGCGGTCGCAGGACCCGGTCCGGCGGCGGGCTACCGGAGGGGCAGGCCCGGATTTTACGCGCGAACACCATTGCGGAGGCGCTGCGGGTTACTGGCCTGGAAAAATTGCTTATAATGGCGAGCTTGGCGCGTAGCAGCGCCATTCCAGATGGCCTGATGACGCAGGCAATCTGGAAACGCCGGTTTCTGGAGGTATAGCTCAGTCGGTGAGAGCGCAGGATTCATAACCCTGAGGTCGGTGGTTCAAATCCACCTACCTCCACCAGATCAAGCCCGCAGATGCAAGTCTGCGGGCTTTTTCTTTGCGCTGCTCAACGATGCTGGAATGCGGGCTTGCGCTTTTCCACAAACGCCGCCATGCCTTCCTTCTGGTCTACCGTGGCAAAAAGGGCGTGGAACATGCGGCGTTCGAACATCACGCCGTCACTCAGCGTGCCCTCGAAGGAGCGGTTCACAGCTTCCTTGACAGCCATGACCGCCACTTGCGAGTAGTCAGAGATCATCAGGGCCGCGGCCAGGGTCTCGTCCATGAGCTTGTCCAGCGCAACCACCCGGCTGACCAGCCCGGCGCGCTCGGCTTCGGTGGCGTCCATCATGCGGCCGGTCAGCGCCATGTCCATGGCCTTGGCCTTGCCCACGGCGCGCGGCAGGCGCTGCGTGCCACCTGCACCGGGGATGATGCCCAGCTTGATTTCGGGTTGGCCGAACTTCGCGTTGTCGGCAGCGATGATGAAGTCGCACATCATGGCCAGCTCGCAGCCGCCGCCGAGGGCAAAACCGCTCACGGCAGCAATGACGGGTTTGCGGATCGTACGGATGGTCTCCCAGTTACGCGTGATGTAGTCGCCCTTGTAGACATCGGAGAACGTGTAGGTGGCCATGGCGCCGATGTCGGCGCCGGCCGCGAAGGCCTTCTCGCTACCAGTGATCACCATGCAGCCGATGGCCTCGTCGGCGTCGAAAGCCTTGAGCGCGCTGCCAAGTTCATTCATCAGCTGCTCGTTTAGCGCATTAAGCTGCTTGGGGCGGTTGAGTGTGATGACGCCGACCTTGCCGGCCTCGGTGCGCACTTCGATCAGTTCATAGCTCATGGGAGTCTCCGTTTGTTGGACATCAGGCCTGCAGGAACATGCGATAAGCCGGGTTGCGGGTTTCTTCGACGTAAGCGTAGCCCAGCGCGGCGAGGAATTTGTTGAAGGCCTTGTCGTCCGCCTTGGGCACCTGGATCCCGACCAGAATGCGGCCGTAGTCGGCGCCCTGATTGCGGTAGTGGAAGAGGCTGATGTTCCACGTGGGGCGCATCAGGCTCAGGAATTTCATCAACGCGCCGGGACGCTCGGGGAAGATGAAGCGCAGCAGGCGCTCGTCCTTCGCCAAGGCGGAGTGGCCACCCACCATATGGCGGATGTGCTCCTGGGCCAGATCGTCATGGGTGAGGTCCAGCGTCGCGAAGCCGTGCTTGCGAAAGCTCGTCGCGATGCGGGTGCTCTCGCCCTTGGCGGCCGTGGTCAGGCCCACGAACACATGGGCTTCACGGTCGTCACTGATGCGGTAATTGAACTCGGTCACGTTGCGCGGCCCGCCGGGCAGCGTCCCGATCAGCTCGCAGAAGCGACGGAAGCTGCCGCGCTCCTCGGGGATGGTGACGGCAAACAGCGCCTCGCGTTCCTCGCCCACTTCCGCGCGTTCAGCCACGAAGCGCAGGCGGTCGAAGTTCATGTTGGCGCCGCACAGGATGGCGGCGTAGGTCTCGCCCCTGGTCTTGTGTTTGGCGACGTACTGCTTGATGGCGGCCACGGCCAGCGCGCCCGCGGGCTCCACGATGGAGCGCGTGTCCACGAATACGTCCTTGATGGCCGCGCAGACGGCGTCGGTGTCGACCTCGATGTAGTCGTCCACCAGCCTGCGCGTCAGGCGGAAGGTTTCCTGTCCGACCAGCTTCACCGCGGTGCCGTCCGAGAACAGGCCCACATCGTCCAGCTGCACGCGTTTGCCGGCCCGCACCGACTGGATCATCGCGTTGGAGTCGTTCATCTGCACGCCGATCACCTTCACTTCCGGTCGGACGGCCTTGATGTAGGCCGCCACGCCGCTGATCAGCCCGCCGCCGCCGATGGCCACGAAGACGGCGTCCAGCGGTCCCTGGTGCTGGCGCAGCATCTCCATGGCGATGGTGCCCTGCCCGGCGATCACGTCAGGGTCGTCAAAAGGATGGACGAAGGTCAACCCCTGCTTCTTTTGCAGGGTCAATGAATAGTTGTAGGCGTCGGAATAGCTGTCGCCGTGCAGCACCACGTCGCCCCCCAGGGCCTTGACGGCATCGATCTTGAGTTGCGGCGTGGTGGTGGGCATCACGATCACGGCGCGTGTGCCCAGCCGGTGGGCGCCCAGGGCCACACCCTGCGCGTGGTTGCCGGCCGACGCACAGATGACGCCCTTCTTCAGCTGCTCCGGCGTCAGGTGGGCCATCTTGTTGTAGGCGCCGCGCAATTTGAAGCTGAACACGGCCTGCTGGTCTTCCCGCTTGAGCAGCACCTTGTTGTGCAGGCGACGGCTCAGCGCCTTCGCGGGTTCCAGCGGGGACTCGACGGCCACGTCGTAGACGCGGGCGGTGAGGATCTTCTTGAGGTAATCGGCGGGCTGCAGGGGGCGTTCTTTTTTCATGAGTGGCTGGCACAGTTGGGATAATTCGCGCCAGACCACCATTTTGACAAGGAACGGAACATGGAATGCACAGTCAGCTGGACCGGCGCCACCGGTGCGCGCTCCAACATGGGTTTTGTGGCTGAGACTGGCAGCGGCCATGTGCTGGTCATGGATGGCGCCCCCGATGCGGCCAAGCCCGAGAACGGCGGCCAGAACCTGGCGCCGCGCCCCATGGAAACCGTGCTCGCCGGCACCGGCGGTTGCACCGCCTACGACGTGGTTCTGATCCTCAAGCGTGGCCGGCATGACGTGCGTGGCTGCAGCGTCAAGCTTACCAGCGAGCGCGCCACGGAAGATCCGAAGGTCTTCACGAAGATCCACATGCATTTCACGGTGACCGGCAAGGGCATTCCCGCGGCCGCCGTGGAGCGCGCGATCAAGATGAGCCACGACAAATACTGCTCGGCCAGCATCATGCTGGGCAAGACGGCCGAGATCACGACCGGCTTCGAGGTGCTGGAGGCCTGACGGGCGATGGTCCTGACCAGCTGAGGGAAAAGGGCAAAGGGCGCTGATCCTTGCTCAAACGTAGTGGGCTGTGGTCGTCATGACCTTTGCCGCGGCCCGCATCAGTTCCTTGACTGGCCCGGGCAGTTCCGCAGCGCCGGCCTTCTGGGCATCGACCGCGTGCTTGACCTCGTCGGCGGCCATTTGCACCACGATGGCACGTGAGTCCGCATCGCTCGCCGGCAGGCGGTCCATGTGGCTCATCAGGTGGGCTTCTACCTGCCGTTCGGTCTCGACCACAAAACCCAGGCTGACGGCGTTGCCCATCCGCCCGGCCAGCAGGCCGATGCCGAAGGCGCCGGCGTACCAGAGCGGGTTGAGCAGCGAGGTGCGCGAACCCAGTTCGTCCAGTCGCTGTTTGGTCCAGGCCAGGTGATCGGTTTCCTCGATGCAGGCGCGTGTGAAGTGCGCGCGCAAGCCCGGATCCGGCGTGGTCAGCGCCTGGGCGGTGTACAGCGCCTGTGCGCAGACTTCGCCCACATGGTTCACGCGCATCAGCGCGGCCGAGAGGCGTTTTTCGTCGTCGTTGAGCGCAGGGCCGGGTTCAGGCGGGCGGGGGCGGGGCAGGGCTGCACGAGGCGGGGCAAACAGGGTGCGCAGCGCCGTGTCGGCGGCGGTCAGCAGGGCGTCGGTATTCAGAGGCATGGCCTGCATTGTCCCGAATTCAATTGCTGCTTGCCTTGGCCTGGCTCAATAACTTGTCGAGCACGCGGCGGGGAGCGGTTGCCGACGATCCGGGGTGGCCAGTGGGCGTCACAGCCAGTTGCAACCGCTCAATCTCGCCCAGCAGGACTTCCAGTATGTGCGGTTCCAGCAAATAGAAGCCAACGCGGTTGTGGTTCAGGATGGCCACCGGCCGGCCCTTGGCCTCGCGCAAGACGGCGGCCGGGTTCTTCTTGAACTCGGACATGCTCACAGCCAGGTCGACCAGCAGATTTTCCATAATGGGCTTTAATAAGATCTAAAAATAGACCATTATTGGATGAGAACTCTTCTTGTTGCCTATTGCTTGGGCAATGTTGCAGGGTCACAACGAAAGCCGCCCTGAATTAAGGGCATCGGGGGGGTTTTCTTTGACCGGCCTCGCGGGCTCTGGTGCAATAGCTGACAACTTCCTTGCTAGAGGAGGTTGGCCCGGGGACCGAAAACTCCCTTCGGGACCCCTTGTTTAACCTTTGGAGAACTTTCAATATGAAAAAGACCCTGATCGCCCTGGCCGCTCTGGCTGCTACCGGCGCTTTCGCTCAAGTTTCCGTGACCGGCGTGATGGACGCTGGCTACAACGTGACCACCCGTGCCAACGGCGTCGCTTCGTCTGTTGGCAGTTCCACCGCCACCGTGGGCAGCAGCAACAGCATCGCCCAGTCCGGCTCTGCCACGACCGCCATCATCATCACCGGCACCGAAGACCTCGGCGGCGGCATGAAGGCTGGTTTCCGCTACGAAATGAACCCCGACTTCGTGGCTGGCGCAGGTCTGACCGATAGCACCACCTCCGCTCGCAACGGCTACAACAACGTCAACCTGTCTGGCGCTTTTGGTACCGTGGAATTCGGCCGCCTGAACACCGCCACCTTGGCGGCCAACGGCATTGCCAACCCCTTCGGCACCACCGTTGGCGGCGGCTATGCCACCATGACCAACTTCTACAACTACCAAGGCGTTGCATCGACTGCCGGTACCGGCGCGCTCGGTACCGTTCCGACCCGTTTCAACAACTCCTTCAAGTACGCCACGCCCAACCTGTCCGGCTTCACCGGCCAGATCATCTACGTGCCGAAGGCTGAAGAGACCGGCGCTACTTCCACCAACCGTCAAGGCGTGATGGAACTGGGCCTGAACTACACCAACGGCCCCCTGGCTGCGCAGTTCGCCTCGCAGGTTGTCGAGGGCGTCGCTCCGGCTCCGGCCTCTGCCAACGTGACCCTGGCTGCCGGCGAGAAGAGCACCCTGAACACCCTGGCTGTTTCCTACCAGGTTCTGCCGGCCCTGAAGCTGGCTGGTGCCTACATGACCCACAAGACCGATGGCGACAAGGCTGACGCTACCGGCCTGCGTCTGTCTGGCGTGTACACC
>DALYHW010000026.1:18104-18923 GCA_031970695.1 Hylemonella sp.
GGGCAAGATGGACTTCATGGCTTCCGTCGCCAACATCAACGACAAGCGCGTTGCTGACCAAGACCGCGCAGTGGTCGGCCTGGGCCTGGACTACAACCTGAGCGCCAAGACGGCTATCTATGGCCGTTACGAGTCGCTCGAGTCCAACAAGAACGCCGCTGTCGACACCAAGGTCAACCAGACCATGGTTGGTCTGCGCGTCAAGTTCTAATCCAAAGCTGACGCAAGTCAGCTGAGGTTTAGCACCTAAAACCCTGCCGCGGCAACGCGGCAGGGTTTTTTATTGGTTACTTCAACTTCGTCGTGCATACTCGCTTTAGAACGAAAGTATTTGCAGGATGGCAGGAATGAAATTGACGTTGGGGCGATTACTGGGGTTCACATTCCTCATGGGGCTGCTGGCGGGGTGTGCGTCGTCGCCGGAGCCCACGCAGCGCGCGCAAGTCCGCGCATCCGTAGCCTATGCAGGCTGGCAACATCTCTCCCTGCCCGGGAAGGCAGTTACGGAGTACCAGCCGATAGTGCTGGACGGGCGGGATGCGTTGGAAGTGAATTCCAATGCCTCGGCCAGCCTGCTGCGCCGCAAGCTCGCCGTGGCGGGGGGCGAATTGGGGCGGCTGCATTTTGCCTGGAAGGTTCCCGCCCTGATCGATGGCTCCGACATGGCCCGCCGGGATGCCGAAGACTCGGTGGTGCGCGTGATACTCAGTTTCGATGGGGATCGGTCACGTCTGTCTACAAGGGACCACATGCTCTCCGAACTTGCCCACCTGATGACCGGCGAGCCCATGCCTTATGCCACGCTGATGTACGTCTGGT
>DALYHW010000027.1:0-18864 GCA_031970695.1 Hylemonella sp.
ACCGCCATAACCGCCGCCACCTTCACGCCGGCCACCACCGCCGCCGTAGCCGCCACCACCACCACCGCCGTAGCCACCGCTGCGCGGGGGGCGCGGCTCCATCGGGCGCGCTTCATTGACGACCAGACTGCGGCCGCTCAGGGGCTGGCCGTTCATGCCGTTGATGGCGGCCTGCGCTTCGGCATCACTGCCCATCTCCACGAAACCAAAACCCTTGGAGCGGCCGGTGTCACGTTCCATCATGACCTTGGCGCTGCTCACGGTGCCGAACTGGCTGAAGGCCTGTTCCAGGTCGTTGTCGCGAATGGAATAGGCGAGGTTGCCCACGTATAGTTTGTTGCCCATGCAGGGACTCCTGATTAACCACTGAAATTTGCGATGGGGTCCCTCAAACGCAATCAAGTCGTGTTAACGAATGCGAATTCGGCAGATCACCGCGATCCTTGCCGGGCCTCCCAGCCCGAACTTTTTCATTATGAACACAGAAAAGTCAAACCGACAAGGGCCGTGGGACTAGGAAAAACCATGAAAAAAGGACCCGCGCAGGGTCCCTTTTTGAGGTGCAGAGGGCTGCTTAGTAGCGGCTGCCGCCACCGTAGCCACCGCCGCCTTCGCGACGGCCACCACCGTAGCCGCCACCGCCGCCGCCATAACCACCGCCGCCACCGCTACGGGGCGGACGGGCTTCCATCGGGCGGGCTTCGTTGACGACCAGGGCGCGACCGCCCTGTTGCTGGCCGTGGGTCGCCGAAATGGCGGCCTGGGCTTCGGCATCGCTGCCCATTTCCACGAAACCAAAACCCTTGGAGCGGCCGGTGTCGCGCTCCATCATGACCTTGGCGCTGCTGACGGTGCCGTGCGCCGAGAACAGGCGCTGCAGGTCCTCGTCACGGAAGGAATAGGGCAGGTTGCCCACGTAAAGTTTGTTGCCCATGCTGGGACTCCTCATAAAGACTCAGGGTAGCGATGGAGTCTGATATCCGCGAGCAACAAAGCAAGAAACACTTGTAGAAGACGCAAACCGGACGAATCACCGCAATTTCACACGGCCGCGGCCGTGCCGAACCATTATGCGCGACATCGCCCGGTTTCAAGCGCACGCAAGCCGGCGGCCGGCAGAAAAGCCCTGCCGCATGGCCTGCGCGCCACACTTCTGCCCTGTTGGGGCCCGGATTTACCAGTTTGCCTCGCGGTCGGGGGTAGCGCCAATGCGATGAATGCTCAGGTCGGCGCCGTCGAATTCCTCTTCCTGGCTCAGCCGCAGACCCAGCGTCAGCTTCAGCAGCCCGTAGACCACCACCCCGCCCAGCAGGGCCCAGGCCACACCCATCACCGTGCCGATCAGCTGGGCGCCGAAGGCCACCCCGCCCAGGCCCCCGAGCGCCTTGCTGCCGAAGATGCCGGCCGCCAGGCCGCCCCAGGTGCCACACAGGCCGTGCAGCGGCCAGACGCCCAGCACGTCATCGATCTTCCAGCGGTTCTGGGTCAGGGTGAACATCACGACAAAGATGGCGCCGGCCACGCCACCGACCACCAGGGCGCCCAGCGGGTGCATCAGGTCGGACCCGGCACAGACGGCCACCAGGCCGGCCAGCGGGCCGTTGTGCACGAAACCCGGGTCGTTCTTGCCCAGCACCAGTGCCGCGAGCGTGCCACCCACCATGGCCATCAGCGAGTTCACCGCGACCAGGCCCGAGATCTTGTCCAGTGTCTGTGCGCTCATGACGTTGAAGCCGAACCAGCCCACCACCAGGATCCAGGCGCCCAGCGCAAGGAAGGGAATGCTCGAGGGGGGATGTGCCGACATGGCGCCGTCCTTGCGGTAGCGGTTGTAGCGAGCGCCCAGCAGCAGCACGGCCGGCAACGCGATCCAGCCACCGACGGCGTGCACGACGATACTGCCCGCGAAATCGTGGAACTCTTCGCCTGTGAGCGACTTGATCCAGGCTTGCACACCGAAATGCTGGTTCCAGGCGATGCCCTCGAAGAAGGGGTAGAAAAAACCTACGATGACCGCCGTGGCGATCAATTGGGGCCAGAACTTGGCACGTTCCGCGATGCCGCCGGAGATGATGGCCGGGATGGCCGCCGCGAAGGTCAGCAGGAAGAAGAACTTCACCAGCTCATAGCCATTTTTCGCGGCCAGTTGCTCGGCGCCGACCAGGAAACCCGTGCCATAGGCCACGCCGTAGCCCACCAGGAAATAGACCACCGTGGACACCGAGAAGTCCACCAGGATCTTGACCAGGGCATTGACCTGGTTCTTGCGGCGGACCGTGCCCAGTTCCAGGAACGCGAAACCCGCATGCATGGCCAGAACCATGATCGCGCCCAGCAAGATGAACAGGGCATCGGCGCCCTGCTTTAGTGCATCCATGAGAAATCTCCGAAATAAATGCTTGAATCTGGTGCAATAACCAGAAAAATTCAAAAACGCACCAACTCCAAGCAAAAATCGGGCCATGATGTGCCAATGCGGTGCAGCCCATGCACCACGGCCGTACCGGGCTTGCCGCGGCGGGCCACCTAGAATCGCCGGGTGGACGCTTTCCTGATCTCGACCAGCCTGGTCGCGCTGGCCGAAATGGGCGACAAGACCCAGTTGCTCGCTCTCCTGCTCACGGTCCGTTTTCGCCAGCCCTGGCCCATCGTGGCTGGCATCCTCGTCGCGACCGTGGCCAATCACGCATTTGCCGGCGCCCTCGGTGCCTGGATCACCACGCTGCTGGGGCCTGTCTGGCTGCGCTGGCTCCTCGGCCTCTCCTTTTTGGGCATGGCGATATGGATGCTCATTCCGGACCGGTTCGACGAGGACGAGGACAGCGGCCGGTCGCCCCGCCTGGGGGTCTTCGGCACTACCGTGCTGGCCTTTTTCCTCGCGGAGATGGGCGACAAGACGCAGATCGCCACCGTCATGCTGGCCGCCCAGTACAGCGCCTGGGGCTGGGTCGTGGCGGGCACCACGCTGGGCATGATGCTGGCCAATGCGCCGGTGGTGTGGCTGGGCGAGCGCCTGACGCGACGCATCCCCATCGGGCTGGTGCACCGCGTCTCGGCGCTGATCTTCGCCCTGCTGGGATTCGTCGTGCTGCTGGGCTGGGGTGGCTGAGGCGGCTCAGCCCTGGGTCGGGCGCCGGTAGATGAGGTGGTAGGTCAGGCCGACCAGCACGCTGCCACCGACCAGATTGCCGGCGATCACCGGCAGCAGATTGCCCAGCATCCCGCCCCAGGTGACCGGCGTCGTTCCCGCCAGCGGGCCGAAATGCTGCAGCAGCATGGCCAGCGGCATGAAGTACATATTGGCGATGCTGTGCTCGAAGCCCGCCGCAACGAACGCCATGATGGGCGGCACCACCGCCACCGCCTTGTCCACCACGCTGCGCCCGGCCATGGCCATCCAGACCGCCATGCAGACCAGCACATTGCACAGCACACCCCGGAAGAAGGCCTCCAGCGCCGGCAGTTCCTGCTTGGCGAGCGCGATTTTCACGACCGTGTTCCCGATGGCGCCGCCATTGAGCGTGGTGTGCCCGCTCGCGAATACCAGCACCGCGAGACCCGCCGCCCCGACGAAATTGGCCATGCACACCAGCACCCAGTTGCGCAGCACCTCGCGCGTGCTGATGCGACCGTCGGCCCAGGCCATGGCCAGCAGGTTGTTGCCGGTAAAGAGCTCCGCGCCGGCCACCACAACCAGCAGCAGGCCCAGGGAGAAGACCAGGCCGCCGAGGATGGCGCCGGCCGCAAAACCCAGGCTGGCGTCGGACTTCACCAGCACAAAGAGCATCGCGCCCAGGCCGATGAAGGCCCCCGCCAGCATCCCCAGCATGAGCAGTGGCAGGGTCGGCAGGCGGGCCTTGGTGACACCCACCGACTCGATGCGCTGGGCGATTTCGCCCGGCGCGTAGGCATCGGATCCATACAGTTCGGACATGGTTTGCTCGTCACGGTGTTCAGACTTGGACTTATACTAAGCCCAGCGCCGATTTGAACCCGATTGCGGGCGCCGGAATCCTCGAATTCCGAAGTTCAGCTAAAGAGGCAGGTGTTTTGACTGTTTGAGACCCGGCCCGGCTGAACTGCCGCGCCGGGTTTTGCTTTTTCGAGTCCCGATGCTGATCGCCCGTCCCCAGACGATGACTTTCGAGGCTGCCCTGCCCCTGCAGAGCGGCGCGAGCATTCGCGGCTACACGCTGGCGTACGAGACCTATGGCACCCTGAACGCCGACAAGTCCAACGCGGTGCTCATCTGCCACGCGCTCAACGCCTCGCACCATTTGGCTGGTGTCTACGAGGGCCAGCCCAGGAGTGAGGGCTGGTGGGACAACATGATCGGTCCCGGCAAACCGGTGGACACGGACAGGTTCTTTGTCATCGGCGTCAACAACCTCGGTTCCTGTTTTGGTTCCACCGGGCCCATGCACGTGAATCCGGACACGGGCAAGGTCTACGGTGCCGACTTTCCGGTGGTGACGGTCGAGGACTGGGTCAACGCCCAGGCGCGGCTGCTCGACGGCCTGGGCATTCAGTCGCTGGCGGCGGTCATGGGTGGCAGCCTCGGGGGTATGCAGGCCTTGTCCTGGACCTTGCAGTACCCCGGCCGTGTACGCCACGCCGTGGTCGTGGCCAGCGCGCCCAACCTCACGGCCGAGAACATTGCCTTCAACGAGGTGGCGCGACGCGCCATCGTCACCGACCCCGATTTCCACGGGGGGCATTTCTACGAGCACGGCGTCGTTCCGAAGCGTGGCTTGCGTATCGCCCGCATGATCGGCCATATCACCTACCTCAGCGATGACGTCATGAACGAGAAGTTCGGTCGCCAGCTCAGGGAGGGCCTGGAACTCAAGTACAGCACCCAGGACATCGAGTTCCAGATCGAGAGCTACCTGCGCTACCAGGGTGACAAGTTCAGCGAGTACTTCGACGCCAACACGTACCTGCTGATCACGCGTGCATTGGACTACTTCGACCCGGCCCGGGCCCACGACGGCAACCTCAGCCGCGCGCTGGCCGCTGCGCGCTGCAAGTTCCTGCTGGTGAGCTTCTCCACCGACTGGCGTTTCTCACCGGCACGCAGCCGCGAGATCGTCAAGGGCCTGCTGGACAACCGGCGCGAAGTGTCCTACGCCGAGATCGACGCTCCGCACGGGCACGATGCCTTCCTGCTGGACGACCCGCGATACATGGGTGTCGTGCGCTCGTACTTCCAGAACATCGCCGCGGAGGCTGCCCGATGACGGACCGCATGACGATGGAAGCCATCGCGAGCCTGGTACCCGCCGGCGCGCGGGTGCTGGACCTGGGTTGCGGCGATGGCAGCCTGCTGGCACACCTGCAGGCGACGCGGGGTTGCAGCGGCTATGGCGTCGAGATTGCCGACGAAGGCGTGCAGGCCTGTGTGGCGCGCGGCGTCAACGTCCTGCAGCTCAACCTGGACGAGGGCCTGTCCATGTTCGGCGACCAGAGCTTCGACGTCGTGCTGCAGATCGATACCCTGCAGCACTTGCGCAATGCCGAGACCGTGCTGCGCGAGACGGTGCGCGTGGGCCGAACCGGCATCGTGGCCTTCCCCAACTTCGCGCACTGGCCGAACCGGCTCAGCATCCTGCAGGGCCGCATGCCGGTTACGCGCCGGCTGCCTTACCAGTGGTACGACACGCCCAACATCCGCGTGGGCACGCATGCCGACCTCGAGGTGCTGGCGCAACGCAACGGCCTTCAGATCCTGGACAGCTTCGGCCTGCACAACGGTCGGGTGGTGCGTGTGCTGCCCAATCTTCGGGCCAGCACGGCGGTGCTGAAGATCGCGCGGTGACTCAGTAAGTACACCTCCTGAGCGGCTGCGCCGTTCCCCCTCAAGGGAGGCTTCATGCGCGATCGCGTGTGGGGCTCAGGCGTGCAGGTCGCGGCCGCGGGTTTCGGGCAGGAAGAACCAGCCCACCACCAGGGCCAGCACGAGCAGCGCCGTCGGGTAGGCCAGGCCGATCAGCGTACTACCGGTCTTGCCGGCGATCAGCGTGACCATGTAAGGCGAGAGGCCCCCGATCCAGCCGGCCGCCAGGTTGTGCGGCAGGCCCACGGCGGTATAGCGCGTGCGGGCGGGGAACAGTTCCGACAACATGGCGGTTTGCGGGCCGGTGACCAGGGCGACCGCGCTCACCGGGGCCAGCAACAGCAGGAAAACCAGCACCGGTTGTTGCACCAGCTGTGCCAGCAGCGCGTAGACCGGCAGGATGCACACCGCGCCCAGCAGCAGGCCTGAGAGCACCACCGGGCGGCGTCCCAGGCGGTCGGACAGGGCGCCCGCGACATAGGTCAGCGGAAACAGGCAGAAGGTGGCGCCCAGCGTGACCCAGCCCGCGACCACCGGATCCATCTTCAGCACCGTCTTCAGGTACACGCCCGCGTAGACCTGCGAGACGAAGAACAGCAGCCCGCCGCCGGCCGAGACGCAAAAGAACAGCAGCGCCATGCGGCTGCGGGTGTGGCGGTCGCGCAGGCAGTCCAGCAGCGGGGTCTTGGCGACCTGCTGGTGGGCGTTGAGGGACGTGAACACGGGCGACTCATGCAGCGCCAGGCGCGCCTTCACGCTGGCCAGCAAGAGGACGGCGGAAAACAGGAAGGGAATGCGCCAGCCCCAGTCCTTGAATTCCGCCTCGCTCAGCCAGGACTGCAGCAGCACGATCTGGAAAGTCGAGGCCAGGATGCCGAGTCCGCCCATCCACTGCAGCACGCTGGTGGATGCACCGCGGCGCGCCACCGGGGCGTGCTCGGCCAGGTAGACGTTGGCGCCGCCGATCTCGCCGCCCATGGCCAGACCCTGTACCAGGCGCAGCGCCAGCAAGGCGCCGGTCGCCCACCAGCCCCACTGCGCGTGGGTGGGCAGCAGGCCGACCAGGAAGGTGGCCACGCCCATGATGCCGATGGTGGCGATGAAGACCTTGCGCCGGCCGTAGCGGTCGCCGAAGGAGCCGAACACGGCTGCGCCCAGGGGCCGCACCACCATGCCCATGCCGAAGGTGGCCAGGCTGTACAGCAGACCGGCCACGGGATCGTCGGCCGGAAAGAACAGCACGGCGAAATGCACCGCCAGGGTGGCGAAGGTCAGGAAGTCGTACCACTCGATGAAGGTGCCGAAGCAGGCCGCCAGGGCAACCTTGCGGTAGCGGGCCTCGTCGCTTGGGAGGGTGGCGGGATGGGACACGCGGGAAACTCCGGTTGGTGCGGCCGGCGGGCCGCGTCAGGATCGGCCTAATATAGCGGGATGGCGACAGCCCTCCTGGCCGCCAAGCGAGGAACCTCCATGAACGCACCCCTTCCCGTCCACGTGTTCGAGCCCGAGCGGGCACTGAGCGATGTCAGCCGCGCCTGGGACGAGGACATCGTGCGCCAGCTGCAGGACTACATCGCGATTCCCGCCAAGTCGCCCATGTTCGACCCGCAGTGGGCGCAGCACGGCTACATCGATACGGTGGTGCGCAACGCGGCTGCCTGGGTCGAGGCGCAGAAGGTCGCGGGTCTCCGGCTCGAGGTGATCCGGCTCGAAGGCCGCACGCCCGTGCTGTTTTTCGAGGTGCCGGCCAGCCGCGGCGAGACGAACGCGCCCTTGTCGACACATACCGTGCTGATGTACGGCCACCTCGACAAGCAGCCTGAATTCAGCGGCTGGCGCAGCGACCTCGGCCCCTGGACGCCCAGGTACGAGGACGGCAGGCTCTATGGCCGCGGGGGAGCCGATGATGGTTACGCCGTCTACGCCAGCATCGCCGCCATCCAGGCCCTCAAGATCCAGAAGCTGGCGCATCCGCGCATCGTGGGCCTGATCGAAACCTGCGAGGAAAGCGGCTCCTACGACCTGCTGCCCTATGTCGACGTGCTGCGCGAGCGCCTGGGCGAGGTGGGGCTGGTGGTCTGCCTCGACTCCGGTGCCGGCAACTACGACCAGCTCTGGCTGACCACCAGCCTGCGCGGCATGGCCAGCGGCGTGCTCAAGGTGGAGATCCTGACCGAAGGCGTGCACTCGGGCGACGCCAGCGGCGTAGTGCCGTCGAGTTTCCGCATCATGCGCCAGGTGCTGGACCGGCTGGAGGACAGCAAGACGGGACGCCTCCTGCCGCAGGGTTTTCATTGTGAGGTGCCGGCCGAGCGGATGGCGCAGGCTCAGGCGACCGCCGCCATCCTGGGCGAGGAACTGTACAAGCGGTTCCCCTGGGCCCATTACGACTGTGAAGGCGACACCCGCCTGGCCCTGCCCATGACCAGCGACCCGCTGCAGGCCCTGCTCAATCGCACCTGGTCTCCCACGCTCAGCGTCACCGGTGCCGAGGGACTGCCGGACCTGCAAAACGCCGGCAACGTGCTGCGCCCCTACACCGCGTTCAAGCTCTCGCTTCGCCTGCCACCGCTCGTCGATGCCGCCACGGCCGTGCAGGAACTCAAGACCTTGCTGGAGGACAATGCGCCCTACCAGGCGCGCGTGACCTTCCAGGGCCTGAGCTCGGCCACCGGCTGGAACGCCCCCGACACGGCGCCCTGGTTCGGCCAGGCGCTCGACGCGGCCTCGCGCAACTTCTATGGTGCGCCCTGCGGTTACATCGGCCAGGGCGGCACCATTCCGTTGATGAACATGCTCTCGCGCGGTTTCCCGCGCGCGCAGATGATGGTCTGCGGCGTGCTCGGCCCCCGCAGCAACGCGCACGGACCGAACGAATTCCTGCACGTGCCTTATGCCCGCCGGCTGACTGCGGCCGTGGCACAGGTGATCGCCCAGATGCCCTGAGGCCCGCCACATGCCAGAGTCCACGCTCACGACCTACGTCGCATCCGACGGTGACAACCTCGCCATCCAGGACTGGCCGCTCGATCCCGGGCAGCGGCTGCGCGGCGTCGTGCTGCTGGTGCACGGCCTCGGTGAACACGCGGGGCGTTACGACGAGCTTGCACGGCAGCTGAACAGCTGGGGTTTTGCAGTGCGCGGCTACGACCAGTATGGTCATGGCGAATCCGGCGGCGTGCGCGGCGGCCTGCCGTCGGACAGCCGTCTGGTCGACGATCTGGCCGACGTGCTGTCCAGCACCCGGGCCCGCATGCAGCGTGGCACACCGTTGATCCTGCTCGGGCACAGCATGGGTGGCCTGGTGGCGGCGCGTCTGGTGGCACAGGGTCAGGCGCCGGTGGATGGCCTGGTGCTGTCCTCTCCGGCGCTGGACGCCGGCCTGAGCGCGTGGCGGCGCCTGCTCGTGAATGTGCTGCCCGCCATTGCGCCCAACCTGCGGGTGCGCAATGGTCTGGATCCGCGCATGATCTCGCATGACCCCCGCGTGGTCCAGGCCTACCAGAATGACCGCCTGATCCACGATCGCATCTCGGCGCGGCTGGCCCGCTTCATCGTCGATGGCGGGGCCGCCACGGTGCAGCAGGCTCCGGGCTGGCACGTCCCCACGC
The DNA here is from genome assembly GCA_031970695.1 of Hylemonella sp. GTDB lineage: Bacteria > Pseudomonadota > Gammaproteobacteria > Burkholderiales > Burkholderiaceae_C > Hylemonella. The sequence continues at coordinate 9,448 of DALYHW010000027.1, forward strand.
TGCTGATGTACGCCGGGGACGACAAGCTCGTCAGCCCGCGCGGCAGCCGCGCGTTTGCCAGGGCCGCGCCGGCCAGGGTAGTGACGGCGCACTGCTTCGAGCAGCACTACCACGAGATCTTCAATGAGCTCGACCGCGAGCCGGTCTACGCCATGCTGCGGCAGTGGCTGGACCGCTGGTTCTGAGCGACTGATTCAGGGACGTCCCGCGGCCTGGCGGCGCAGCGCCAGCCACAGCAGGGCCAGGCCGGTCAGTGCCACCGGCAGCAGCGAACCCAGGTTGAGCAGTTGCCAGCCCTGGGTGGTGACCAGCGCCCCCGAGGCGAAGGAGGTCACCGCCATCACCGCAAAGACGCAGAAGTTGATGACGGCCTGGGCGCGGTCCTTTTCTTCGGGCCGGTAGGCCTGCAGCGCCAGCGTCGTGCTGCCCGTGAAGAGGAAATTCCAGCCCACGCCCAGCATGAACAAGGCGATCAGGAACTGCTGCAGGTCGACACCCGAGAGCGCAATCAAGATGCACAGCAGGTTGAGCAGCACGCCCACGCCCATGATGGTCAGTGTGCCGAAACGCTTGATCAGGTGACCGGTGAAAAAGCCCGGTGCGAACATGCCGATCACGTGCCACTCCAGCACCAGCGCCACGTCGTCGAAGGGGTAGCTGCAGACCTGCATGGCCAGCGGCGTTGCGGCCATGAGAAGGTTCATCACTCCATAACCCAGGGCGGCGCCCACGGTGGCCACGAAGAACAGGGGCTGGCGGAGGATCTCCAGGCTCGATCGCCCCTGCGGCGCGCCGGCGACGGCGGGCTTGACCGCGGGAAAGTGCACGAAGGCCATCAGCGCCATGCCCAGCACGGCGATCACGGCCAGCGCAAGGTAGGCCCCCACGAAGGGGGTGGCCAGCAATTCCCGGGTGTACCGCGCCAGATTGGGGCCGACGATGGCGCCGATCAGGCCGCCAGCCAGTACCCAGGACACGGCTTTTTCACGGTAGCTCGACTCGGCCAGCTCGGCGGCTGCGAAGCGGTAGAGCTGGCCGTTGGCGCTGTAGTAGCCGGCCACCATGGTCGCGGTGACCAGCAGCCAGAAGTTGTGGCTTGAGGCCGCGTAGGCACACAGCAGCGCCGACAGCAGGGCCACCGCCAGGCCAATCTGGAAGGACGCGCGTCGGCCATAACGGGCCTGGGTTCGTGCAACCAGGCCCGTGCTGAGCGCGCCGCCCACCACGTAACCCATGACAGGGAGCGTGGCCATCCAGCCCAGCGGTGCCAGGCTCAGGCCCACCAGACCATTGATGGCGATGAAAACGACATTGTTGGTCAGGAACAGACCCTGGCAGATGGCCAGCAGCAACAGACGGTGGTTCATGGGTTCAGGGTCAGGGTGGCCAGCGCGGCCAGGGGTGCAGTCTCGGCGCGCAGCGTCCGTGCGCCCAGACTGACAGGACTAAAACCGGCGGCGCGTGCTGCCGCTTCTTCGGCCGGACTCAGGCCACCTTCGGGACCCGAAAGAAAGATCACAGGCCCGCCGTCACGCGCGGCCGGATGTTGCATCAGCGGCACGCTATCGGCCTGCAGGGACAGCAGCAGCCGCTGCGGTGGCAGCGCCCCCGCCAGCCAGGCTGGCAAGCCCTGGACGGCGTGCACCGCCGGCACGCGATTGCGGCCGCATTGCTCGCAGGCGGCCGTGGCGACCCCCTGCCAGTGGCCACGCTTCTTGTCGGCCCGCTCGCCGCTCAGGCGCAGGACACTGCGCTCGGCCAGCAGGGGTTGCAGGCTGGCGGCGCCGAGTTCGGCCGCCTTCTCGACCAGCCAGTCCATGCGGTCGTTGGCCGGCATGCCGATGGCCAGGTGCACCTCTCGGGCCACCTCGCGCTCGACCGGCGTGTGCGCGACCAGTTGCACCTGGACCTCGCTGCGTCCCATGCGCGTGACCGTGGCCTGCCATTCGCCACCTTCGCCGTTGAACAGCGTGACGCTGTCGCCCGGTTGCAGGCGCAGGACCTGCACATGGCGCGCAGCACCCTCGGGCAGCGGCAGGCTGGCGCCCGCTTGCAGTGGCGTGGGGCAATAGAAACGAGGCATGCTGCTCAGACCCGGCCGAAGGCGTAGCCAGTGGCGTCGGTGATGCCCTCGACCTCGTCGACCAGGCGCAGCAGGGGCTTGAGTTCGGCGTAGCGCGAGCAGGTCGCGCGGATGTAGGCGATGAAACGCGGCGCGTCCGCCAGGTACTGCGGCTTGCCGTCGCGCAGCGTCAGGCGGGCAAAGATGCCGGCCACCTTGAGGTGGCGCTGCAGGCCCATCCACTCGACGCCGCGGTAGAACTCGCCAAAATCGTCGCCCACCGGCAGGCCGGCGGCCCGCGCCTGCTGCCAGTAGCGGATCGTGACGTCGAGCACGAAGTCCTCCTCCCAGCTGAGGAAGGCGTCGCGCATCAGGCTGGCGATGTCGTAGGTGATGGGGCCGTGCACGGCGTCCTGGAAATCCAGCACGCCCAGGCGCGGCTCGGTGGGATCACCGGGAATCATGAGGTTGCGCGGCATGAAGTCGCGGTGCACGTAGACCGCCGGCCAGGCCAGATTACGTTCGATGATCAGCGCGAACATCTTGTCCAGCGTCTCGCGCAGCTTGCCCTCCACCGCCACGCCGCGGTGGCGTGCCAGATACCAGTCCGGGAAGAGCTCCAGCTCGCGCCGCAGCAACGCCTCGTCGTACGGTGGCAGCACTGCGGCCTGCGAAGCCCGCTGCCAGGCGACCAGCGCATCGACCGCTCGCAGGTACAGCGGCAGGTTGGCCGACGCATGTGCGGGGTCGATCGCCTGCATCATGGTTTGCCCGCCCAGGTCACTCAGCAGCATGAAGCCCTGCGCCTCGTCCCAGGCCAGGATCTGCGGCACGTTCAGGCCGGCTTGGGCCATGAGCTGGTCGACCTGCACGAAGGGCCGGCAGTTCTCCTTGTCCGGCGGCGCATCCATGATGATGCGGCTGCCCAAGGCACTGTCGATGCGGAAGTAGCGCCGGAAACTGGCGTCGGCCGATGCGGGGCGCAGGCTGGCGACTTCCAGCTGCTGCGGCGCAGCCAGGCCGTCGAGCCACTGGCCGAAGGCCGTCGCCCGCTCGGACGAAGGCCACGCGATGGGGCTGGTTGCAGAGGGTGTGTGCCCTGGCTGGCCAGGGTGCGTGTCGGTTGGGCTCATGGATAATCCATTCTACAAATCCCGCCTGTCCCGGATCGCCGTTTTGCCGACCTTTTCCCGTCCAGTCCTCAAACCACTGGCTCTGCTGGCCTGTGCGCTATGGCAGGGCGGCGGGGCGTCTGCCCAGGAGGCGAACAGCGCCGCGCCGCTGCAGTTGCGCCTGAGCCCGCAGCTGCAGGAGAAGATCCCGGACGCGCAGCGCTCCGGTGCGGCGACCTACCTGTCGGGCCAGCAGCTCGCCGTCGAGCCCGATCGCGAACTGGTGCTGGAGGGCGAGGTGCAGTTGCGCCGGGTGGACATGGTGATCCGTGCCGACCATCTGGAATACGACCAGGCGCGCGACCTCGCGCGTGCGCGCGGCCACGTCCGCATCAACCAGGCCGGCAACGTCTACGAAGGGCCGGCCCTCGAGTTGCGCGTCGATGCCTTCGAGGGCTCCTTCGAGCAGCCGCGTTACCAGCTACTGGCCAACGACGCCCATGGCGAAGCGCAGCGGATCGACTTCCTGGACGACAAGCGCGCCGTCGTGCGCAACGCCACCTACACCACCTGTCCGCGCGAGCCCGGCCCGGACTGGATGCCCGACTGGCTGCTGCGCGCAGCCACGCTGCGTTTCGACAGCGCGGACGAGACCGCCGAGGCCGAGGACGCCACGATCAACTTCAAGGGCGCCAACGTGCTGGGTTTTTCCTCGGTGTCCTTTCCGCTGACGGACAAACGCAAGTCCGGCATGCTGGCGCCGACCTTCGGGGTCGACAGCATCAGCGGCACCGAGGTGACGGTACCCTACTACTGGAACATCGCACCGAACCGCGATGCGACCCTCTACCCCACGGTGATGAGCAAGCGTGGCGTCAACTACGGCGGTGAGTTCCGTTACCTCGAACCCGCCTACACGGGCCGACTGCGGGCCGACTACATGCCCGGTGACCTGCTGCGCGACCGTGACCGCTGGGGTGCGTCGTTCCAGCACACGGGGACCATCGATACCGGTGTCTCCGCCGTTGGCGGCGTGGGACTCAGCATGAATCTGAACCGGGTCAGTGACGACGACTACTGGCGTGACTTTCCGCGCACCACGACCTCGCTGACCCAGCGCCTGCTGGCCAATGACGCCTCGCTGAACTGGGCCCGCGGCTCCTATTCCGCGACCTTGCGCACGCTCAAGTGGCAGACCCTGCAGGACCCGCTGGCGCCCATCGTACCGCCGTATGACCGCATGCCCCAGCTGGTGGCGCGCTACCTGCAGCCGAATCATGCCGGCTTTGACATTGGCCTGGAAGCGGACTACACGGACTTCCAGTCCAACCGCCTTCTGACCGGCCAGCCCAATGCCCAGCGCAGCGTGCTGCGCGGCCAGCTCAGCTACCCCCTGCTGGGGCCGGCCGGTTTCATCGTGCCCAAGGTGCAGCTCAACGCGGCCACCTACAACTTTGACGCACCGCTGGCGGCCGGCCAGTGGCAGGCCACGCGCACGGTGCCGAGTTACAGCCTGGACAGCGGGCTGGTGTTCGAGCGCGAGACCAGCTACTTCGGCAACAGCTTCCGCCAGACGCTGGAGCCGCGGCTGTTCTACGTCTACACGCCTTTTGTCGACCAGAACTACCTGCCCAACTACGACTCGGGCCTGCTGGACTTCAACTTCGCGAGCATCTACAGCGAGAACGCCTTCGTCGGCAACGACCGCATCTCCGACAACGACCTGCTCACGGCCGGTGTCTCCAGCCGCCTGCTGGACCCGGACACCGGCAGCGAGATGGCGCGCGTGGGCATCGCGCAGCGCTACCGTTTCAGCGACCAGCTGGTCACCCTGCCCAATGGCACGCCGGCGCGTGAGCGGCTCAGCGATATCCTGCTGGGTGCCGGTTTGCTGGTCGAGCCGCGCTGGTACCTCGATTCCACGGTCCAGTACAACCCGACCACCGAGAAGTCCGTACGCTCCACGGTCTCGGCCCGGTACAACCCGGGCAACTACCGGGTGGTCAACATGGCCTACCGCTTCCAGCGCGACCTGAGCGAACAGATCGACATCGGCTGGCAATGGCCGCTCAACGACTTGTGGGGCGACAAGGGCCAGGACCTGGGCCCGGGGCGTGGCGAGGGTCCGGGGCGCTGGTACAGTGTGGGACGCCTGAACTACAGCCTGCAGGACAGCAAGCTGGTCGATTCCATCATCGGTCTTGAGTACGATGCTGGCTGCTGGCTGGGCCGCATTGTCTTCGAGCGCCTGCAGACGGGCCTGGTCAGCAGCAACCAGCGCATCATGTTCCAGCTGGAATTGGTGGGCTTCTCGCGGCTCGGCATCGATCCGCTGCAGACGCTGCAGCGCAACATCCCGCGCTACCAGTACCTGCGCGAGCAGGTGACTTCGCCCAGCCGCTTCAGCAATTACGATTGATCCCATGACGAGTTTCCGATTCCTGGCCCTGCTCCTGCTGCCCGTGCTCAGCCTGCCTGCGTGGGGCCAGGGCTTGCGCGCCCCGTCCTCGCCGGCTGCGGCGGTGCCCGTGGCGCCGCGCAGCCAGGACACGCGCGCCGCGGACTACATCGTCGCCGTGGTCAATTCCGAGCCCATCACCAACCTGCAGGTCAGCGCCCAGGTGGAGCGGGTGCGCCGCTCGCTGGCCGCGCAGCGCCGCCCGGTACCCGAGGGGGCGGCGCTGGCGCCGCAGGTCCTCGAGCAACTCATCAACGAACGGGCCCAGCTGCAACTCGCGCGCGACCTGGGCATCAAGATCGACGAACCCTCGATCGACCAGGCCGAGCAGCAGGTGGCGGCCCAGAACCAGCTCACTCTCGAACAGCTGCATCGCCAGCTGGAAAAGGAAGGCGAAGACCCCCGGCGGTTCCGTGACCAGTTGCGTGACCAGCTGCTGTTGACGCGGCTGCGCGAGCGCGAGGTGGACCCCCGGGTTCGGGTCAGCGACGTGGAGGTGGACCAGTACCTGAACGAACAGCGCGAGCGCAGCAGCGACCCCGCCAGCGTGCAGCTCAGCCTGGCCCACGTGCTGGTGGCCGTGCCCGACGGCGCCAGCGAGCAGCAGGTAGCGTCCCTGCAGGAAAAGGCGCAGGGTGTGCTGCGGCGCGCACGTGCCGGCGAGGACTTCGCTGCGCTGGCACGAGAGTTTTCGGATGCGGGCGACAAGGTCAACGGTGGCCAGCTGGGTCTGCGCACCGCCGACCGCTACCCGCCGCTGTTCGTGGAGGCCGTGCAGGTGCTGCAGCCCGGCGGCATTGCCGGGCCGGTGCGCTCGGGCGCGGGTTTCCACGTCATCAAGCTGCTGGAGCGCCGCAGTGCCGGTTTGCCGCCCGCGACGGTGACACAGAGCCGGGCGCGCCACATCCTGCTGGTGCCCAGCACCCAGCTCAGTGAGGCCCAGGCCCGAGACAAACTCAATGATTTCCGCCGTCGCATCCTGGCGGGTGAAACCGATTTCGCCACGCTGGCGCGGCGCAACTCGCAGGACGGCAGCGCGGCCCAGGGCGGCGACCTGGGCTGGGCCAATCCGGGGCAGTTCGTGCCGGAGTTCGAGCGGGTGATGGACCAGCTGGCGCCCGGCCAGATCAGCCAGCCGCTGATTTCCCGCTTTGGCGTGCACCTGATCCAGCTGATCGAGCGGCGGACCGCGGCGCTGACCGAGCGCGAGCGCCGCGAGATGGTTCGCGGCATGCTGCGCGAAAAGAAGTTCAACGAGGTCTATGTCACCTGGGCGCAGGACGTGCGGGCCAAGGCCTACGTAGAGCTGCGCGAAGCGCCCCAATGAAGCACATCCCCCGCAAGCGCTTCGGCCAGCACTTTCTGTCGGATGACGGCATCATCGACGGCATCGTGCGTGCTATCGATCCGCGGCCCGGCCAGGCCATGGTCGAGATCGGCCCGGGGCTGGCGGCGCTGACCCAGCCCCTGGTGGAGCGGCTGGGCCGGCTGATGGTGATCGAGCTTGACCGCGACCTGGCGACCCGCCTGCGTGCACACCCGCAACTGGAGGTCATCGAGTCCGATGTCCTGCGAGTCGATTTCACCGCGCTGGCGCAGGACCACGCCGTGCCGAGACTGCGGGTCGTGGGCAACCTGCCCTACAACATCTCCACGCCCATCCTGTTCCACCTGCTGGGCCATGTGGCCGTCGTTGAAGACCAGCACTTCATGCTGCAGAAGGAAGTGATCGACCGCATGGTGGCGGCACCCGCTACGGCCGACTACGGGCGCCTGAGCGTGATGCTGCAGTGGCGTTACGCCATGGAGAACGTGCTTTTCGTGCCCCCGGAGAGCTTCGATCCGCCACCCCGCGTGGACAGCGCCGTGGTGCGCATGGTGCCTTATGCCGAGCCGCCGCGGCTCGACGTGAAGCGGCTGGAAGAGCTCGTGCAGGTCGCCTTCAGCCAGCGCCGCAAGATCCTGCGCCACACCCTGGGCCGCTGGCTCGAGGAAAAGGGTCAATCCGGCAACTTCGACCTGCAGCGCCGCGCCGAGGAGGTGCCGGTGTCTGAATACGTGGCCCTGGCGCAAGCCGTCGCGCCATGAAAAAAGCCACCGGCACGCGGTGGCTTGGTTTGGGGGAAGGCGCGTAGCGCCTCGGGAGCGGGGCTTACGCCGCCGTCAACCAGTACCCCGCATTGAAGGGGCTGCTCATGCGCAGCGCCAGCGGCGACACATCCAGCAGCTTGTCGGTCGGCATTTTTTCGCCGCCTTCCTCTGCCATGTCGATCCCTGCGGGTGCCGCCTCGGTGGCGACGCCTTCCGCTTTAGCCTCGTTCGCCCGTTCTGCTTGGCTGGTTTGTGCAGAACGGGCTACAGAAAAGAATAGAAGCACCGGAATGGGACCTTGCGGTCACTCCAGTAGTCCGCCGCGTCGCGGAAGATGTCGAGCAGCTGCTCACGCGCTTCCTTGTCGAACTTGGCATTGGCCGGGATGTGTTCCAGCACGGCGATGAAGCCGGGCTGCGGGCCCGACTTGTGCAGCGGGTCGGTCATGCAGTCGTACAGGGCGTCGAAATTCTTGCCCACATTGGCCGGCAGCATGAACTGCTGGGCGATCAGGTCCAGAACGTCCTGCTTCGACTGCGCCTGCGCCAGGTTGGCATACAGGAAGTGGTGACCCAGACCCTGGGCGGCCTCCTGCAGGTCGGATACCCGGAAGGCCCGGATCGACTGCACGATGTTGGTTCTAACGGTACGAAGTGGTGTTTCCATCCCCGCGTCACTTTCTTGAATAACACTAATCCGTTCAGGGCACGATCCGGCGAAAACTCGCATAGTGATCGGCTGTGTAATAACAGGCGTCGGGCGTCGTCGGCGCACCGCCACACACAATGCGGCGGGTGCCCCGGTTGCGTTCGCCTGGGGTGGGCACGGTGTACTCGCGGTAGTAGCCGCGTTTCTGGGTCGGGAGCAGCCGCTCGCGATTGCCAAATACCGTGCCGTCCTTCTCGTACGGAAACGGCCCGCCCTGAAGGATCAGGCGGTACGTTTCCGCGCCCTGGCGAGGCAGATCAGCCACCGACACCGTCTGGGACGGGTCCACCGGTGCCGGCCCACGGGCCTCTACGCCGGTAGACACCAGGGCGGCTGCCAGCAAAAAGCCAGTGAGTACCAACTTGATGCCTGAGCTGCGTGCCATGGGTCGAACCTGTTATTACTCTCCGGGTAAACCCGGAAGATTCAAGCCCGAGAGTGTCGCCGATCTGGCCCGAAAAAGCAAGGCCCTGCTCATTTCTTGAGCAGGGCCTGAGGCTGGTTAAAAAAAGTGGGTGGGCGCCTACTGCATTTTAATCGCTTGTAATCAGCGGGATGCGTTGGCGTCCGCGACGGTGAGCGCTGTCATGTTGACAATCCGGCGCACGGTGGCGCTGGCCGTCAGGATGTGCACCGGCTGGGCGGCGCCCAGCAGCACCGGGCCGATGGCGATATTGCCGCCCGCTGCCGTCTTGAGCAGGTTGTAGGCGATGTTGGCGGCGTCGATGTTGGGCATGACCAGCAGGTTGGCGGCGCCGTTGAGCGTGCCGTTGGGCATCAGTGCCTGGCGGGCTGCGGCGTCCAGCGCCACGTCGCCATGCATTTCGCCATCCACTTCCAGCCAGGGGGCCTGGATGCGCAGCAGGTCCAGCGCCTGGCGCATCTTCACGGCGCTGGGCTGGTTGCTGCTGCCGAAGTTGGAGTGGCTCAGCAGGGCCGCCTTGGGACGCAGGCCGAAGCGCATCATCTCCTCGGCCGCCATCACG
>DALYHW010000028.1:0-12481 GCA_031970695.1 Hylemonella sp.
TTCCACCGGCTGCCCCCCGCCGGCCGGGGCGGCGGCGGTCAGCAGCGGCACCACGGGTTCGATACCCTGCGAGCGCAGCCAGTCGGTGAGCTCGCGGTACAGGGTGCGCAGGCTGTTGCCCAGGATGCCGGCCGCCGGGGCGATCAGCGCGGTGCGGGCCTCCTCGCTGGGCACATGCTGCAGCAGGGTCTCGCGCAGCGCGCGGGCAAAGGTCTCGGGGCGCAGCGGGTTGAGGTGGGCCTGCACCGACATCCAGCCCATGAGGCTGCTGATGAGCGCGTTGATGGGCGGCAGCACCTCGTCGGTGGCGAACTGGATCTCCTGCTGCGCCATGGCGAACTCGATGTTCGCGTCGAGCTGGTTCTGGTCCAGCAGCTGGATGTCCTCGAAGCGCACCAGCGCCTCCGGGTCCGTGGCATGGCTGCCGCTACGGTAGATGGCCAGGCGCAGCTGCACCCCGAACGTGGCGCGCACGGTGTCGGCCTGGCGACGCAGGTCCTCGACCAGGCCCTGGCTCAGCGCGCGCGCATGAACCTTCGAACTCTTGCCGCCCACGGCACTCACGGCGAGGTCCAGCCCCTTGATCACGTCGTCCATCAGGACGCCGGACTGCTCGAGCACAGCCTCGATGCAATCGTGCAGGGACGGCTTGGGCGCGTTCGGGTCGTCCGACACGCCCAGACGCCTCAGGTGTAGCTTCTTCATCGAATGGGTATGAAATTGGCCGACCCCAGATGAGCCGGCCACTTGTTACATTTTCTCCGCGCGGGGTGGGACTGCATACACCCTGACAACATTTTGTTACGGGAATGACAAAAATGGCCAGGTATCCGCGCGTTCACGACAATTTCCGGCACACGAAGCCCATCCATGCGACAATAGCGCTGTTGCCGTCCAGTTGCGCGCAACATCAGCACACTGCTGGGGGTCCGGCCTCCGCCCATCGCGGCAGGGTCACCGCCCCAACCCCTGAACCTATCTGCCTTTGACTGGCCGGGTACCCCAGGTACCTGTACAGGCCGATATCCCTGCGCCCCGGATGGGCGCCCATTACATGAACTTTGAAGAATTGAAGCTGGCCCCGGCCATCCTGAAGGCCGTGCGCGAGCAAGGCTACGAGACCCCCACCCCGATCCAGGCCCAGGCCATCCCGCTGATCATGCAGGGCAGCGACCTGCTGGGCGGCGCCCAGACCGGCACCGGCAAGACCGCCGCTTTCACCCTGCCCATGCTGCACAACCTGAGCATGCGCCGCAGCGCCCAGAACAAATGGGGCGGCAATGCCATCCGCGCCCTGGTGCTCACCCCCACGCGCGAACTCGCCGCCCAGGTGGAAGAGTCGGTGCGCGCCTACGGCAAGTACCTGCAGCTGTCCTCGACCGTGATCTTCGGCGGCGTGGGCATGAACCCGCAGATCGACCGCGTCAAGAAAGGCGTGGACATCCTGGTCGCCACCCCCGGCCGACTGCTGGACCTGCAGCAGCAGGGTTTCATGGACCTGTCCCAGGTGCAGATGCTGGTGCTGGACGAGGCCGACCGCATGCTGGACATGGGCTTCATCCATGACGTCAAGAAGGTGCTGGCCCTGCTGCCGAAGGAAAAGCAGAGCCTGCTGTTCTCCGCCACGTTCAGCGACGAGATCCGCGCCCTGGCCCACGGCCTGCTCAAGAACCCGCAGAGCGTGCAGGTCACGCCGCGCAACACCACGGTGCAGCGCATCAGCCAGGCCATCCACCCCGTGGGCCGCGCGAAGAAGAAGGCCCTGCTCGCCCACATCATCAACGAGCACAACTGGAGCCAGGTGCTGGTCTTCACCCGTACCAAGTTCGGCGCCAACCACGTGGCGGAGTTCCTCGACAAGAACGGCATCACGGCCATGGCCCTGCATGGCAACAAGAGCCAGGGTGCCCGCACCCAGGCGCTGGCTGGCTTCAAGAGCGGCGAGATCCGCGCCCTGGTGGCCACCGACATCGCCGCGCGCGGCATCGACATCGACGACCTGCCGCACGTGGTGAACTACGAGATCCCCAACATCGCCGAGGACTACGTGCACCGCATCGGCCGCACGGGCCGTGCCGGCAAGGAAGGCCAGGCCGTGAACCTGGTCTGCCTGGACGAGCAGGGTTTCATGGCCGAGATCGAGCGCTTTACCAAGCAGCAGATCCCGGTGGTACCGGTCGAGGGCTTCGGCCCCGAGCCGGACGAACGCGCCGAGCCCATCGCCATGGGTCGCCAGACCCTGTGGGGCGGCCTGGGCAAGCCGCCGAGCCGCGAAGTGATGGCCGCTGCCGCCAAGGCCGCGCGCAACGAGATGATGCAGCGCATCCGTGACAACAAGGCCGGCCAGGGCGACCGCAACAAGGGCCAGCAAGGCGAGCGCAAGTCCGGCCAGGGCCAGCCGCCGCGCCAGGGTCAGGGCAAGCCGCAAGGCGCCAAATCTCAGGGCCAGAGCCGCAACAGCGAGCAGCGCCGCAGCAATGGCGGCCCGCGCGGCAACGGCGGCGGCAATGGGGGCCAACCCGATCCGCTGCGCACGGGCACCGACGCACTGAGCCAGGGTGGCCGTCGCCGCCGCGGTGGCGGTGGTGGTGCAGGCCGAGGCAAGGGCCAGGGTGGCGGCGGTGGCGGGGTAGACCCGCTGCGTACCAACTACGGACGCATCAGCCACTGAGGACGCACAGCGCCCCGGAACACGGCCCGCCCTGCGCGGGCCGTTTGTTTTGCAGGGGCGTCTTAGCCCCGCACGAACAGCGTCTGCAGCGGCTCGTCACCCACCTGCCGGCTCCAGTGTCCATGGACGGCCGGGTCGAAGGTGGCGCCTTCGGGCAGCAGGTCGGCCGAGTAGAAGTGCTCCCCCGCCTTGAAGATGCGCGACACGCCCCCCTGCAGGCCGATTTCCATCTGGCCCTGCAGGATGAAACACCACTGGGGTGCGCCGGTGCAGTGGAAACTGCTGCGAAAACCCACGGGGCTGTGCCGCAGCTGGTAGCCGCCGCTGGCAAACACCTGCGACAGCATGGACTGCGGCGTGCCCTGGTCGAGCGGGACGGACTCTTCACGGAAGCGTGCGCGGCCGTCGGTGTCGGTGTAGAGGATGACTTTGGTGAAATGCTGCATGGTCTTGGGGTCTCGGTGTCGGGCCTGCGATTATTTCCCAGCCGGGGTGTATGCTGTCGCCCTTTTCCGCAGAACCACCGGACTTCCTGATCATGCGTCTCCTGCACACCATGCTGCGCGTCGGCAACCTCCAACGCTCCATTGACTTCTACACCCAGGTGCTGGGCATGCAACTGCTGCGCACCTCCGAAAACCCGGAGTACAAGTACTCCCTGGCTTTCCTCGGCTTCGACGGGGGCAACCCGGGCCAGGCCGAAATCGAGCTGACCTACAATTGGGGCGTCGAGAGCTACGAGATGGGCACCGCCTACGGCCACATCGCACTCGGCGTGCCCGATGCCTACGCGGCCTGCGAGAAGATCAAGGCCGCGGGCGGCAACGTCACGCGTGAAGCTGGCCCGGTCAAGGGCGGGACCACCGTGATCGCGTTCGTGACCGACCCCGACGGCTACAAGATCGAACTGATCCAGCGCGCGGAACACGCCGCCGGCCAGGGCCTGCGCTGAGTGGGCAGGGTCCGATCCCTGCACCGCAGGGCCGGGAATCGGACCTAATTCACGGCGCGGCCCCGTCTGCGCGAGACAGCGGGGCCTGTCCGCGCTAGGATGGGTCTTTGGACAGCGCGACCCGCCTGCGGGATTCCCCATTCGGCTGCCGCACCACCCGAACGTGAGCGCCCTCGCCAACCTCGAACGCCTGCTGTTCTCCGCGCCCGCGGAGCCCGAGGTGCTGCACGACTGGCGCGAGCGCATTCTCTCGACCATCCTGATGGTGAGCGCGGTACTGGGCGCGCTCACCGCCGTGCCCAGCATCTGGCTGGCCCTGCGCCAGGGCATGTGGCCAATTGCGTGGATCGACGGTGCAGCCCTGGTGTGGGTCACGCTGCTGTGGCGCAAAACCACCCTGCCCTACCGTTTCCGAGCTACCAACCTGCTCGTGCTGCTCTACCTGCTGGGCGCCTGGTTCCTGCTGAACATCGGCCCCGCCAGCCAGATCTACCTGATGGCCGTACCGGTCATGGCGGCACTGCTGCTGGGCATCCGCCCGGCGCTGCTGGCCCTGGGGGTCAACGCCCTGACGCTGCTGACCCTGGGTTATCTGGGCAACACCGACCTGCACGTCCCCGGGTTCACGGACCGGTCCTTCATCGAGTGGGTCGTCATCACCATCAATTTCCTGTTCATCAACGCGGTGATCACCATCTCCTGCGGGGTGCTGCTCAACCAGCTCGAGAGCTCCCTGGAACGCCAGCTGGAGATCTCGCACACGCTCAAGGAAGGCCAGGAACACCTGCAGCGCGTCAACGCGGAACTGCAGCGTGCGGCCAATGCGCTGAACCACATGGCGTACTTCGACGAGCTCACGGGCCTGCCCAACCGGCGGCTGCTGCTCGACCGGCTCGGCCATGCGCTGGCATCCGCGCGGCGCGGGCCGCTGGGTGGCGCCCTGCTCTACCTGGACCTGGACCGTTTCAAAAACATCAACGACGCACGCGGCCATGGCGCGGGAGACGCCCTGCTGGGCGCCGTCGCGCAGCGCCTGGGTTCGCTGATGCGCGAGGAGGACACGGTGGCGCGCCTCGGTGGTGACGAGTTCGTGATCCTGTCGGCCCCGTCGCTGCGGGTACACGAGCCCGCGCCGGAAAGCGATGCCCGGGCTGCACGCGTGATCGCGGGCAAGGTGCGCGAGGCGTTCGATCGCCCCTTTGTCGTCGACGGACAGCCCTACCGCGTCAGCGCCAGCATCGGCGTGGTGGTACTGGGCAGCCCCGGGGAGCAGTCGGCCGAAGAGGTGCTGCGCAACGCTGACACCGCGATGTACCGCGCCAAGGCCGCGGGCCGCAACCGCATCGCCTTTTTCGAAGCGGTCATGCAACGCGAGGTCGAGGAACATCTCGCCCTGGAAAGCGAGCTGTCCAAGGCGATTGCCGGCGACCAGCTGGCACTGCACGTGCAGTCGCAGGTGGACCAGGGCGGTACCGTGGTCGGCGTCGAACTGCTGCTGCGCTGGACTCATCCCACGCTGGGGCCGATTTCCCCCGCCCGCTTCATCCCGATTGCCGAAGAAAGCAACCTGATCGTGCAGCTAGGCGACTGGGTCATGGAACAGGCCTGCCGGGCGCAGCTGCGGCTCAAGGCGGCGGGCCATGACATCCCCGTGTCGGTGAACGTCAGCCCGCGCCAGTTCCATCAGCCCGACTTCGTCGACCACGCGCTGGCCGTGCTCGACCGCACCGGCGCCGAGCCGCGACAGCTGGTCTTCGAGGTGACGGAAGGCCTGCTGCTGGAAAACCTGGAGCGCACCGTCCCACGCATGCAGGAGCTGGCCGGCCGCGGCATACGCTTCTCGGTCGATGACTTTGGCACCGGCTACTCCAGCCTGGCCTACCTGCGCCGACTACCCCTGCACGAACTCAAGATCGACCGCAGCTTCATCCAGGAAGCGCCCGATGACGCCAGTGCCACGGTCATCGTGCAGATGATCCTCTCGATGGCCGGCCACCTCGGTCTGAAGGTGGTAGCCGAAGGCGTGGAGACCCAGGCGCAAGCCGATTTCCTGTGCGCCAACGGCTGCGATGCGCTGCAGGGTTTCCTGTATTCGCGCCCGCAGCCCATGGATGACTGGCTGGCTGCGCCCAAGCGCACACAAAGCCTCTTCGCAGCACTCTGAGGGCTGGAACGGGCGATCCGCCTGTGATTCAATACGCGTAAGCCATGCGCGACCCGTCCCCGACCCTGCCTCCCCCCGTACGCGACCCCGCGCCGCTGCTGGCACGCACGCTGGCCGAATGGGGCGGACGCAGCGACCTCTGGGTGTTCGGCTACGCCTCGCTGATCTGGCGCCCCGATTTCGAGGTGCAGGAGCGGCGCATCGCCCACGTGCGCGGCTGGCACCGCGCGCTCAAGATGTGGAGCCGCGTGAACCGCGGCACACCGGACAACCCGGGCCTGGTCTTTGCACTGCTCTCGGGTGGCAGTTGCCGGGGTGTCGTCCTGCGGGTAGACCGGCGCGACGGCGAAGCGGTCCTGTATCGCCTGTGGGAACGCGAGATGCCCACCGGCGTCTATGACCCGCGCTGGCTGCGCTGTGAAACTCCCCAGGGTCCGGTCGCCGCGCTGGCCTTCACGCTCTCGCGCCACAGCCCGAACTACACCGGCCAGCTCAGCCCGCAGCAGTACCGGCACATCTTCGCCCACGCCCGCGGTCGCTATGGCAGCACGCACGACTACGCACACCAGACCTTCGAAAGCCTGCGCTCGCATGGCATTCACGATCAGGCGCTGGAGCAGCTGCTGGCACACGCCCGGCCCCGCCAGCCCTTCTGACACGCCGCTGCCGTCTGCAGAACCTGCGACGGGAGCAGGGTTGAAGCCAGTCCACGACACGGCGCACCCGGCGGCCGCCTAAAGTGGGACTCCCTACCAGGAGACAGACATGACCCGAGCATTCACCCCCCTCGCCCTCGCTGCCGCGCTCACCGTCGCGCTGGCCGGCTGCGCCAGTACGCCCGACGGACCGGCCGCCAGGGCCCAGCTGCAGCCCACGCGCGGCAACACCACCAGCGGGGAAGTCCGCTTCGTGCAGCGCGGCGACAAGGTATGGGTCAGCGGCGAGGTGCGCGGCCTCAGGCCGAACGCCGAGCATGGTTTCCATGTCCATGAGAAGGGCGACTGCTCCAGCGGGGACGGCATGAGCACCGGTGGCCACTTCAACCCTGGGGGCCAGCGCCATGGTGCCCACGGCGGCGGTGAACACCACGTGGGCGACCTGCCCAGCCTGAAGGCCGACGCCGGTGGCGTGGCGCGCTTCAGCTTTGAATCCAGGGCACTGGCCGTGGGTAGCGGCAGCAATGACGTGGTGGGCCGCGGCCTGATCGTGCACCGCGATCCCGACGACTACACCACGCAGCCCACAGGCAATTCGGGCCCGCGCCTGGCCTGCGCTGTCATCACGCGTCAGTGAATCTGGCGCGACTGCAGGATTTGCAGCGCGCGCTGCAGATCCTGCGGTGTGTCGATGTCGGTGACGCAGCCGATATCGTCCACCTCGACCGTCCACAGGCGGTGGGCGCGCACGACCGACGCTGCTCCCTGGGCACCGCCCAGCGCCATGAGGGCGGGGCCACAGGCACGCGCGAACCGCACGGGGTGGCCCTGGCGACCCTCGAAGAGAGGACGCACCACGTCCTGGTCGACCGGCGCGGCCGCGATGCGGCGCAAGGTCTCGGGCAGCACGAGCGGCAAATCGGCGGGCAGGATCATCCAGCCCTCGGTATCGGCTGTTGCGCGCACGGCAGCGGCAATCGCGTCGCCCATGCCCGGGTGTCCGGCATCCTCGACGTGACAAGGCAGCCCGCTGGCACGCACGGCCTCCAGCGTGCGCTGCAACACGGTCTTGCCGCCCAGCAGGGCCTGCAGCTTGTGCGTGCTGCCTCCGGCAGCAAGATAGCGCTCGCCCCGACCCGAGGCGAGCACGATCACCGTCGGTCGCATGGACGCCGCTTCAGGCCGTCACGCAGCCGGATGGATAGACCGCGCGCGCGCTGGCTGCATTCTTGACCTGCACGATCTCGGCCAGGATGGAGACCGCGATCTCGGCCGGCGTACGTGCACCGATGGCCAGCCCGACAGGGCCGTGCAGCCGTGCCAGCTCACCGGCGCTGAGGTCGAAATGCTCGGCCAGGCGCTGCTTGCGTGCGTCCTGGTTGCGCCGCGATCCGAGCGCACCGACGTAGAAGGCCGCCGACTTGAGCGCCTCCAGCAGGGCCATGTCGTCGAGCTTGGGATCGTGCGTGAGCGCCACGATGGCCGTGTGCGCGTCGGGCAGCATCTCGCGCACCACGTCGTCGGGCATGCCTGCCACACGCTGCACACCAGGAATGTCGAGCGTGGCCGCGTACTCCTCGCGCGGGTCGCAGACGAGCACCTCGAAGTCCAGCACGCCGGCCATCTGCGCCACGGCCTGCGACAGCTGGCCCGCACCGATGAGCAGCAGGCGCCAGCGCGGGCCGAACACCGTGGTCAGCGACTGCGCGTCGAACACGAGGGATTGGCCCCGCACGGCATCACCCAGGGTGACAGCGCCGGTATGCATGTCCAGGGTGCGCGCGACCAGCCGGTGTGCGGCGGTGCGCGCCAGCAGGGTTTCGATCCAGCTGGTGTCCTGCAGCGGTTCCTGCACCAGCCGCAGGGTGCCGCCGCAAGGCAGGCCGAAACGCGCGGCCTCCTCCTTGTTGACACCGTAGACGATGAGCGCCGGCCGCAGGGCGGCGGCGTCCTGCCGGCCCGCCGCCAGAGCGGCCTTGGCGCGCGCGATCAGGTCGTCCTCGACGCAACCGCCGGAGACCGACCCACTGACCACACCGTCATCGCGCACGGCGAGCAGGGCCCCGGGCGGGCGCGGCGCGCTGCCCCAGGTCTGCACCACCGTGACGAGTGAGACGGCGTGACCGGCCCGTTTCCAGGCCAGCGCGTCGGCGAGCACCCGCAGATCAAGGCTCTCCATCATGGGGCTCCAGTGTACGCGTCAAGCCTGCGCCAGGGCAGCCGCGGTGATCGGCAGCTTGCGCACGCGCTTGCCCGTGGCAGCGGCCACGGCGTTGGCAATCGCCGGCACCACCAGGGCGGTGGCAGGCTCGCCGATGCCGCCCGGCTTTTCGGTGCTGGGCACGAGCACGATGTCGATCTTCGGCGCCTCGTGCATGCGCACCACCGGGTAGTTGTTGTAGTTGGTCTGCTGCACCCGGCCCTTGTCCATCGTGATCTCCTGCATCAGGGCCGCGCCCATGCCGAACACCACACTGGACTGGATCTGCGCCTCGACCGTATCGGGATTGACCATGCGGCCCAGGTCGGCGGCCACCGTGACGCGATGGACCTTGACCTCGCCGTTCTTCACCGACACCTCGGCCACTTGCGCCATATACGTGTCGTAGCCCTCCATGAGCGCGATGCCGCGCGCATGGCCCTTGGGCAGGGGCTTGCCCCAGCCGGCCTTTTCCGCCGCGAGCTTGAGCACGCGGGCAAAGCGCGGTTTGTCCTTGAGCAGGGCCAGGCGGTATTTGTACGGATCCTGTCCGGCCGCAGCGGCCAGTTCATCCATGAAGCTCTCGTTGGCGAAGGCGTTCATGTTGTGGCTCACCGCACGCCAGTAGCCCACGCGCACACCGGTGTCGTGAATCACGAGGTCATGCTGGGTGTTGGGCACCGCATAGGCCGCCACGGCCGCCTCGGCCATGAAGGGGTCCAGCGTGTCCTTGGGCAGGCCGAAGGCGCGCTGCGTGATGGACTGCGAGGTCACCTTGAAGTGCATGGCCACCGGCTGCCCCTTGGCATCCACCGCCGCCTGCACCTGGTTCAGGCCCATGGGACGGTAGTAGTCGTGCGTCATGTCGTCCTCGCGGGTCCACAGCAGCTTGACGGGCTTGCCCACCGCCTTGGAGATCTGCGCGGCCTGCACCACAAAGTCCAACTCGAGACGCCGGCCGAAGCCGCCACCGAGGAACGTGGTCTTGAGGGTCACGTCCTCGGGTTTGATGCCGAGGGCGCCAGCCACGGCGCCGTGCGCGCCTTGCTGGAACTGGGTGGGGCCGATCAGCAGGATCTTGCCGTTGTCGTAGCTGGCCGTGAAGTTCATCGGCTCCAGCGGCGCGTGTGCCTGCATCGGGGTGATGTACTCGGCCTTCATGACCTTGGCCGCGCCCTTCATGGCCTCGGCCACGTTGCCCTCGGGCTTGCCGATGGTGAGTACCTTGCCACCGTCGGCCGCGGCGCGGTTGCCCGCCAGGATGCTCGCGTTGTCCAGCGCGGCACCCGCGCCCTCATCCCATTCGACCTTGAGCTCCTTGCGTGCCTTGACTGCGTGCCAGTAGGTGTCGGCCACCACGGCCACGCCATCGCTGATCTGAACCACGTCGATGACCCCGGGCATGCCCTTGGCCCGGGCGCCGTCAAAGCTCTTGACCTTGCCACCAATCACGGGGCACTGCTCCAGGCACGCGTAGACCATGCCCGGCAGCTTGACGTCGATGCCGAACTCGGCCGTGCCATTCACCTTGGCCGGCGTGTCCAGACGCTTGAGCCGCTTGCCGACGATCTTGAAGTCCTTCGGATCCTTGAGTGCCACCTTCTCGGGCACCGGCAGCTTGGCCGCCGCAGCCGCCATCTCGCCATAAGTCGCCTTATGGCCCTTGGGTCCGATCAGCATGCCGTTCTCGGCGCGGATCTTGTCGCGGTCCACGCCCCATTCCCCGGCCGCAGCGCTGATCAGCATCTCGCGCACCTGCGCGCCGCCGACGCGCAGCTTCTCCCAGCCCTCGCGCACCGAGGTCGAGCCGCCGGTGATCTGCGCGCCGAGCAAGGCGTTCACGTAGACAGCCGCCGGCGGCGCGATGCTGACCTTGATCCTGTTGACATCCACGTTGAGCTCTTCGGCGATCAGCATGGGCATGGAGGTGTAGACACCCTGGCCCATTTCGGAACGCGCCGAGATGAGCGTGATGGTGTTGTCGTCCGCGATATGCACCCAGGCATTCGGGGTGTACACGGTGCCCGCGGCCTGTGCCTCCATCTTGCTGCCAGGCAGCATGAACCCCATGATGAGGCCGCCAGTGGCGATCGACGTGGTCTTGAGGAAATCGCGACGGGAAGTTTGTGTGGTGTGCATGATCTGTGTCCTCCTCAGGCGGCCTTGCGCATGGCGGCCGCGGCGTCCTTGATGGCGGCGCGGATGCGGGGATAGGTGCCACAGCGGCAGATGTTGCCGCTCATGGCCTGGTCGATGTCGGCATCACTCGGGTTCTTGTTCTTGGCGAGCAAGGCGGCCGCACTCATGAGCTGTCCCGACTGGCAGTAGCCGCACTGCGGCACGTCGTGCTTGATCCAGGCCTTCTGCAGCGGGTGGCTGTTGTCCTTCGACAGGCTCTCCACGGTGGCGACCTTCTTGCCGGCGACCGAGGCCACGGGCGTTTGGCAGGAACGCACGGGCTGGCCGTTCACGTGCACGGTACAGGCACCGCACAGCGCCGCGCCACAGCCGAACTTGGTGCCGTTGAGGCCCAGTTCATCGCGGATGACCCACAGCAGAGGGGTGTCGGGTTCGGACCGGGCGTTGACCGCCTTGCCGTTGACGTTCAGGGATGTGCTCATAGCGCAGGCTCCTCTCTCTATATAAGCCGACATGGATGCAGTCGGCACTGTTGGAATGAATCGGCGCAAGCCTAGGTCAAGCCTTGATCCAGGTCATAGGGGTATGCCCTAGGAAACCCCCGGTTTTTTCAATTTGAGACAAACCAGGCCGTGCCGGGATCACCATGGACGCCGCCATTTACACTTGTCGCATGCCTTCGATTGCCGACCTCCGCAAGAGCTACGAACGCGCTGAACTCAGCGAAGACGCCTCGCACACCAATCCCCTGCAGCAGTTCGACCAGTGGCTGCACGAGGCGATCAAGTCCGAAATTCCCGAGCCCAATGCCATGACCGTGGCGACGGTGGGCAGCGACTTGCGGCCGTCCACGCGGGTGGTGCTGATCAAGGGCTACGACCACCGTGGCATCGTCTGGTACAGCAACTACGAAAGCCGCAAGGGCCGCGAACTGGCGGGCAATCCCTTCGCCGCGCTGCAGTTCCACTGGGTGGAGCTCGAGCGCGTGGTGCGGATCGAAGGCCGGGTGGAACAGGTCAGCAGCGAGGAAAGCGACGAGTACTTCCACAGCCGTCCGCTCGACTCCCGCATCGGCGCCTGGGCCAGTCCGCAAAGCCAGGTGATCAGCGGTCGCGGCGTGTTGGTGACCAATGCCGCGAAATACGCGGCGCAGTTCCTGCTCAAGCCGCCTCGGCCGCCGCACTGGGGGGGCTACCGCCTGGTACCGGAGCGCTGGGAGTTCTGGCAGGGCCGACCCAGCCGCCTGCACGACCGGCTGCGCTACACGACCGACGGTCAGGGATGGCGGCGCGAACGCCTGGCCCCCTGACCCCTCTCAGAGCAGACCCGCCAGCCCCATCACCAGCGGCAGCGTCAGCAGTGCCGCGACGTTGGAGACGATCACACAGGCGGTGACCAGTTCCTCGGCCACCGCATAACGCTGCGAGAAAAGGAAGACGTTCGCCCCCATGGGCAGCGAGGCCGTGACCACCATTACGAGCAGCGGCAGGCCCGACAGCCCCAGCAGCAGCGCCAGCCCGGCCACGAGCGCGGGCATCAGCAGGTTTTTGGCGAAGGTGATGCCCAGCGCGCCGCGCAGGTGCGGTCCGACATGGGTGCCCGCCAGCGTCACGCCCACCAGCAGCAGCGCCAACGGACCGAAGGCCTGGCCCAGCCACTGCAGCGGCCGATCCACCACCAGGTCCAGCGTGCCGGCGCG
>DALYHW010000028.1:12491-18579 GCA_031970695.1 Hylemonella sp.
GATCCACCACCTCCGGTAGCACCCAGCCCGTCTGGGCAAACAGCAGGCCCGCCAGGATGGGCAGCGGCACGGGATGGATGACCGCATTGCGCACGGCGCCCAGCACCGTGCGCCACATGGCACGTGGCGCGGCTGCGGCCGCTTCGCGCGCCACGGCCAGTTCCAGCAGCACGGTGCCGGCCGTCAGCAGCACCAGCGCGTGCAGCGAGACCAGGGTGAGCAGCACCACCAGCCCCGCCTCACCGTAAGCCAGGCCGATGAGGGCAATGCCGATCATCACGGTGTTGCTGAAGCTGGCCGCCAGCGCCAGAACCGCCGCACGGCGGTTGAATCCCTGCAGCAGGAAAGTCAGCGCAAACAGGACAAATGCTGCAGCAAAGTAGGCGGCCAGAGGCCGGAAGTCGAGCTGCTGCACATGCACCGTGCTCATGGTGCGAAACATGAGCGCCGGCGTGAGCACGACAAAAACCAGGTTGGAGAGGTCCTTGCTGGCCTCGGCCCGGATCCAGCGCAGCCGACCGGCCACATAGCCCAGGGCCGTCAGCAGCACGACCGGGATCAGCGCAGAAAGGACGGGGTGGTTCACCCGTCGATCGTAAAGGCAAAGCCTGCGCGCCCCACGTACGCTGCCAACCGTCCCCCTTTGCGCAGGGTCCCAGGCGCTCCGGTCCTGGCGTCCCTAGGCTAGAAACTGAGTTGCAGGCCCGCCTTCAGGCTGCGCCCCGGCAGCGGCGAGCGGCCGGGCGCGGTCTGCGTGAGGATGGACGTGGCGGGATAGGCCAGCGTGTCTCCCATGTTGTCGAGCCGCGCGTACCAGAGCAGCTGACTGCCGGCGAGCCTGCTGCGGTGCGTCAGCGCCGCGTTCCACAAGGTGTAGCCGGCCGTGGCCAGTTGCCCCTCGGGCACGCGGTCCTGCGCCGCGTACTGGTCGACCCCCAGGCGCATGCCCCAGGGACCGGTGCTCCACTGCAGGGTCGCGCCAAAACGCAGGGGCGCGATGCGTGGCAGGGGCTGGCCGGTGGCCGTGTTGTCGGCACGCACGCTGTCGGCGCGCAGCCCCAGGTCCAGCGTGCCGCCGCGCTCCAGCAGGCGGGCATTGCCATTGAGCTCCCAGCCCACGAAACGGGCCTGCACCTGGGTGTAGCGGTACTCGGGTGGCGAGGCGGTCAGGTCCGACGGCTCCAGGGCAATGTAGTTGCTGAACTGATGCTGGTAGACCTGCAGCTGCGCGCGATGGGCACCGCGCTTCCAGCCCAGTCCCACCTCGGTGTTGGTGGAGCGCTCCTTGGCCAGCTCCGCATTGCCGATCTCGAAGGCATTGGTCGCCACGTGCTGGCCGTTGGCAAACAGTTCGTAGTCCTTGGGCGCGCGCTCGTTCCACGAGAGGTTGCCAGTGAGCTGCCATTCCCGCGCGACGTTCCAGAGCGCACCGAGTGCCTGGCTCAGGGGCGTGAAACTGCGTGTCGCGGGCGTGAAGCTGCTGAGGGTGGGATGCCCGAGCGACTCGACCTGCACCTGCTCGACACGCGCTCCCGCGCTGAGCCGGCCCCAGCCCGTGGCCAACTCCTCGTGGGCGAAGGCCGCGCCACTGCGGGTGCGGCTGTAGGGCGCGTAGGCTTCGGTGCCATCGGCCGAGAAGTCGCTGTGCTCGAACTGCAGGCCCAGCACGCCGTCGAGCGCACCCACGCCGCTTTGGTAGCGGGCCTGGCGTGCCTGCAGCCGCAGGTCCTGGCCCTGCGAATTGAAGACCGTGCCGGGCACGCCGGCGTCGAATTCGGTGTGACGGTAGTCGGATCGGCTGAATTGCGCCTTCACGCTCTGGAAAGGTCCGCCCAGGCCGCGCCGTTCGCCCTCCAGCGCCAGGCGGCTCGAGCGCATGCCGATGTTGACTTCGTCCTCGGCGACGGTCCCGTAGCTGCTGGACAGGGTGGACAGGGCCGCGCCCAGGTAACCCTGGTCGAAATACACGGTGCCGCCCACGGCACCGCCCCAGCTCTGGCTGGCCGAGTTGCAGATGCGGCGCGCGGTGGTCGTCACGCCGCCGCGCGTGCAGGACAGGTCGACGGGAACCGCCACGTCCTGCGTGTTGCGGGACATCGCATCCACGTGCACCGTGTAACGGTCGGTGCCACCATCCAGGCGCACGGCGCCGCTTTGTTCGCGGTTGCCCGTGGCGGCGCCGATATCGGCCTGGCCACTGACGCCGCCCGCGGCGTCGAACAGCGGCTCTCGGTGGATGCGGCTGTCGATCACGTTCACGACACCGCCCACGGCGCTGCCCCCGTACTGGAGGGCAGCCGGTCCGCGCAGCACCTCGATGCGCTCGACCAGCATGGGTTCGAGGGTGACGGCATGGTCAAAGCTCAGGCTGGACACGTCCTGGCTGGCGCCGCCGTTGTTGAGCACGCGGATGCGGTCGCCGTCCAGGCCGCGGATCACGGGGCGGCTCGCGTTGGGGCCGAAATAGGTGCTGCTGACGCCCGGCAGTCCTTCGAGGGTCTGGCCCAGGGTGGGCTGGGTGCGCAGCAGCAGTTCCTCGCGTTCGATGCGCGCCACCGGCGCGATCAGTTCTTCCGAACCCAGCGGATTGCCGGTCACGGTGACCGCCTGCAGGGTGTGTTCGGTGGGGTTCTGGGCCCAGGCCGGCAGGGCCAGCAAGGCGTACACGGCCAGCGCCGTGCGGGAAGGTATGAGTTTTACGGGTTGCATCGTGGTCTCGGTGAATCAAAGGCACATGCGCCACGCGGGTCGACAACCCGGCGTGGCACGGCACTAGAGGACTCAGCGGGACCGGGGTGGTGCACGCGCCGCAAAGGCAGCGCAGGGCTCAAGGGGCCGCGGCAGCAGCACCGCCCAGGCAGGCAGCAGCGGCAGGACGGATGGCAGGACGAATGCGAGCTGGAGCGCTGGCGCGCCGTGCCCCATCTGGTCGTACAGGCGGCATTCGCCCTCATCGCCAGCCGGCGCCAGCAGGTGGGCCAGCAGGCCGGGCGCCGGGGTCGCCTGCACCTGAACCGAAACGCCGGGCGCCGTGACGGCGGCCGGCACCGCATGCAGGACGCCGTGCGCCAGGCCCAGCAGTTGCGCCCACAGCAGTGCCAGCACGAGCAGCGCCGTGCCCGGCAGTTGCCGTAGCGGGGTGTGGGCTCGAACGATGGGGCGCGACATCGGCGTGGGCAGGCGGTCGGAGGTGGATTATTTCACCGGCACGGCGTCGGTGATGCGGTAGTACAGGCCGTAGGGGTCATCGTGCAGCACGCTCAGGCGCCCCTGCACGACCACGGGCTCCATGCCGTAGCGGATTGGCGTCTTGGACTTCACCTCGATCATGCTCTCGGGCCCGCCGGGCAGGCAGAAGGAGCACGACAGCGGCACCGAACTGAGCAGGAAATGCGTCTGCTTCTCGCCCGGCTCCAGCGGCATCATGAAGCCCTGCACGCGCTGCGGCTTGCCGTCCAGCGCGAGGATGTCGGCCGGGAACACCGGCAACACGCGGTTCTTCTCGACCCGCGTCTTCACGCTGGTCAGCTGCGACCAGGACAGCACGTCGCCGCGCTCCTTCAGGGGAGGAAACGGGCTTTGCGGGCTGTGCACACCCGCGCCGCTGCCCGCCGGGATGCCGCCCTGTATAGGCGCATCCAGCTGGGCCTGCGCCAGGGTGGTCGCCAGCAGCAGCGTGAGGGAGCACAGCAGTCGTCGCATGGTTTATCTCGAATTCAGTAATTGTCCCGCTTCCAGCCGATAAGCCTCAAGGGCCGGCAGCAGGGCCGCCAGCACGGCCACGCCCAGCGCGAGCGCGGGTACCCACAGTTCGGCCGGCAGCCAGAGCCAGCCGGTCAGGGCCAGGGATTGCTCGGCAGCCAACAGATAGCCTAGCAGGGCTGTCAAGCCGTGGCCGGCCACGAGGCCGAGCCCCGTTGCCAGCAGGGCCAGCCACAAGGCTTCGGCCAGCAGCAATGACGCAACCCGATGCGGCGGCGCGCCCAGCATGCGCAGCAGGGCCAGGTCATCGCGACGTTCGCGCACGGCGCTCCACAGCGCGATGAAGACACTCAGCCCCGCAGTCAGCAGCAGCACGGCAGCGAAACCGCGCAACACGTCCGCGCCCACGCTGAGCATGCGCAGCAGGCGCGTGATCTCCAGCGCCGGCGCGGCCGCCTGCAGGTTGGTGCTGCCGTTCACAAAACGTGGAAACGTGGCGGCTGCCAGCGGGCTGCGGTAGCGGACCAGGGCCAGCGTGATCTCACGGGCCTCATCCTCGTCGGAATGTGCCCCGCTCGCGCCACCCGGACCATGTGCCACCTCATGGACTTCCCAGACGGATTCGGTGGCCGTCAGCAGCAAACGGTCCAGGACACACGCGCAGGACGCCAGCACGCCGCTCACGCGGTACGGGTGGGCCACGTGCCCGGGCGCATCGCCACTGTCAGCCAGACCGTGCGCACCTGCGAACTGCTGGCCTGGCTGCAGCCCGGTGGCCTGCGCGGCCTGATACCCCAGCACCACCTCCATGGGCTGCTGCCAGAGCTGGCCCTGCGCCAGTTGCGCGCCGTAATGCGCGGGGTAGTCGTGTGTGGTACCGACGATGCGAAAACCACGGAAGCTGTCGCCCAGGCTCAGGGGGATGAGCTGTGCAACCCGCGGATCGCGGGCCAGTGCCCGCGCCGCGGCCAGCGGGATATTGCCGGGTGGCACGTCGAGGTGGAAAACACCGGCCAGGATGAGCTGCAGCGGGCTGCCCTTGGCCCCCACCACGGCATCGATGCCGGCCAGGTCGCGCTCGAAGGCGCGGTCCAGTTGCGTGCGAGTGAGCACCACGAGCGTGATGGCCGCCAGTCCCAGGGTCAGCAGCAGCAGGTTGAGCACTGTCGCCAGGGGGCGCGCCCACAGGTAGTGCCAGGCCAGACGCAAGGTGTTCATACACCGCCCCCACCGTCGGACGCGGCATCGAGGTCGAGCACCTGCGCCTGGGGCAGGGCCTGCGACACGCGCGCGTCGTGCGTGGCAATGACCAGTGTGGCGGCACAGCGCTGCGCCGTGGCTTGCAGCAGGGCCAGTGCATCGTGCGCGGCCTGGTCATCCAGGCTGGCCGTGGGTTCGTCAGCCAGGATGACCCGCGGCTGCAGCAACACGGCCCGCGCCAGCGCCACGCGCTGCGCCTGCCCGCCCGAGAGCTGTTGCGGCCGCCGGGCGTTCAGTGCCCCCACGCCCAGCGCCTCCAGGCTCCGGTCGATGGCAGCGGGGTCGGCCGGCAAGCCTGCCGCGTAGTAGACCAGCGCAAGGTTGCCAGCGACGGTCAGTGCATCACTCAGGTGCAGCCGCTGCGGCAGGAAACCGATGGTGCGCGCGCGCCAGGCGTCCCGCTGCACCGGCGTGAGCGCCTTCAGGCACTGACCCGCCACGACGATTTCGCCCGCCGCGGCGCCCATCAGGCCGGCGGCCAGCGCCAGCCAGCTCGACTTACCGCGGCCCGAACGCCCCCGCAGCAGCAGCACGCCGCCCTGCGGCACGCTCACGTCGGGAAAGGTGATGGCCGGACCGCCCGGATGACGGCAGGCCAGCGCCTTGCTGACGATCACGCGCCGGTCTCCGGCTTGAGCAAGGCCGCAAACTGCTTGCGGAACTTGGCCACCTTGGGTCCGACCACAAAGGCGCAGTAGCCCTGGTTCGGGTGCCTGGCGAAATAGTCCTGGTGGTAGTCCTCGGCCGGCCAGTATCTGGCCAGCGGCAGGATCTCGGTCACGATGGGCGCCCCGAACAGGCCGGCTTGCGTGAGTTCGGCCACCAGCGCGCGGGCTTCACCCTCCTGCTCGGGCGTGGTGGTGTAGATGGCACTGCGGTACTGGGTACCGACGTCGTTGCCCTGGCGGTTCAGGGTGGTCGGGTCATGGGTGGCAAAGAAGATGCCCAGCAGCTGGCGCAAACTGACCTGGGCCGGGTCATAGACCAGGCGTACGACCTCGTTGTGCCCGGTCGTGCCGCTGCAGACCTGCTCGTAGCCGGGCTGCTCCACGTGACCATTGCTGTAGCCGCTTTCGACGTCGAGCACGCCGCGCACGCGGTCGAACACGGCCTCCGTGCACCAGAA
>DALYHW010000029.1:0-17933 GCA_031970695.1 Hylemonella sp.
ATCGGTGTCTTCCCAGTAGACGCGGATGGGGAGTTCGAAGGTCATGACGGCCTCAGGCGAGGAGATGGCGCAAGCGCTCTACGGCCGACTGCAACTGGGGCAGGGCGTTGGCCGTGGAAAAACGGATGTACTGGTGCGTTTCGGCGCTGCCAAAGTCGCGGCCCGGCGTCACGGCCACGTGGGCCTGCTGCATCAGGGCGAAACTCAGGTCCCAGCTGTCCTTGACCCCCAGCCTGCGGCAGGCCTGCGTGCAGTCGGCCCAGGCGTAGAAGGCGCCGTCGGGCATGACGGGTACATTCAGGCCGAGCGCGTTCAACGCGGGAATGAACCAGTCGCGCCGCGCTCTGAATTCGGCGCGACGGCGTTCGTATTCGGCCAGGCTCTCGGGTTCGAAGCAGGCTAGGGCCGCGTGTTGCGCAATGGTGCTGGGGCAGATGTAGAGGTTTTGCGCGAGCCGCTCGACCACCGGCACCAGCGCCTCGGGCGCCACCAGCCAGCCCAGACGCCAGCCCGTCATGCTGAAGTACTTGGAGAAGCTGTTGATGCTGATGACGTTGTCGTCGATGGCCAGTGCGGACTGTCCGTAGCGCTCGTCATAGCTCAGACCGAGGTAGATCTCGTCGACCAGGGTGATGCCATCGTGCGCGCGCACCACATCATGGATGCGGCGCAGCTCGGCCGGGTCGATGGAAGTGCCGGTAGGGTTGGAGGGCGAGGCCAGCAGCACGCCCCGGGTACGCGGACCCCAGGCAGAACGCACCTGTTCGGCGCTGAGCTGGAAACGTTCGGCCGGCCCGGTCGGGATCAGGCGAGCTGTCCCTTCCGCAGCGCTGACGAAGTGCCGGTTGCAGGGGTAGCTCGGGTCCGGCATGAGGATCTCGTCGCCCGAATCGATCAGCGCCAGACAGGCCAGCTGCAACGCCGCCGAGGCGCCGGCCGTCACGACGATGCGACGGGCCGGTACATCGAGGCAGTAACGCTGCGCATACCAGCTGCTGATGCGCTCGCGCAGGGCGGGCAGGCCCGTGGCGTCGGTGTACTGGCTGCGGCCCTCGCGCACGGCGCGCTCGGCGGCCTCGCGCACCAGCGGCGGTGCCGTGAAGTCCGGCTCGCCGATGTTCAGGAAGATCATGGGCGCAGCGCCCTGCGCCGCATCCCGGGCGATGGCCGAGGCAGCCTTGGCCACCTCCATCACGTAGAAGGGTTCGATGCGTTGGGCGCGCGCCGCGATTCTCATGTCCGGCGCGGTCAGGCCTTGGGGGCCCGGGCTTTGCCTGCCGCACGGTCGGATGCCACCTCGGCGGCACGCAAGGCTGGCGCCAGGCCGTTGAGCACGCCGTTGACGTACTTGTGGCCGTCAGTGCCGCCAAAGGACTTGGCCAGTTCGATGCATTCGTTGAGCACCACGCGCCACGGCACGTCCAGGCAGTGCTGCAATTCGTAGGCGCCGATCCACATGACCGCGTGTTCGATGGGGGAGAGCTCCTCGAGCTTGCGGTCCAGTAGCGGCGTGATCAGGCTGTCGAGTTCGGTGGCCTCGGCCACGCAGCCGTGCAGCAGGGCATCGTAGTGCGCGGCGTCGGCCTTGGAGAAGCCGGCGAGGTCACGCGTGAAGGTGTCGATCGCGCTGGTTTCATTGCGGCCGACCAGGTGCTGGTAGAGCGCCTGCAGGGCGAATTCGCGGGCGCGGCTGCGGCCGGACTTGGCCGCGGACTTGCGCGCGGCGGTGTCGGAGCGGGGTTCTGTACTCATCCGATGGTGTCCACGAGGTTGGCCATCTCCACGGCCACGCGCGCGGCGTCCCGGCCCTTGTCGGTCTGGCGCGCGACGGCCTGTTCCATGTTTTCCACGGTCAGGATGGCATTGGCAATCGGGATCTGGTAGTCGAGCGAGACCCGGGTCACACCGGCGCCGGACTCGTTGGCGACCAGTTCGAAGTGGTAGGTCTCGCCACGGATGATGCAGCCCAGCGCGATCAGCGCGTCGTAATTGTTCTTCTCGGCGAGAGCCTGCAGGGCCAGCGGCACTTCCAGCGCGCCGGGCACCATGACATGGTCGACGTTTTTGGTCAGCACGCCCAGCGCGGCCAGTTCGGCGCGGCAGGCCTGCGCCAGGGCGTTGGTCACACCCTCGTTGAAGCGGGCCTGCACGATGCCGATGACGAGCTTGCGCCCGTCCAGCTTTGCGTCCCCGGGTTCGAGTTGGCCTTTGTCGGCACCAAACATGGTCTTTTCCTTGAGTTACTTCTGGAGGTAGCCGGCGACTTCGAGTCCGTAGCCGGCCATGCTGGGCAGCCGGCGCGGGTTGCCCATGAGGTTCATTTTGTGCACGCCGCAGTCGCGCAGGATCTGCGCGCCCACGCCGTAGGTGCGCAGGTCCATGCGCCCGCGCTCGGGCGCGTGGCTGGCACGGGCCGTGCCCTCGAACTGGGCCAGCAGCTGTTCTGCGCTCTCGCCGCAGTTGAGCAGCACGACGACACCGCGGCCCTCGGTGGCAATGCGTTGCAGGCAGGCGTCCAGGCTCCACGAGTGCATGGCACGGCCGACTTCCAGCGCGTCCAGCACCGACAGCGGCTCGTGCACACGGGCCAGCACGGTGTCGTTCTCGCTCCAGGTGCCGCGCACCAGGGCCAGGTGCACGCCCTGGCTGGGCTTGTCGCGGTAGGCGCGCGCGCTGAAGTCGCCATAGGCAGTCTTGAGTGTGCGGCTGCCCACCTGCTCGATCAGCGATTCGTTGTGGCTGCGGTACTTGATGAGGTCGGCGATCGTGCCGATCTTCAGGCCGTGTTCGGCGGCGAAGAGCTGCAGGTCCGGCAGGCGGGCCATGGTGCCGTCGTCCTTCATGATCTCGCAGATCACGGCGGCGGGGCTGCAGCCGGCCATGGCGGACAGGTCGCAGCCTGCTTCGGTGTGGCCGGCGCGCATGAGGACGCCGCCGTCCACCGCCTGCAGCGGGAAGATGTGGCCGGGCTGCACCAGGTCTTCGGGCCGGGCATTCGGTGCGACGGCAGCCTGCACGGTGCGCGCGCGGTCGGCGGCCGAAATGCCGGTGGTCACACCCGACGCAGCTTCGATGGAGACCGTGAACGCCGTGCTGTAGACGGTGCCGTTGCGTGCCGCCATGGGCGGCAGGCGCAGGTATTCGCAGCGTTCGCGCGTGAGGGTCAGGCTGATTAGGCCGTGTCCGAAACGCGCCATGAAGTTGATGGCTTCCGCGGTCACGTGGTCGGCGGCCAGCACGAGGTCACCCTCGTTCTCGCGGTCTTCTTCGTCGACCAGGATAACCATGCGGCCGGCACGCATCTCGGCGACGATGTCCTCGACCGGCGAGATGGCCACGGGGGCTTTGTTGCTCATGAGTTGGCTTTCTGCGGGGCTGCGCCGGCGGCGAGCATGCGCTCGACGTAGCGGGCCACGGTGTCGATTTCGAGGTTCACGCCCGAACCCGCCTTGAGCAGGCCCAGCGTGGTGTGCTGTACGGTGTGCGGGATCAGGTTGATGCTGACGTCGCAGCCGGCGGCGTTGTCCGTTACGCGGTTGACGGTCAGGCTGACGCCATTGACGGTGATCGAGCCCTTGTAGGCCAGGTAGCGCGCCAGCTCCCGGGGCGCCTGGATCCGCAACTCCCAGCTTTCGCCCACCTGTGCAAAGTGGCTGACAGTGCCGACGCCGTCCACATGGCCCGAAACGATGTGCCCGCCAAGGCGGTCGCCTGCGCGCAAGGCCTTTTCCAGGTTGACCTGGGCATCCAGGGCCAGGCCCGTGGTGCGGGCCAGGGATTCGGCCGAGATGTCGATGGTGAACTGCTGGCGCGGGAGGTCCAGGCTGGTGACGGTCATGCAGGCGCCGTTGAGGGCGATGCTGTCGCCCAGACCCACGTCGTCGAGGTAGCCGGCCGGGCAGGCAATGGCTAGGCGCTTGCCGTGCTGCAAAGAACTTCCGAGGTCGTGGCTGGCGACGATGCGCCCCACGCCGGTAATGATGCCGGTGAACATCCCGCTATTTTCGCAGGGATTCGGTCAGAAATCGTCGCGCCCGGGAATTCTCGCCAGGATGCGCAGATCCGGGCCGATCTGGACCGCTTCCCGGAACTCCAGCGGTACGGCCTGGTCCAGCCCCGCCAACGGGCCGATATTCACCATGCCACGGCCCGCGCCGAGCAGCTTGGGGGCCAGGTAGACCAGGAATTCGTCCACCAGGCCCTCGCGCACCAGCGAGCCGTTGAGCTTGTGGCCGGCCTCGACATGGACTTCATTGACCTCGCGCCCGGCCAGGTCGCGCATCATGGCCGCCAGATCGACCTTGTTGCCGGGTCCGGGAAGGTAGACCACGGTGGCGCCCCGCGCCTGCAGTGCCGCTTCCCTGGTTTCATCTCGAATGGCGGCATAAATCAGCAGTGAGCGCGCGGGGGTGAACAACTGGGCGTCCAGAGGTGTTTCCAGCCGGCTGTCCACCACCACCAGATGCGGCTGGCGGGGTGTGTCGGCCAGTCGCACGTCCAGGCGCGGGTTGTCTTCGAGGACGGTGCCGATGCCCGTCAGGACAGCGCAGGCGCGGGCCCGCCAGGCATGGCCGTCGGCACGTGCCGGTGGCTCGGTGATCCACTGGCTTGCCCCGTTCTCCAGCGCGGTCTGCCCGTCCAGTGACGCGGCCACCTTCATGCGTACCCAGGGCGTACCGCGCACCATGCGGCTGAAGAAGCCGATATTCAGTTCGCGCGATTCACCGGCGCCTGGGCCGACGTCCACCGCGATGCCTGCGGCGCGCAGGCGGGCGAAGCCCTGGCCGGCGACTTTGGGGTTCGGATCCTGCAGCGATGCCACTACCCGGCCGATGCCAGCCGCCACCAGCGCGTCGCAGCACGGCCCGGTGCGGCCCTGGTGCGCGCAGGGTTCCAGCGTGACGTAGGCCGTGGCACCCCGCACGGAATGGCCTCGGGCGGCAGCGTCGGCCAGGGCCACGATTTCGGCGTGGGGCCCGCCGGCACGCTGGGTATGGCCCTGACCCAGTAGCTGGCCATCGGCGCCGACGATCACGCAGCCCACGCGCGGGTTGGGCTGGGTCAGTCGGAGACCCTGTTGCGCGAGCTGCAGGGCCTGTTGCATTTCGGGAGAGATTGCGGCGTGTGACGGCAAGGTCATGCTGGATTATGGAGCCGACTCAACGGCGTTCTTAGGGTGCGGCGTCGACCGAGATTTCGACTTTCAGGATGCTGCTGACCTTGTGTCCTGCAATTTCGCCCGGGGAGAAGCGGGCGGTCCGGAAGGTCTCGGCCAGCGCCGTGGCAAATTCTTCTGGCAGGCCGGGGGCATCGACCTCGTAGGCCACCACCTGACCGGAGGCGTCGATGCGCAGGGTGAGGACCAGCGTGCCGGCGCGGGTAACCAGGGCTGCCTCGGGGATATCGAGGTCGACATCCTCGATCGGCCGCGGCGCCCGGCTGAGTTCGTGGGCGGCGTAAAACTGGTCCGCGTCCGGACGCCGGGTATCCGGGGCGTGCGCGGTCGGTGTTGGTGTTGGGGTCGGCCGTGCCGCCAGGGCGGCTGGCGCGTGAGCCTCCCCGCCGGACACGATGCGTGCCTGCAGCGCCGGTTCACCCGAAAGGGCCCCGGAGCGGTTGCTTTCACCGGTGCCCGATGGAGCCGGGGGAAGCAGCAGCACCGCGTGCAGCGCGGCCGACAGCAGCAGCGCGGCAAACAGGCGTAGACGGTCGGGTGAGCTGCGCATCGGGGCCGGATTCGGGGAAGGGGGGGCAGTGTGAAAAAGTAACGCGCAAGCATACCGCTCAGTCAGGCAATTCAACCGCCCATCGCGCCAGCCTGTCCAAAGCCGGAGGGCTCACTAGGATCAGGCTATCCGAAATTCCGTTAGTGGCACCTTACTTGGGGACAGATATGAAAAAGCAGGCCGGCTTCACCTTGATCGAACTGATGGTTGTCGTGGCGATCATCGGCATCCTCTCTGCCATCGCCTTGCCCGCGTACACCGATTACATGATCCGCGGCCGCATTCCCGAGGCCACGTCTGCGCTGGCCACCAAGCGGATCCAGATGGAGCAGTACTTCCAGGACGTGCGTGGCTACCGGGATCCCGCGACCAACAACCCCGCGCCGGCCTGCAACCTCGATGCCTCCGGCAGGTTTTTCGACATTTCCTGCAGCGCCGTTGCCGCGCAGTCCTACACCCTTCAAGCTGTCGGCAAAGGGGCCATGGCCGGTTTCACCTACACCGTCAATGAAGGCGGCGCCCGGACGACGACCATCAATGGCGTCAGCGGCTGGACATTGCCTGCGGCTGTCAATTGCTGGGTGGTGCGCAAGGGCGGTGCCTGCGTCTGATCGACGCCCCTGAGCGACTTACGGCCATGAACCAGCATTACACCCGTCCGATTCCGCCGCACGCGACCGGCCTGCGCGGTCTCCGCGAGCGCGGCTTCAACATGATCGAGCTCATGGTCGGGCTGGCCCTGCTGGCCCTGGTCATGTTTGTAGCCATTCCCAGTCTGACGAC
Organism: Hylemonella sp.; assembly: GCA_031970695.1. GTDB lineage: Bacteria > Pseudomonadota > Gammaproteobacteria > Burkholderiales > Burkholderiaceae_C > Hylemonella. The sequence goes on from DALYHW010000029.1 coordinate 6,510, forward strand.
CTGGATGCGCGGCAACCAGGTCCGGGCCGCCACCGAATCTATTCAGGGTGCAGTGCAGTCGGCCCGTGCGGAGGCGGTCCGCCGTAATGCCAATGTCGAAGTGGTGCTGACTTCGCTTGAAGGTGGGGGTACCGGCGTCGATTGGCGGGTACGCTGTGTCGCGGCCAATGCATCCGCTACATGCCCTGGCCCGGGGCAGGGTGCCGATGGGCAAGGAGTGACCTACATCGAGCAGGGCCTCAGTGCCGACAGTTCACCCCGCGCTGTCGTTAGTGTGGTGCCCGCGGCGACTACCGCCATCACGTTCAATGGCATCGGCCGCGTCACGCCGCTGCCCGCGGGCAATATCCAGATCGACGTGGCCCATGACGGGGCCGCTTGTATCAGCGCTGGAGGCGATGTGCGTTGCCTGCGGCTGATCATCGCGCCCGGCGGGCAGTCGCGCATGTGTGACCCATCCCTGCCGGCGCCTCCGGCCAATTCCCGCGGGTGCTGAGGTGCAGCCTATGAATCAACCCTTCCCGCAAGCCGGCCGTGCAAGCCTTCAGTCCGGCGTGATGCTGATCGAGGCCATGCTGGCCATCCTGATCTTCTCAATCGGGGTGCTCGGCATCATCGGCCTGCAAGCCGCCGCCAACAAGGCATCGGTACAAGCCAAGTACCGTAGCGAAGCTTCCCTGCTGGCCAACGAGATCATTGGTCGAATCTGGGCCACCGACCGGTCGGTCGCCACGATTGCCGGCCGGTTTGCCGATGCCACGAACTGCCCGCAGGCGCAGACCGACGCGGCGGCACTGGTTCCTCCGGTCAACGTCGTGTGCACGGCGTCCGAATACAAGAAATGGGCCTGGGAGGGCGTGTCCGCCAACCCAGGTACGGCGCTGATGCCCGCGAATGGCTCGGTGCTGCAGATGCTTCCCTCAGCCACGACCTACCCGCCGGAAGTCGTGGTCCGGGTACTGCCGTCGGCATTGCCGCTTACCTACCCGGCGACGGATCGCATACCCCGAAGTCAGGTGACCGTGCGGGTCAAATGGCTGGCGCCGGGTGAACCAGCGCCCTCGACGCTGCCGTACCACGTTTACGAAACCACCGTGGAATTCGGGGGCTGAGCCATGAAACAGATACGCGTCAATCGCAAACGCAGCCGGGGTTTTGGCCTGGTGGAGATCCTGGTTGCCGTGCTCATCGGAATGTTCGGTGTGCTCATCATGATGCAGGTGCTGGCGACCTCCGAGGAGCAGAAGCGCACGACCACCAGCGGCAATGATGCGCTGAATGAAGGGCTGCTCGCGCTTTATGCCCTGCAGTCCGACGTACAGTCGTCGGGCAATGGTGCTACGGATGCCTTGTTGCTGGGCTGCTCGCTGACCCTGCGTACTGCGCCGAGCACGCTGACCATCCCGATTGCCCCGGTGATCATCAACACCCCCGGTACGGCGACGTTTCCGATGCCGGCGCCAGACCTCAATACGGACACGGTCTTTGTGTTCGCGTCGCGGGGTGCCGGCAGCCCGCAGGGCGACAAGGTTACGGGGGCCGCCAACCAGATCCAGAATCCGCCGGCTTATCAGGTAAACGACCTGGTGGTCTGGGTTCGTATGGATAACTCCACCAACCCGCCCAAACGTCTGGAGCCCTGCAACCTGACGCTGGACCGCGTGACGGCCGTTGACCCTGCGGCGCGCACGGTCACGCTGGCGTCTAACGCAACCATGGCCCAGGGTGACTATCTTTTCAATTTTGGACCTTCGTATCGCGCCTTGGGGTATGCCGTACGCAATGGCAACCTCACCATGTGCGACTACGCCAACGCAGCGGCGGGCAAGGGCTGCGAGAACCTCCAGAACTGGGTGGCGATCAACAACAACATCGTGAGCCTGCGCGCGCAATATGGGCGAGATACCACCAATCTGCCAGCGCCGAGCCTGACCAAGATGGATGGCGTGATCGACGTCTATGACGTGCCTGATCCCACCGTTGCGATGGGCTACTGCGACCGGGCCCGGATTTCCGCCGTGCGTGTGGCCCTGACTTCGCGCAGCGCCGTCATGGAGCGGGACGCTGTTACGGGCGTCCCCGGAGGCGCCCCGGCGCCCGAATGGGAAGGCACATACGCCGGAACTCCTCCGGGCAGCGCGGCTGCTCCTATCACGCTCACGGCCGATCCGAACTGGACGTTCTACCGCTACCGCGTGTTCCAGTCGGTGATGCCCATACGCAATATTTCCTGGCTTGGAAAGGTTTCCTCATGCTGAACAAGCGAATTTCTTTCCGGCGCGCACGTCCGGCCGCTGCGGCGCAACAGCGTGGTGTGGTCATGATGGTCGCCATGATCGTGCTGGTCGCCATGACGCTGGCCGGCATCGCCCTGACGCGGTCCATGGAGACCACCAACATGATCGCCGGCAATATGGCGTTCAAGCAGGTCTCTGTGCAGGCGGCCGACATGGCCATGGAGCAGGCCGTTTCCTTCATCGAGGCCAATGGCGGCACCGGCGCGCTGGGCGCCGATCTGCTGGCCAACGGCTACCGGGCCTCGGTGGACTACGCCCCGCCCACCATGGACACGTTCTGGAGCAATCTGGAGACCGCCAACAGCATCTGTTATCTGGGGTCGGCAGGCTGCACGGCCAACAAGAGCAATGCGGTGGCCGATGCTCTGGGCAATATCCGCGGTTATGTCATCGAACGCATGTGCCAGGGCACCACGTGTGCCGTGGTGCAGCACCAGGTCCAGTCTGGCGGCTGCTGTGAGGGGCCCGACTGCGGTGACATTCCCTGTTACAGCAACGACCAGATGTTCCGCATCACCGTGCGTGTCACCGGCCCCCGCAACACGAACACCTACATCCAGACTTTCGTGACCCAGCCCTCCTGAGCTGCCACGAACGTCCCTGATTTTTTGATCAACTGACCGGGAGATTGTCATGCGCAATCGAACACTCCAGAAGACCACGCTCCAGCGCAAGCTGGCCCACTCGGTTGCCGTGCTCGCATCGGCTTGCGCCCTTGTGCTGGCACCGGGTTGGCAGGGCTGGCAACCGGCCCAAGCCGCGACCACCGACATCGCGTCCCTGCCGGTGTTCACCGTCACGCCCCCGTCGATCGACGTCAAACCCAACGTTTTCCTGATCCTGGACGATTCCGGCTCCATGGGTTGGACCTATATGCCGGACGAGACCAGCGCATTTGCCGGCAAATACGGCTACGCGAGCCACCAGTGCAATGGCGTCTACTACAACCCGGCCATTACCTACACTCCACCCGTCGATGCGGCAGGGAACAGCTTTACGAGCCAGAGTTTCACCAACGCTTCCAACGATGGGTATGGTGTGACCACGACCGGTTCCACCAACCTGAGTACCAGTTTTAAGGCCCATGGTGCCGATACGGCCCAGGCCGCGTATTACTACACCTATTCTGGTACGCAGACCACGGAAAAGCTGAAGGACTACTACACCACGACCAGCACCTTCTATCGGGAATGCAACAGCAACTTTGGCTCGACACCGGGCAGCGGTGTTTTCACCAAAGTTGTGGTGAGCGCTACCTCCGGGCCTGGGGCTACGGACGAGCGCACCAACTTTGCCAACTGGTACGCCTACTACCGCACCCGCATCAACATGATGAAGTCCGCCACCGGCCTGGCGTTCAAGGCGTTGACCGACCGCTTCCGCGTGGGCTTCATGTCCATCAACAACAACACGGCGCCGGCCTTCCTCAATGTGGCCGATTTCAACAGCACGCAAAAGGCCGCGTTCTACGCGAAGCTCTACGGCAGCAATGTCGGCTCCAGCACCCCCCTGCGTGCCGCACTGTCGACGGCGGGTCGCTTGTATGCCAACAAGATCAGCAGCATCAACGGCACCACGGTGACCGACCCGCTCCAGTATTCCTGTCAGCAGAACTACACCATCCTGTCTACGGACGGGCAGTGGAACGAGTCTGACTCGCTGGTGGTGCGCCTGGACGGCACCACGCTGATCGGCAACCAGGACGGCGCCTTGCCGCGTCCCTACAACGACGGCAGTCAGGTCACCACGACCACTGTGACCCCTTACACCAGCATTCAGGACCGTACGACGACCATTACTGCCAGTACGGCGACCATTACCTGGTCGCGAACCAACACGGTGATTGGTGCGAGCTGTTCCACTATCTCTGCACCATCCAACACGGCCGCGGCACCGATGAACGTGGGTAACAGCCGAACGGGCGCTATCGGCTACAGCACGGTGGACCCGGATGGCAGTAACAACCGCTGCTTTAACATTGGTGGCAATGTCTGGTTCTGCCGCAGTCCCTCTGGCGGCAGTCCTGCGGTCAGTGCTTCCTCAGCTACCGGTACGGACGGCGTGACCTGGTACCTGGTCTCGAATATCGGCAGCAATACCGGCTGCAAGAGCGCGCAGTCCGTGTTTGGCAGCGCCTACTCGGCTACGGCCGGCATCTGCCCGCAGCAGGGAGTCACCGGCAAACGCGTGACGGTCACGCCCCAGACGCAGCTGCAGACGATTTCCGGCTACCAGTCGGTGCAGACAGACCGTTACAGCGCCACCCAGACCACGACCCAGACCACCGTAAATGGTGTGCCCGGCCCGGTCGGTGCCATGACGCCGGCGACACCGAGCTACACGCTGACTACGGCTGGAACACCATCAATCACCGGGACGACGTACGCATGCGGAGGTATTTCAGGGGCCACGGAGCATTGTCCCGAGACCTCGGGTACCTGGACCAGTGGCACACCGAACCCCAACAACCAGTGCGTGGCTACGGCCGATCTGCCGACCGCCGGTGCCAGTACGGCAACGGCCTCCAGCCCTACTTACTCCGGCCAGAACCAGAGCACGGCGGCGCCTGTCCAAGTGAAATTTCAAGATCCTGGTACTGCGACCGTGACATCCGTTGGCTCAGGCGGCGTGGCTAATACGCTGGCCGACGTGGCCGCGTACTACTACGGTACCGACCTGCGCAGCACGGCCTTGGGCAACTGCACCGGTCCGGTGATTGCCCCGGCCACGACGCCCAACGATCTCTGTGCCGACACCGTACCCGCCAATGGCGTGGACACCGCCAACTGGCAGCACATGTCCACCTTCACCCTGGGCCTGGGTGTGCGCGGGCGTATGATCTTCTCGCCCAGCTACCTGACGGATACCACCGGCGACTACACCTACATCAAGGGGCCGAATGCAACGACGGCATCCAGCAGTACCTGCTCCTGGCGCGACACGCTGACCGTGGCGGGCGGCGCCTGCAACTGGCCCGTGCCCGGCGCGAACAAGCCCGAGAACACCGACGACCTCTGGCACGCCGCCGTCAATGGCCGGGGCAATTACTTCAGCGCGACCGATCCGACCACGCTGACCAATGGCTTGACCAGCACGCTCAAGGCCATCATCAACACGCCCCGCCCAGGTACGGCAGCCGCCGCTGCCACCACGAACCCGCGCATCACCTCGGCCAACAACTTCCAGTTCAGTTCGTACTTCGAGACACGCTACTGGGCGGGTGAGCTGATTCGTCAGACGATCAACCTGGCCGATGGCACGGTGCCGTATTTTGACCCGCTGAACCCGGACCCCACGGCTTACAACTGGTCGGCCCAGGTGCTGCTTAACGCCAAGACCTACACGACCCGCAACATCTATACCAATGTGGGTGGGACCATCACGCCGTTTACCTGGGCGAACCTGAGCGCGACGCAGAAGTCGTTTTTCACAGCGCCCTACATCACGACGTCGCCGCCGCAGTTCCCCAATGTGCTGACAGGCCTGAGCCAGTTCTGCAGTACGGGTACCACCTGCATCAGCGCCACGGCACAGACCAACACGACTGTGGCCACCAACGGTGCCGCAGGTGAAGCGCTGGTGAACTTCCTGCGCGGCGATCGTACCAACGAGGAGACGTCCCTGACGAGTCCTGACAACGCCAAGTTTTACCGCTACCGCAAGGCCGTGCTGGGGGACATCGTGTCGGCACAGCCGCAGTGGGTGGGCGCGCCGAGCCGGTCTTACTCTGACACCAACTACACCGCCTTCAAGACACTGTGGGCCAACCGTACCCCGCTGGTCTATGCGGCGGCCAACGACGGCATGCTGCACGCTTTCGACTCAGCCAGCGGCCAGGAAATGTGGGCTTACGTTCCCTCGTTCTCGCTGCCGCGCATGTACACGCTGGCCGACAAGAACTACCCGGACAAGCACCAGTACTTCGTGGAAGGCACGCCGGTGATCGGCGACATCTGCTCCAAGGCGCCGTCGCAGACCTGTACCGACGCCGAGTGGCAGACCATCCTGGTGGGCGGGATGAACGCCGGGGGTACCGGGTACTACGCGCTGGACATCACCAACCCCGCCAGCCCCAAGCTGCTGTGGGAGTTCACTGACGCCAATATGGGCCTGACCTTCGGCCGTCCCCAGATCACCAAACTGGACGATGGCCGTTGGGTGGTCATGATGACCTCGGGTTACAACAACTGTCCGCGTACCGGATCGGCGGCAACGGCAAGCTGCGTGCTCAATGGCACAGGCGACGGCATGGGCTACCTCTACATCCTGAATGCCGCGACGGGCACGCAGGTTTCCGGTTCGCCCATTTCGACCGGCTTTGGCAGCGTGGGCTCGCCCAGCGGCCTGGCCCAGATTGCGGCCCATGCAGACGCAAACAACGTCACCAAGCGTGTTTACGCTGGCGACCTGTATGGCAACGTGTGGCGCTTCAATGTGAACACAGCGGCCACGACCACGGCCCCGATCACGCTGCCGTTCACCCGGCTGAATCTGGCCGTCCTGAAGGACAGCACCTTGCCCACCCCGAACCTGCAGCCGATCATGGACCGCCCGCAGATCACGACGGTGGACGGCAATCCCGTGGTGTACGTGGGTACGGGCCGCTACCTGGGTGTGACCGACGTGGGGACGAATCCGAAGAACTCGTTCTATGCGATCCGTGACGACCTGTTGAAGGATCCTCCGACGACTATCAACAACCCGCGGGCCGACTCGACCTTCATCGGGTTGCAGGCCATCACTGGCACCTGCCCGACGGGTACCGACGTCAACATCTGCCAGCCCGGTCAAGAGGTGCGCCTGGTGTCGCAGGTGACGGGCCAGGCCGGCGACAGCCTGCAGAACAAGAACGGCTGGTACCTGGACTTCCCGGCGGGCGCTGGCGAAATCCAGTTCACCGATCCCAAGCTGGTGATGGGCACGGTTGCCTTCACGACCAGCGTGCCGGCCGCATCCACCCAGCAGGCGTGCACACCGGGGCAGACGCCCAGCGATGGGCAGGCGTACCTGTACATGGTGGATTACCTTAGCGGTGGTGCGGTGGGAACGACCAGTCGTGTGGTTGGTACCAACATCGGTGCCGGTGTGGCCACCACACCGCAGATCGCCGTGCTGCCCAACGGCCAGATCGTGCTCAAGGTGCGACTGTCCGGCGGTATGGAAGTCTCTCCGCCCGCCCGCACCAAGGCGCGCGGTGGCAAGGTGACCCGTGTGACCTACCGCGAGGTACTCAACGACTGACGTGACTGCTGCGCTGGCCTGGCTGGCGTTGCCTGTTTGTCAGATGACGGCGCCCTCAGGGCGCCGTTTTTTTTGATGTGTCCCTGCAAGGCTCCCATGAAATGGGGATAGTCCCATGAACAGGTGATGCCGCGACTTTTTCTCCTCGCTACCCTTGCCGCAGCCGGTGACCCAACAGCCGGCACAAAACGGTTCAGGGAGTACAAAAAATGGAGAAGCGTCGCAGCGCGTGTCGCGGTTACACGCTGCTTGAACTATTGGTGGCCATGAGCCTGGTTCTCACGATCATGGCCTGGGCCGGGCCCGCGATGTCGGAGATCCTCCTGTCGATCCGAATGAAATCCGGCGCCCAGGCGATCTTCGATACGCTGGAGCTCGCGCGCAGCGAGGCGGTTAAGCGCAATGGGCGGGTGGTGATCTGCAAGTCGGCTTCAGGCGAGGCGTGCGAGCGTGAGGCGGCCTGGGAGCAGGGCTGGATCGTCTTTCAGGATCTCAACAACAACGGCCTGCGCGATCCGGGCGAAGCCACGCTGCATCGTGAGCCGGCCCTGCCACCGACGCTGCGCGTGCGGGGCAACATGCCCGTCCAGGACTACGTCTCGTATACCGCCTACGGTAGGAGCAAGCTGGCTTCCGGTGCGTTTCAGGCCGGCACGTTCACCGTCTGCACGCATTCGGGACGCAGCACCGAGGCTCGGCAGGTCATCATCAACAGTGCGGGCCGGCCGCGCATGAGCAAGGCCGGGCCATCGAGCTGCACGGCCTAGCGGCGCACCTCGTCCACCAGCGTCTTGAATTCGTCGATGTCCTCGAAACTGCGGTAGACACTGGCGAAGCGGACATAGGCGACCTTGTCGAGCTTCTTGAGTTCACGCATCACGAGCTCGCCAATGCGGGTCGAAGGTACTTCCCGCAGGCCCAGGTTGAGCAGTTTTTCCTCGATGCGTTCGATGGCGCTGTCGATCTGCTCCGTACTCACCGGGCGTTTGCGCAGCGCCAGCTGCATGGACGCCAGCAGCTTGTTGCGGTCGTACTCGATGCGACGGCCGTCCTTCTTGACGATGGACGGGAAGTTGACGTCGGGGCGCTCGTAGGTCGTGAAGCGCTTGTCGCAGGCGCCGCACTGGCGGCGCCTGCGGATGAAGTCCCCATCTTCCGAGATCCGGGTCTCGACGACCTGGGTCTCGGAATGGCCGCAGAAGGGGCACTTCATGCCTGGGACTTTACTTGTACACCGGGAAGCGCGCGGTCAGGGCGGTGACCTTGGCGCGCACGGCCGCAATGTTGGCTTCGTCGCGCGGGTTGTCCAGCACGTCGGCAATCAGGTTAGCCGTCAGACGGGCTTCCTCGTCCTTGAAGCCACGCGTCGTCATGGCCGGCGTGCCGACACGCACGCCGCTGGTGACCATTGGCTTCTCCGGGTCGTTCGGGATGGCGTTCTTGTTGATGGTCATGTGGGCGGCGCCCAGCACGGCCTCGGCTTCCTTGCCGGTGATGCCCTTGGAACGCAGGTCCACCAGCATGAGGTGGCTTTGCGTGCCGCCGCTGACGATGCGCAGGCCACGCTGGGTCAGCGTCTCGGCGACGATCTTGGCGTTCTTCACGACCTGCTGCTGGTAGGCCTTGAACTCAGGGCTCATGGCTTCCTTGAAGGCCACGGCCTTGGCCGCGATCACGTGCATCAGCGGGCCACCCTGCAGGCCGGGGAATACGGCGCTGTTGATGGCCTTTTCGTGCTGGGCCTTGGACAGGATGATGCCGCCGCGCGGGCCGCGCAGGGTCTTGTGGGTGGTCGAGGTCACGATGTCGGCGTGCGGCACCGGGTTCGGGTAGACGCCCGCGGCGATCAGGCCGGCGTAATGGGCCATGTCCACCATGAAGATGGCGCCCACGTCCTTGGCCACCTTGGCAAAGCGGGCGAAGTCGATGTGCAGGCTGTACGCCGAGGCACCGGCGATGATGAGCTTCGGTTTGGTCTCGTGCGCCTTCTTTTCCATGGCGTCGTAGTCGATCTCTTCCTTGGCGTTGAGGCCGTAGGAGACGACGTTGAACCACTTGCCGCTCATGTTGAGTGCCATGCCGTGGGTGAGGTGGCCGCCCTCGGCCAGGCTCATGCCCATGATGGTGTCGCCGGGTTTGAGGAAGGCCAGGAAAACGGCTTCATTCGCGGAGGCGCCGCAATGCGGTTGCACATTGGCGGCCTCGGCGCCGAAGATGGCCTTGATGCGGTCGATGGCCAGTTGTTCGGCCACGTCCACGTGTTCACAGCCACCGTAGTAGCGCTTGCCGGGGTAACCCTCTGCATATTTGTTGGTGAGCTGGGTGCCCTGGGCGGCCATGACGGCGGGCGAGGCATAGTTCTCGCTGGCAATCAGCTCGATGTGGTGTTCCTGGCGGGCGTTTTCGGCCTGGATGGCAGCCCAGAGTTCCGGATCGGTTTGTTCGACGAGGATGTTGCGGTGGTACATGGCAGTCGGAATAAACAGGGGTCCCCCGGCGGGCGGGGGCTGCCCAGGCGAACGGCTGGAACGCCGGATCCGAAGATGCGAATCCCGCGGCACGCTTCCCGGTGGTCTGTCCACGTCAACACCGCCGGCCCACGGGGGCTGGAGGTGCCTATCGCCAGTTGCGCGCCCGCCTAGTGTAGCGGAGAGGCGCTCTCTCTCCCGCTGCCCGGGGGTGGGAATTTCAGGAGTTGAGCCTCACGAGCGCGTCGTCCAGCACCGGCTGGGTCGGCGCGACCACCGGGATCGGCTGGGCCGTGTGCGTCGGCACCGGGTGGCCACTGGCCACGAGGCTGAGGCGGGTGTGCTCGGCCAGCACCTTGGCGGCATAACCGCCATCGTCGGGCAGGTTGGCGGCGCCGACGTAGATGCGCAGGCCCCCTTCGATGGAGCCGGCGCGCCGGACGTATTCCTGCAGCACCAGGGCCCCGACCCGCAGGTTGGCCACTGGATCAAAAGCGGCCAGCTTGCCGCCGAAGGCTTCGTACTTGTCGCCGTGGACGCGGGTCATGACCTGCATCAGGCCCTGGGCGCCCACCGGACTCTGGGCAAAGGGATTGAAGCCGGATTCGATCGCCATCACCGCCAGCAGCAGCAGCGGGTCGAGCTCGGTCCGACGGCCGATTTCGTAGGCTTCCATGACCAGCGCGGACAGGGGCTCCGGCGCGACACGGTACTTCTTGCTCAGCCAGTAGGCGACGGCCGCCTGCTGTTTGGGCAGCTCGTGGGGGTGGGCGGCGGTTGCGCGCTCCACGGCGACGGGTTCGGCTTCAATGCCGGCACCTTCGTACTGGCGGTCCTGGAGCCAGCCCATCAGATGGACTTCACCCGCCTGGCGCAGTTCGGGGCGCGCAACCAGGGCAATGGTCGCGAAAAGGACAAGCAGCCCCAGCAGCGCAAAGCTGTTGTGGATGGTGGCGAAGAAGACCTGGGAGATCTGGCGTGCGACGGATCGCAGGCTCTGGCCCATTTCTTGAAACGCTGTCATAGCACTTCCTCATCTCGCGCGGGTCGGGGTCTGGGGCTGTGGTCTTTCCACAGAGCCAGACCTCGGAGACCGCGTCTGGGTTGGTACGCCATCTGGATCCGGCCGGGCCTGTGGTTGTTTGCCAGCGCGTGATCCGATGTAGCCGGGGTCGGCAGCGGATTCGGGTTATCCCTGATTCAGGGTGAAACGAATTGTAAGACTCCATATATAACCAGTCAATAATACAAAATTGATTTGTTATTCAATATGAGAATTTAAATTCAGATTCAGACTAAATTTGTCAACAGAAAACCTATATGAATCAAACACTTATGGTCTTGTGATCAAAATCAACCTGAGCTCTACTGTATTTTGTAACAGTGCCGTGTCCAGCTACTTTTCTAGGGGGGTAGCT
>DALYHW010000029.1:17943-18550 GCA_031970695.1 Hylemonella sp.
GTATTTTGTAACAGTGCCAGGCTTCGCGGTTTTCGGCCCACGGGTCGGGCGGGCGACGTTCACCAATGGGTGTGCCAATCAGACCTGCAGGCGTGATTGAAACGGCGACTTGCATCCTGGGACACGAGGGCTAGACTTTGAATGCCTGTCACATAGCAGGCATCCTCTGCTGGAAGTAGCCGGCGCACGCCTTCAGGGCACAAGCGCCAGCGCCAAACTGGCAATCAATGGGGGCAATCCCTTGCCCCCGTCGCAATGCGGGACCCGACTCTCCCCGTTGCGATACCCAGACGGCATGGGCTTGTAGCCCGCCGTCAGGCCCGGCGGGCTGGCGTAGGCCACCCGGCCGGGCTTTCTTTATGGCAAAACCGATGCGCCGGCTCAGAGATCCGATGGCGAGGAGGCAAATGACGGCGACAATCGGCGTCTTGTTATTTGCCAGTTGAGCGACGCCGTGTCTTCTTCGAATCCCAGTTCCCCTCGCCCTGATCACCACGTTCTCGATGAACTCACGGGAGGGGCGTTTTCGGCGGCGACGGCGGGTGAGCGCGCTGCGCGTGTACGTGCCTGGCTGCAGCAGGAGCCCGCGCCCGAGCAGCTGCAGGGC
>DALYHW010000030.1:0-18258 GCA_031970695.1 Hylemonella sp.
GGCGAGGAAGACGGCATCGGCGCCGCCGGCAAGCTGGACCACAGCCAGATGCTGACCGACCCCGAGGAAGCGGCACAGTTCGTCAAGGCCACCCAGCTCGACGCGCTGGCCATTGCCATCGGTACCAGCCACGGCGCCTACAAGTTCAGCCGTCCGCCCACCGGCGACATCCTGGCGATCTCCCGCGTGAAGGAGATCAACAAGCGCATTCCCAACACCCACCTCGTCATGCACGGTTCCTCCTCCGTGCCGCAGGAACTGCTGGCCATCATCAACCAGTACGGCGGCCAGATGAAGCAGACCTACGGCGTGCCGATCAAGGAGATCCAGGAAGCGATCAAGTACGGTGTGCGCAAGATCAACATCGATACCGACATCCGCCTGGCCATGACCGGTGCCGTGCGCAAGTTCCTGGCCGAGAACCCCGACAAGTTCGACGCCCGCGAGTGGCTCAAACCCGCGCGCGAAGCGGCCAAGGCCGTGTGCAAGGCGCGTTACCTGGAGTTCGGCTGCGAAGGCCAGGGCGCCAAGGTCAAGGGCGCCACGCTGCAGGTCATGGCGGCCAAGTACGCCAAGGGCGAGCTGGCCCAGGTCGTGAACTGACCCGTTCTTGCGATAATCCGGGGCCCGGCGCATCATCGCCGGGCCTTCTTTTTTCAGAAGCCCATCATGACCTCTGCCCTGCATACTTCCAGCATCAAATCCCTGCCGCTGCTCGCGCGCGGCAAGGTGCGCGACAACTACGCCGTCGGCGAGGACCGCATTCTGATGGTGGCGTCCGACCGCATCAGCGCCTTCGATGTCATCATGGGCGAACCCATTCCCGGCAAGGGCGAGCTGCTCACGAAGATGGCCCTGTTCTGGTTCGACAAGCTTGGCCACATCTGCCCCAACCACCTGACGGGCGACAAGCCGGAGAGCGTCGTCAGGCCCGAAGAGGTGGACCAGGTGCGGGGTCGCGCGATGCTGGTCAAGCGGCTCAAGCCGATTCCCGTCGAAGCCGTGGTGCGTGGCTACCTGGCCGGCAGCGGCTGGGCCGAGTACAAGGCCGGCCAGTCGGTCTGCGGCGTCAAGCTGCCGGCCGGGCTGAAGAACGCCAGCAAACTGCCGGAACCCATTTACACGCCGGCGGCCAAGGCCGAGGTCGGCGAACACGACGAGAACATCACCTTCGAGAAAACCGTCGAAATGATCGGCCCCGAGCTGGCTGCGAAGATCCGCGACATCTCGATCGCCATCTACAAGGCGGCGGCCGAGATCGCGCTGAAGAAGGGCATCATCATCGCCGACACCAAGTTCGAGTTCGGCCTCGACAAGGACGGCACCCTGGTGCTGATGGACGAGGTGCTGACGCCGGATTCCTCGCGTTACTGGCCGGTGGAGGGGTACGCCGAGGGCAGCAACCCGCCCAGCTACGACAAGCAGTTCCTGCGTGACTGGCTGGAAACCGCCACCGTCAATGGCCAGCCCTGGGGCAAGAAAGCCCCGGCGCCTGCGCTGCCGGTCGAGGTGATCGAGAAGACGGCGGCCAAGTACCGCGAGGCGCTGACGCGGCTCACCACCTGATCGCGTCCAGACTCCACAAAAAACGGCACCCGCGGGTGCCGTTTTTCATGGGCGCAGCGTGCGCGTCAGTTCAACGCCATGCTGAGCTTGCGCCGGTAGGCCGACACCAGCGCCGCCTGCTCGTCCTGTTCCACCGTGGCGTGGCCGGCCAGCTCGATGCCACCAGCCGTTTTGCCGCTGCCCTCCGGGCCGGCCTGCTTGGGCTTGGGCGGTGTCAGCAGTTCGAGGATGGCGATGAAGGTCTTGCGCGGGGCTTCCTCGTCCCACTTCTTGTCGCGCATGATGATCTCCAGCAGCTCATCGAGTGCAGCCACCCATTCGTTGGCCGCCATCAGTACGCGGGCGCGGGCAAAGCGGGCCTCGAAGTCGCGCTTGTTGGCGGCGATGGCTGCATCGAATTTTTCCAGCGGCCACTGGCCGCGCGGATCATTGCTGACGAACTCCAGGGCATTGAGCCACTGTTGCAGGGCTTCGAACTGCAGCGGCACGGGAATGCGGGCCTGGGTGGGCGCCAGCACCGCGGCTGCCTGGTCCAGGTGGCCGGTGCCGATCAGCAGCTTGATGTAGTCGTAGCGCAGTTCATCATTGTCTGCATCGGCCTGCAGGGCCTGGGCCATGCGGGCAATGGCGCTGTCGATATCGCCGCCCGCCTCCAGCTCGTCCATCGCCTCCTGCGCGTCCGCCTGGGCCTGCAGCTGGCCCTCACCCGGCAGGTGCTTGTCCAGGAACTCGCGCAGCTTGCCTTCGGGCAAGGCACCCATGAAGCCGTCCACCGGCTTGCCGCCGCTCATCAGCACGCAGGTCGGGATGCTGCGGATGCCGAAGGCCGCGGCCAGCTCCTGCTGCTCGTCGGAGTTGATCTTGGCCAGCACGAAGCGGCCTTCGTAGGCCGCTTCCAGCTTTTCCAGGATGGGGCCCAGCGCCTTGCAGGGGCCGCACCAGGGCGCCCAGAAATCCACCAGCACAGGCACGGACATGGAGGCGCGGATGACCTCGGTTTCGAAATTTTCGGTGGTGATATCGATCATTTGGGGCCGCCGGGGGCAAAAAAGTAAAATTCGGGGATGAAAACACTCATCGGCGTCGTCATGGGCTCCAGTTCCGACTGGGACACCATGCAACAGGCAGTGCAGATTCTCCATCACTTTGGCATTGGTCACGAAGCCAAAGTGGTATCCGCGCATCGCATGCCGGACGATATGTTCGCTTACGCGGAAAGCGCGGCTGGTCGTGGCCTGAAAGCCATCATCGCGGGTGCCGGCGGCGCGGCCCACCTGCCGGGCATGCTGGCGGCCAAGACCACGGTGCCCGTGCTGGGCGTGCCGGTGGCCAGCAAGCACCTGCAGGGTGTCGATTCGCTGCACAGCATCGTGCAGATGCCCAAGGGCATCCCGGTGGCCACCTTCGCCATCGGCCAGGCCGGTGCAGCCAACGCCGCCCTGTTTGCCGTGGCCATGCTGGCCAATGAAGATCCGGCCCTGCGCGTGAAACTCGAAACCTACCGTGCCGAGCAGACGGCCACCGCCCGCGGCATGCAGCTGCCCCCTGCCATATGAGCGACCGTCCCCTGCACGCCCGCATCCTGCCGGGCACCTTGGTCAACGGCCAGCCTGCCACACTGGGTGTCATGGGCGGCGGCCAGCTCGGCCGCATGTTCGTGCACGCAGCGCAGCGCATGGGTTACTTCACCGCCGTGCTCGATCCGGATGTCGCCAGCCCGGCCGGGCTGGTGAGCCACCACCACATCCAGACCGCCTACCTGGATGAGCAGGGCCTGGCCCAGTTGATGCAGCGCAGCGCGGCCATCACCACCGAGTTCGAGAACGTCCCCGCACCGGCCCTGCGCACCCTGGGCGCGCACCGCCCCGTGGCGCCGGCGGCCGATGCGGTGGCCATCGCCCAGGACCGGGCGAAGGAAAAGGCGCACTTCACGCGCTGTGGCGTGCCGGTCGCGCCGCATGCCGTGATCGAGACGCCCGAGCAGCTGGCTGCCGTGACCGATGCGCTGCTGCCCGGTATCCTGAAGACCGCACGCCTGGGATACGACGGCAAGGGCCAGATGCGGGTCAAGACGCGCGCCGAGCTGGCCAGCGCGTGGGACGAACTCAAGCGCGTGCCGTGTGTGCTGGAGAAGATGCTGCCGCTGGCGGCCGAGTGCTCGGTCATCGTCGCGCGCGGTGCCGACGGCCAGATCGTGAACCTGCCCGTGCAGCGCAACCTGCACCGCAACGGCATCCTGGCCGTCACCGAGGTGTACGAGGGCAACATCCCCGCCGACCTGGCCACGCAGGCCGTTGCGGCCACGAAGTCCATCGCCGAAGGCCTGCAGTATGTGGGCGTGCTCTGCGTGGAATTCTTCGTCCTGCAGGACCATACCCTGGTCGTCAACGAGATGGCACCGCGTCCGCACAACAGCGGGCACTACAGCATCGATGCCTGCGACCATTCGCAGTTCGACCTGCAGGTGCGCGCCCTGGCCGGCCTGCCGCTGCTGCAGCCGCGCCTGCACAGCCCGAGCATCATGCTCAACCTGCTGGGCGACATCTGGCTGGCCTACAACGGCGTGCCGCCCTGGGACAAGGTGCTGGCCCTGCCCGGCACGCACCTGCACCTGTACGGCAAGCTCGACGCCAAGCCCGGTCGCAAGATGGGGCACCTGAACATCACGGGTCGCACGGCGGATGAGGTGCGCAGTACGGCGCTGGCGGCGGCGAAGATCCTGGGCATCGAGCCCTTCTGAGGGATCGAACCGTGAGACTGGACGGACGCGACCCGGCAGCCGTCGTCGCGGCGGCGCAGGCCCTGCGCGACGGCGAACTCGTGGGCCTGCCGACCGAGACCGTCTACGGCCTGGGCGCCGATGCGTCCAGCGACACCGCCGTGGCGAAGATCTTTGCCGCCAAGGGCCGGCCCAGTGACCACCCGCTGATCGTGCACGTGGCCGATGCTGGCGATGTGGACCATTACGCCCGCGAGGTGCCGGCATTCGCCCGCCAGCTCATGCAAACATTCTGGCCCGGGCCCCTGACCCTGATCCTGCCTCGCCGGCCCGAGGTCGGCACCGCGGCAGCCGGCGGCCAGGATTCGATCGGCCTGCGCTGCCCGTCGCACCCGATGGCCCACGCTTTGCTGCTGGCGGCGCGTGCGCTGGGTGTGCAGGGCGTGGCTGCCCCCAGCGCCAACAAATTCGGCCGCGTCAGCCCCACCACGGCGGACCATGTGCAGGAGGAGTTCGGCGACAGCCTGCTCGTGCTCGATGGCGGCGCGTGCGAGGTGGGCATCGAGTCCACCATCATCGACTGCACGCGCGGCGCGCCCGTGCTGCTGCGTCCGGGTCGCATCACGCGTGAACAGGTGCAGGCGGCTTGCGGGCTGCGGCTGCTGGGCAAGGAGGAACTGGAGGCGCCGGCGCCTCGGGCTTCCGGCACGCTGGAGTCCCACTACGCGCCCCGCGCGCGTGTCCGGCTGATGGAAGGGCGCATGCTGCAGACAGCGCTGGACGTGCTGGGCCCCGATTTCGACGGTGGCCGGGCGACCATCGCGGTCTACGCGCGCAGCATCCTGCGCGTGCCGTCGAGCAAGGTGCTGTACCGGCGTATGCCCGACGATGCCGCCGCCGCCGCCCAGCAGCTCTTTGCCGTCCTGCGTGATTTCGACGCACAGGGCGTGCAGCTGATCTGGGTCGAGGAACCTCCCGGGACATCGGACTGGGAAGGCGTGCGCGACCGCCTGAGCCGCGCCGCAGCCTGACGCCGCCGGCGCCTAGCCGAAGCGCAGCTTCATCACCAGGATCGCCAGCGCCAGCAGCAGTGTGATGGCGTTGGCCACGATCAGTGGCCAGGCCATGAGCATCAGACCGTAGACCAGCCACAGCGCCACCCCGGTGGTGAACAGCGCGTACATGCCCAGCGAGATGCCCTTCACGTCGCGGGTACGGAAGGTGTGCAGCGCCTGCGGCAGGAAGCTCAGGGTCGTGAGGCAGGCCGCGATGGAGCCAATGAGGTCGGTGGTGGGCATGACGAAACCGTGGCAATGACGAGCGGCGTGGCGCGCCTAATCGGCGTTGCGCGCCTTGCCGCGATGGGGCGATTGCTGGGACGCCCACTCGACCAGTGCCTCGATGGCAGGCCGGGCCGCGCCCGCGTTGGGGTGGTTGACCAGCGCCACCAGCACGTAGCGGTGACCGCCGGTGGCATGGACGATACCGGCGACGGCAGCCACGTCACGCAGGCTGCCGGTCTTGAGGTGGGCCATGCCCTGGGCACGCCAGCGCTCGCGCTTGAGTGTCCCGTCCTGTCCCGTGATGGGCAGCGAACTCAGCAGTTCGGGCATCAGCGGCGAGGCCCAGGTGTACTGCAGCAGGCGCTCCAGGGCCCGGGCGCTGATGCGGTCGGTGCGAGACAGCCCCGAGCCGTTGCTCAGGCTGGGTTCGTCCCCGGCGCCCAGACGCTGGCGCCACCAGTCCTGCACGATGGCGCGCGACCCCGCCAGCGTGGCCTTGCCGCCCTGCTGGTAGCTCAGCGTGAGGAAAAGCTGCTGGGTCATCACGTTGTTGCTGAACTTGTTGATCGTGCGCACGATCTCGGCCAGCGGCAGCGAGGCGAACTCGAAAGCCGGTGCGAGACCTGCGGGCACGCGCCCCTCGCGGACCTGTCCATCGAGTCGCCCGCCCATCTCGCGCCAGAGGCCCTCGAAAGCGCGCACGCCATAGCTGGCCGGGTCGGCGAAGGCCAGGGGCCAGGTCTTTTCGCCGCAGGCGGCAGGGTAGCGCCCGGCAAAGCCGATGCGGCGCGGGTCATCCAGCTCGGCGCGCAAGGTGGCGCGGTAGCTGCCGCATTCGCCCTCGCCCAGCGGCACCGTCGCCTGCAGTTGCACACCCGCAAGCGGGGGCTCATAGTGCACCTGGGCCACCTTGTTGGCGGGATCCGGCACGAAGGTCATGAGCACAGACTTGAAATTCAGCAGCAGGGCGTCAGGAGCTGCGTTGTAGGGGCGCAGCCGCTCGCCATCGAATTCGCCCGGGTCCTGCGGCTCCACCTCGAACGCA
The DNA here is from genome assembly GCA_031970695.1 of Hylemonella sp. Lineage (GTDB taxonomy): Bacteria > Pseudomonadota > Gammaproteobacteria > Burkholderiales > Burkholderiaceae_C > Hylemonella. The sequence goes on from DALYHW010000030.1 coordinate 6,614, forward strand.
CTGCGGTCCAGCACGATGTCGCCCTGGATGTGGCGGATGCCCAGGCTCTGCACACGGCGCAGCAACAGCCAGAGTCGCTCGACCACCAGCTTGGGGTCACCCCGGCCCTGCAGGTAGAGGTTGCCGTGCAGCGTGCCGTTGCGGATCGTGCCCTCGACATAAACCGGCGTGGTCCAGGTCCAGCTGGGTCCCAGGATCTCCATGCCAGCCATGGTCGTGACCAGTTTCATGACCGAGGCCGGGTTGCGTCGCTCGGCCGCATGCAGGCTCAGCAGCGGGGCGCCGTGACCACCCGCTTCAGTGACCAGCAGGCTGACAGCCTCGGTGGGTATGCTGGCGCGGGCCAGGGCCTTGGCGACGGGCGGCGGCAGCGGCGTGTCCCGAGCCTGGGCCTGCGGGGCCAGCAGGGTGGCAGCCATGAAGCACGAGGCGAGAAGAGAAAGACGCGGCGCGGGCATGCAAAGAGTCTAAGGCAACAGCGCGTCAGTGCCTGCCCGCCGATAATGCGGGGATGCAGTTTCTCAAGGGCCTGTCGCCGCGTGCCATCGGCATCCTGGCGGCCGTCATCACCGTCGGCATCTGGTCGGCCTTCATCGTCATCGCCCGGGCGTCGGCGCGTGGTTCCCTCACGCCCTTTGACATCGCGCTGGCGCGCATCATCGGCGCCAGCGCCGTGCTGCTGCCCCTGGGCTGGTGGCTGGCCAAGCGTGACCGTGCCACCCGTTCGGCCCGCGGACCGGCGTCCGGCACGTCCTTTTTCGGCTTGTCCCCGCTGGCCTTGCGTGTCACCGCGCTGTGTGGCGTGTTCGGCGGCTTCGGTTACGCCGTGCTGGCCTATGCCGGCTTCTTCTACGCGCCGGCGGCGCACGCGTCGGTGCTCATGCCCGGCAGCCTGCCCCTGTGGACCACCTTGCTCGCGCTGCTGGTGCTGGGCACGCCCATCACGCCGGCGCGCGCGATCGGGCTGGCCTGCATCGTGCTGGGTGACCTGCTGGTGGGGGGCGCCAGCCTGCTGCGCGCTTTCGAAGGTGGCGAGGTGTGGAAGGGTGACCTGCTTTTCATGAGTGCCGCGTTGTGCTGGTCCGCCTACAGCGTGCTGGCGCGGCGGTATGGGCTCGACGCCGTGCGCGCCACCACGGCGGTGACGGTGTTTGCGCTGTTCAGCTACCTGCCCTTTTATCTGCTCCTGCTGGGGCTGGGCGCGATCCGCAGTCACCTGCCCACGGCCCCGCTGGGCGAGGTGCTGTTCCAGGTCCTCTTCCAGGGCGTGGGCTCGGTGGTGATCTCGGGCATCACCTTCGTGCGCATGATCGAGTATTTCGGACCGGTGCGCTCGACCATGATCACGGCGCTGGTGCCCGGCCTGTCCGCGCTGGGGGCGGTGGTGTTTCTGGACGAGCCCCTGCACTGGAACCTGCTGACCGGCCTGGTGCTGGTCACTGTGGGCATCACCTTTGGCGTGCGGAAGCGGACATGAAGCTGCTGGCCTTCGACACCAGTACCGAACTGATCTCCATCGCCGTCACGTGCGAGGTGGACGGCGAGGCCCGCGTCTGGGAGCACACGGGCGCGGGCGGAGCCCAGGCCTCCAGCGCACTGATCCCGGCCATCGAGACCCTGATGACCGAGGCCGACCTGCGCTTCGAACAGCTCGACGCCATCGTCTTCGGTCGCGGCCCAGGCTCCTTTACGGGGCTGCGCACCGCCTGCGCCGTGGCGCAGGGGCTGGGCTTTGGGGCCGGGGTGCCCCTGCTGCCCGTTGACACGCTGCTGGCCGTGGCGGAGGAAGCACGGCTGCATCAGGCGCCCCCGACGGGTACCTGGCGCGTGCTGGCGCTGCTCGATGCGCGTATGGACGAGCTCTACGCCGCGCCGTATGACCACACGGACGGGCGCTGGCACCAAGGTGCCGATTTCCGGCTGCTCAAGCCGGAGCAGGTGGACGCGGCGGGGTGTGACGCGCTCGCGGGCAATGTGTTTGCAGAATACGGCGAACGCCTGCCGGGCGCAGCGCTGCTGCCACGCTGGCAGGCGCTACCCACCGCGGTGGCCATGCTGCGTCTGGCACCGCAGCTGTTGGCGCAGGGCAACGCCGTCGCGGCGCAAGACGCCCTGCCGCGCTACATCCGCGATAAAGTGGCCCTGACCACGGCAGAGCGCGCGGCCGCCAGAGCGACGCTCTCCTGAGGCTCATCCATGAGTGCCGTCCTCCAACCTGTTGAAGCCCGCCTGGAGCCGCTCGACGCCGCGCGGCTGGACCAGGTGCTGCAGATCGAACAGCGCGCCTATCCGCATCCCTGGACCCGCGGCAACTTCCAGGACACCCTCAAGTCCGGTTACCACGCGCGGGTGCTGCTGGCAGGCGACGCGCTGCTGGGCTATTACGTCGCCATGCAGGGTGTGGACGAGGTGCATCTGCTGAACATCACCGTTTCACCCGATCACCAGCGCCAGGGCTGGGGCCGTGTCATGCTCGATGCCCTGGCCCTGTGGGCGCGCAGCGTGAACGCGCAGTGGCTCTGGCTGGAGGTGCGCGTGAGCAATGTGCGCGCCATCGCTATCTACGAGGCCCATGGCTATCGCCGCGTCGGCCTGCGCAAGAACTATTACCCGGCGGGACATGGCCAGCGCGAAGACGCGGTGGTCATGAGCCTGCGTCTGTAAGAATCACGCCATGAGCCTGCAACTGGATGCGCGCCAGCGCGCGATGCTCGCGGAAATGGGAGTTCGGGTCTGGGGACCCGAACCCCCATTGGGTCTGATGGACGACGCCTCCGCCAGCCCCCCTCGAGGGCGGGAGGCCGCCGTGCCGGCGGCCCCTGTGGCCGTGGCGCGCCCGGCCACACCGGTTGCAGAGCCTGTCGTCCTGCCTGCAGTCACGCGTGCCCTGCCGACCGAGATCGCGGGCATGGACTGGGTGGCACTGGAGCAGGCGGTGGCCGGCTGCCAGGCCTGCGGCCTGTGCAAGGGCCGCAAGAACACCGTCTTCGGCGTGGGCGACACGCAGGCGCGCTGGCTCGTGGTGGGCGAGGCACCGGGCGAGAACGAGGACCTGCAAGGCGAGCCTTTCGTTGGCCAGGCCGGGCAGCTGCTGGACAACATGCTCCGGGCGCTGGGCCTGAACCGCCAGGCCCAGAGAGAGCAGGCGGTCTACATCGCCAATGTGCTCAAGTGCCGGCCGCCGGCCAACCGCAATCCGCAGCCCGACGAGGTGCTGCAATGCGAGCCTTACCTGCGCCGGCAGGTGGCCTTGCTGCAGCCGAGGATCATCCTGGCCCTGGGCCGCTTTGCGGCGCAGTCGCTGCTGCAGCACAGCGTGCCCGACATCGCCACCGTGCCGCTCGGCCGGTTGCGCGGCCAGGTGCACCGGTATGAAGGCGTGCCGGTGGTGGTGAGCTACCACCCGGCCTACCTGCTGCGTACGCCCCAGGACAAGGCCAAGGCCTGGGCCGACCTCTGCCTGGCCCGTGAGCTCATGCTCGACCGCGCGGCAAACTGATTTTTTGACATGGGAGCGCAATGATGAAAGCCCGACTGATCCGCCTTCTGTTGATCCTGCTCGGACTCGTGGTCCTGCTGGCCGCAGCCTGGGTCTGGATAGCCCTGCACTGGAGTTACTCCGACGGCGAGCGTGCCGGGTATGTGCAGAAGCTCTCGCGCAAGGGCTGGCTCTGCAAGACCTGGGAGGGCGAGATCGCCATGGTCACCATGCCGGGCGCCATTCCCGAGAAGTTCGAGTTCAGCGTGCGTGACGAGGACGTGGCGCAGCGCATCAACGCCCTGGCCGGCAAGCGTGTCGTGCTGGACTACAAACAGTACAAGTTCATTCCCTCGTCCTGCTTCGGTGAGACGGAATATTTTGTCGACGGTGTGCGCGAAGTGCTCGAAACGGCGCCCGCCGCACCAGCCGCACCGCTCGCCCCCGCGGTGCCGCAGGGCCAGCTGAGCGCGCCGCGCTGACGGGATTGCGCCGCGGCAGCGTGCATGAGATCCAGGCCGGGCGGCATTCCGTCGCCGGGCCCAACCACGAGGAGACTGCGATGACGATCCTGCGGACCTTGACCCCCTGGCGCTGGCTGGCGCTGCTGCTGTGTGCCATCGCCCTGCCCCTGCAGGCAGCCGACTACCCGGCGCCGAAGTCCGGGCAGTGGGTCATCAAGAATTTCCGTTTCCAGAGCGGCGAGGTCCTGCCCGAATTGCGTCTCGGCTACCTTACCGTGGGCGAACCCACCGGCGAGCCGGTGCTTATCCTGCACGGCACGGGCGGTTCGGCGCGTGGCATGCTCAATCCCGCGTTCGCGGGCGAACTGTTCGGGCCCGGCCAGCCGCTGGACGCGGCGCGGCACTACGTCATCCTGCCCGACGCCATCGGTGCCGGCGCCTCGTCCAAGCCGTCTGATGGCCTGCGCATGGCATTTCCGAAATACAACTACGAGGACATGGTGCGGGCCCAGCATGCGCTGGTGAGCGAGCACCTCGGCGTCAAGAAGCTCAAGCTGGTCCTGGGCAACTCCATGGGGGGCATGCACACGTGGCTGTGGGGTGTGATGTATCCGGAGGCCGCGCGCAACCTCGTGCCCCTGGCCTCCATGCCGCTGGAAGTGGCAGGACGCAACTGGATGACGCGGCGCATGCTGATTGAGACCATCAAGCGCGACCCCGAGTGGCATGGCGGCAACTACACGCGCCAGCCCGGCAACCTCCGCATCGCCCAGTTGTTCTTCAGCGTCGCGACCGCAGGCGGCACGCAGGGTCTGCACCAGATCGGCCCGACGCGCGAGAAGGCGGATGCGTGGATCGACCAGCAGTTTGCCGCGCCTGGCAGCGCCGACGCCAACGACCTCATCTACCAGTTCGAGGCATCCCGTGGCTACAACCCGTCGCCGCAACTGGAGCGCATCCAGGCGCGCGTGCTCGCCATCAACTCGGCCGATGACGAGCGCAATCCGCCCGAACTCATGGAAGTGATGAAGGCCGAGGTGCAGAAAGTAAGGGCCATGGCGATCTACATGATCCCGGCCAGTGCGGACACCCGCGGCCACCTGACCACGGGGCAGGCGCGCTGGTGGAAGCGCCAGCTGCAGGACTTCCTGTCGCAGGATGCCGCCGGACGCTGAGGCGCAGCGGCCGGCACAGGCGCGCCTGTTCCTCGCGCTGCTGCCCGGTGCCGCCGTGCAGGGCGCGCTGGCGGCCCACGCCCAGGCCTGGGGCTGGACTGAGGATGCCAGGCGCTACGCGCCCGGAGACTGGCATGTGACGGTCCATTTCCTGGGCGCGGTCCCGCGCGCACGTCTGGCTGAACTGTGTGCGAACCTGGATGTGCCGTTCACACCCTTCGAGTTGCGGTTTGGCGAACCTCGGCTGTGGCCGAACGGCCTGGCCGTGCTGCTGCCCATGGCCGTGCCGCCGGCGCTGCAGGAACTGCACGACCGGCTGGGCCAGCGCCTGCGCCAGCTGGGCCTGCGCACCGATGAACGCCCATACCGACCCCACGTCACCCTGGCGCGGCACGCCGGGTCGGCGCGGCCGCCCGCACCGCCCGCCTGGGGCTGGCGGGTGGACGCGTATGCGCTGGTCGAATCAACCGGGGACCCCGCAGCGCGCTACCGTGTGCTGCAGGTCTGGGGCCGGCCCGACGCCAGCGACGCCTTGCTGCCTTGACGCACAATGGGGCCTGTGCGACGGACCGCGTAGCCCTGAACCCGCCATGACACTCAAGCCCGCCGATACCCCGCTTTCCATCGAGCTTTACGACGAGCCCGGCCACCTGATCCGCCGCGCCCAGCAGATCGCCGTGTCCAAGTTCCACGAAGTGCATGGCCGGCATGTCACGCCCATCCAGTACGCCATCCTGCGCACCCTGCACGAGACGCCGGGCATCGACCAGGTCACGCTGGCGCAGTTGATCGCACTCGATACCTCCACCACTGCGGACATTGCCGCACGGCTCGAGACCAAGGGCTGGATCCTGCGCGAGGTGCTGCCGCGCCGCCAGCGCCGGCTGTCGCTCACGGCTGCGGGCGAGGAGATCCTGCTCGAACTCAAGCCGGGTGTGAGCGTGCACTATCAGGGGATGATGGACAGCCTGGAGCCAGCCGAGCAAAAGGAGTTCATGCGCCTGCTGCGCAAGTTTGTGCACCTGCACGACCAGCAAGGCAAATCCGAGGCACGCAAGGTCCGCGGCGCCGACAAGGCCTGAGCCCGCGGCCAGGTCCCGAAATCAAGGGTTAACCCCAGTTTTCGACGCTTTACTTCGGCTTCTCATTCAGTACAATGAATGACATTCAGCATACGGAATGAATGGTGCAAACCGCCGTTGCCGACTATTGTTCAACCCCGACTGAGGAGCCTGCCATGTTCCCGAAAAACACCTGGTACGTCGCCGCCACCCCCAACGAAGTCGATGAGAAGCCGCTGGGCCGTACGGTCTGTGGCGAACGCATCGCGTTCTACCGCGGCGTGGAAAACAAGGTTGCCGCCGTGCAGGACTTCTGCCCGCACCGCGGCGCGCCCCTGTCGCTGGGGTACGTGAGCGAAGGCAAGCTGGTCTGCGGCTACCACGGCCTGGAAATGGGCTGCAATGGCAAGACCATCGCCATGCCGGGCCAGCGCGTGGGCGGTTTCCCGGCCATCAAGGCCTACCCGGTGGTCGAACGCTACGGCTTCATCTGGGTCTGGCCCGGCGACCCGGCCCTGGCCGACGACAAGCTCATCCCGCACATGGAGTGGTACGACAACCCCGAGTGGGCCTACGGCGGTGGCCTGTACCACATCAACTGCGACTACCGTCTCATGATCGACAACCTGATGGACCTGACGCACGAGACCTATGTGCACAGCACCTCCATCGGCCAGAAGGAAATCGACGAGACGCCCTGCAAGACCACCGTCAACGGCGACGAGGTCACCACCGCGCGTTACATGAACGGCATCCTGCCGCCGCCTTTCTGGAAGGCCGCGCTGCGCAGCCACGGTTTGCCCGACGATGTGCCGGTGGACCGCTGGCAGATCTGTCGCTTCACGCCCCCGAGCCACGTCATCATCGAAGTGGGCGTCGCCCTGCAGGGCCAGGGTGGCTACGACGCACCGAACGACAAGAAGGTCTACAGCCGCGTCATCGACTTCATCACGCCCGAGACCGAGACCTCGATCCATTACTTCTGGGGCATGGCCCGCAAGTTCAACCCCAAGGACAAGGCGCTCACCGCGACGATTCGCGAGGGCCAGGGCAAGATCTTCGCCGAAGACCTGGAGATGCTGGAGCGTCAGCAGCAGAACCTGCTGACCTACCCCGACACGAAGCTCCTGATGCTCAACATCGACGCCGGTGGCGTGCAGTCGCGCAAGATCATCGACCGGCTGGTGGCAGCTGAGCAGGCCGCCGTGATGGCCAAGGCTGCCTGAAGACGTCCATGAGCTCTGCCCAGACCCTGCAGGTGCGCGTGGCGCACAAGGCCTTGGAAGCCGAGGACATCGTCACGCTGGAGCTGGTGGCCACGGAAGGCAAGCCGCTGCCGGCTTTTTCGGCTGGCTCCCACGTGGATGTCGTGCTGCCCAACGGCATCACCCGCCAGTACTCGCTGTGCAACGATCCGCAGGAAACGCATCGCTACCTGATCGGGGTACTGCGCGACCCGTCCTCGCGGGGTGGCTCCCGGGCCGTGCATGAGCTGGTGAAAGAAGGTGACGTGCTCCAGATCAGCACACCCCGCAACCACTTTCCGCTCGTGCACGAGGCGAAGAAGAGCCTGTTGCTGGCCGGCGGCATCGGCGTCACGCCCATCCTGTGCATGGCCGAACGTCTGGCCATCACCGGCGCCGACTTCCGCATGCACTACGCGACACGGTCGCCAGCGCGCACCGCGTTTCGCGAGCGCATCACGGCCTCCGGCTTCGCAGGCCGGGTGCAATTCCACTTCGACGATGGCGACGCCGCACAGAAGCTCGACCTGCAAAAGCTGCTCGCACAGCCCGAGAACGGCACGCACCTTTATGTCTGCGGTCCCAAGGGTTTCATGGACGCCGTGCTAGGCACCGCGCGCGCGGCAGGCTGGCCCGAAGCCCAGCTGCACTACGAATTCTTCGGCGCCGAAGTCGCCAGGTCCGACAGCGACGCCAGTTTCGAGATCAAGCTGGCCAGCTCCGGCCGCATCGTCATGGTGCCCAAGGACAAGACGGTCACCCAGGCGCTGGCCGAGGCCGGCGTAGAGATCGTGATGTCGTGCGAGCAGGGTGTGTGCGGTACCTGCCTCACGCGCGTGCTCGAAGGGGTCCCCGATCACAAGGACAGCTACCTGACACCCGAAGAGCAGGCTGCCAACGACCAGTTCCTGCCCTGCTGCTCGCGCAGCAAGACGCCGCAGCTGGTGCTGGACCTCTGAGCATGCGGCAGGAAGGGGCGGACAGGCCCCTTCTTACAATAGCGGCATGACCTTCCTCGACATGCTGCGAGCCGCCGAGCGGCAAAACCAATCCATGCTCTGCGTGGGCCTTGATCCGGAGCCGGCAAAATTTCCCGGCGCCATGAAGGGCGATGCCAGCAAGATCTACGATTTCTGTGCCGCCATCGTCGAGGCCACTGCCGACCTGGTCATCGCCTTCAAGCCGCAGATTGCCTACTTCGCCGCGCACCGTGCCGAGGACCAGCTGGAAAAGCTGATGGCGCACATGCGCAAGGTCGCGCCGCGGGTGCCGGTCATCCTCGATGCCAAGCGTGGTGACATCGGCAGCACGGCAGAGCAGTACGCCAGAGAGGCGTTCGAACGCTACGGTGCCGACGCCGTGACGCTCTCGCCGTTCATGGGATTCGATTCGGTCCAGCCCTATCTCAAATTCCAGGGCAAGGGCGCCTTCCTGCTGTGCCGCACGTCCAATCCGGGCGGCGACGACCTGCAGGCCCAGCGCCTGGCCAGCGTGCCCGGTGAGCCACTCGTCTACGAGCACATCGCGGGGCTGGCACAGGGTCCCTGGAACCTCAACGGCCAGCTGGGCCTGGTGGTGGGGGCAACCTACCCGGCCGAGATCGAGCGGGTCCGTGCCGTTGCGCCGACGGTCCCGCTGCTCATCCCGGGGGTGGGCGCCCAGGGCGGTGACGCCGTGGCCACGGTCAAGGCCGGCTGGCGCGGCAGCACCAGCGAAACCACCGCCCCGATCGTGGTGAACTCCTCGCGCGCCGTGCTGTACGCATCGGCGGGGCCGGATTTCGCCGCCGCGGCCCGCCAGGTGGCTGCCGCAACGCGCGACACGCTGCAGGCCGCACGCGCCTGAGTGCCAACCGGGCTGCGGCAGCGGGAATTTGTCGCAATCTGTTTCAGGGTGACCTGGCCCGCCTATGCAAAATAGCGCATAGTGTCCAACGCAGCGGCTTCGTGCCGAGAAGGATCGCCTGATGAAACCGAGCCTGAAAAACCTGTCCGTCTACGCCTTGGCCGGCTCCATGCTGCTGAGCGCATGTTCGGTCGTGGCCGAACGTCCCGAGGGTGCCGGACGAGGCCGTGACAACGACCGCTACGACCGCCGCGACGATGATCGCCGGTCGGATCGGCGCGACGACCGGCGCGAGGATCGACGTGAGGATCGACGTGAGGGCCGTCGCGATGATTACCGTGGCGGCACGAATGTCCAGATCCAGATCGGCGGCTACTTCGGCGAGCGCCAGCGCGCCTCGGTCTACGAGTACTACGGCCAGCCGGCACGGGCACATTGCCCCCCGGGTCTGGCCAAGAAAGGCAACGGCTGCCAGCCTCCGGGCCAGGCCAAGCAGTGGCGCATGGGCCAGCCCCTTCCGCGGGACGTGGCCTATCGCCCGGTGGAAGCCGACGTGCGGGTGCGCCTGGGCACGCCGCCGGCCGGGCACGAGTTTGTCCGCGTGGCCAGTGACATCCTGCTGATTGCCGTGGGGACGTCCATGGTGATCGACGCGATCGAGGACCTGCAGCGCTAGCCCCGGCGTGGCAGCGGCCATGCGCAGCAACCAGCAGCCCCCCCGCGCAGAACCCGGCAACGCGTCGGGGTTCACGCGCAGCCTGCGGGTGGCACTGGTGCTGGCCGTGGCCCTGATCGGCGCCTTTGCGGTCTATGTGGAGGCCGAACGCCGGATCGACCGCGCCAATGAGCGCCTGCACCTCTCCCACCAGCTCGCGGACGAGCTGCGCTGGTCTTCCGACGACCTGACCCGCGTCGCCCGCAGCCACGTGCAGACGGGCAATCCCCTGTACCGCCACCAGTTCGAGGACATCCTCGCCATCCGGGACGGCAGGAAGGCCCGTCCCCTGCATTACGACGGACTGTACTGGGACCTCCTGCCGCACAGCGAAGGAGCGGGCTTGCCCGAGGCCGGGCGGCAGGCAAGCCTGCTGGACCTGATGCGCCGTGCCGGTATCACGGAGGAGGAGTTCAGCCAGCTGGAGCGCGCCAAGCAAAATTCCGACGCGCTCACCGCCATCGAATTCGCCGCCATGGCGCTGGTGGAGACGCCGGGCCCGAACATGCCGGAGCGGCGCCAGATGGCCAGCCAGATGCTGCATGACGGTGTCTACGAGCAGGCCAAGCTGGACATCATGCGTCCGATCGCCACCTTTCACGAGCTGATGGACCAGCGCACCCGCAACGAGGTGCGCGACGCCATGCAGACCGCGACGCTGATGCGATTGCTGGTGATGGGCCTGGGCGTGGCCGTGCTCGTTGCGTTGTGGAGCAGCCTGCGCAAGCTGCGGGCACTGCTCGGCGGCACCCCCGACCAGGTGCACGCCCACATCGCGCGCATCGGGCAAGGCAACTTCCGGGACGACATCGTCATTCCGGCGGGCATGCAGGACAGTGTGCTGGGCTGGCTGCGCCAAACGCAGCAACAGCTCTATAAGCTCGACATGGCGCGCCGCGAAACCAGCCAGCAGCTTGCCCAGCTGGCCGACTTCGATCCCCTGACCGGCCTGCCCAACCGCCGCCTGCTGCAGGACCGGGTCGATACTGCACTCAACCACGCGCACCGCCACGGGGAGCCGCTGGCGCTGATGTACCTGGACCTGGACCGGTTCAAGAACATCAATGACACGCTGGGCCATCACCTGGGAGACGACCTGCTGGTCCAGGTGGCGCAGCGCCTCAAGTCGCTGCTGCGTGACGAGGACACGGTGTGTCGCCACGGCGGTGACGAGTTCGTGATCCTGTGCCCCGGCACGGATGCCGCCGGCGCAGCGCAGGTGGCGCGCAAGGTGCTGTCCCTGGCGACCGAACATTACCGGATCGGTGCGCACGAACTGGCCGTGACCTGCTCGATCGGCATCGCGATGTACCCCTCGGACGGCAACTCGCTGGAGACGCTGTCCATGAGTGCCGATACGGCCATGTACCGAGCCAAGCAGGCCGGGCGCAACGCGTTTCGCTTCTTCAAGGCCGAGATGCAGACCCAGTCCGCGCGCCGGCTCCAGCTCGAGAACGGCTTGCGCCGCGCCCTGGAGCTTGGGCAGATGTACCTCGAATACCAGCCCCAGTGCAGCCTGCACAACGGCGACCTCACGGGCGTCGAGGCCCTGCTGCGCTGGGAGCATCCGGAAATGGGCCTGATCCCGCCGGCCGAATTCATCCCGGTGGCCGAGGACAGCGGGCAGATCCTCGACATTGGCGACTGGGTCCTGCACACGGCC
>DALYHW010000031.1:0-2857 GCA_031970695.1 Hylemonella sp.
TCACACCCACCACCTTCATTCCGCGGACCTGTGCCGCCGCCTCGAGCTGCGGCTCGTTGGCTTGCGACTCGGTTCCCCACAACACGCCCACCCGCTGCACCCTGGGCAGTGCGAGCCGCACCAGGTCGAGCTGGCGACCCAGCGGCTGGTTCAGGTACAGGGCGGAAAAGGTGGCCCCGGCACGCCGGCCGCTCTCACGCAGCACGCGCTCGAAGCTGGCACGTGGCAACAGCGCGCACAACACCGGCGCGCTGACCGTCCCCCGGGCCAGTGTGGCGCAGGCTTCCGTACCCAGCGCAACGTACAGGCGCGGCGCATTGCCGCGGTAGGCGGGCCATTCGCCAGCGAGCAGCTGCACCGTTTCGCGACGCGGGCCGCTGCCCTGCGCAAGCTCCGCCAGCACGGAGTCCGCGGCTTCCTGGTAGGCCGCGCTGCGCTCGCTGCTGACGATGGCCACGACCGGGTCATTCGCCCGGGCGAGGCCTGTCAGGGCCAGCAGCAGGAGTAGCGGCGCAAGAAACCGCCATGAATGCAGCATGGCGTCAGTTCTCCAGTCGCAGCATCACGTAGGCCTGCTGGTGAAAGCGGAACTTCGGCAGGAAGTCCTGGTAAGACGAACCCAGGTTCTGCACCACCAGCGAAAGCTCGGCGCGATGCCCCGCCAGGCGCATGGAGCGCGCCAGCCGGATATCGGTGCGGCTGACCGCCGGCGCCGCCTGGTCGAGACCCGGGAAATGGGTGGCATCGGCTTCGGAGTACATCAGGCTGAATTCGACGGCCGCCGGCAGGCGCTGCATGAACATGGCACTCTGGCTGCGATAGGCACCGACGATGCCGCTGCCCACGGACTGCGTGCTGTCCACCGCGGACTGGCTGTAGACCAGTTGGCCATCGTCCCAGGGCTTGACCTTCAGCTGGTACTCATAGCCGTGGATATTGAAGTCCTCGTCGTTGACATAGTCGTACGCCTTGTTGTCGCCGCCGCTGCCAGGCAGGTCATAGGTCGGCTTCTTGATCAGGCCGCGCACCCGCTCCTCAAACACGCGCAGGTCCAGGCTCAGCCCGCGCGCCGGCAGCTCGGCCAGGTAGCCCACCTCACGCGTCTGCACCTTCTCCGACGCCACGTTGCCCCGTGCCACATCAGTCGAGTCCGCCAGCGTGCCCGACAGGTAATAACGGACGTTGGCAAACTTCTCGTAGTTGCTCGGCGGCCGGAAGGCCTCGGTCAGACCGTAGCGCAGGGAATGGCCCTCCGCCAGGTGCCAGTTCAACATGGCGCGGGGCGCGGTGTGTTCGCCTGCGATGCTGCTGCGTTCGAACAACGCGCCGGTGTTGAGCAGCACATCCGGATGCAAGCGCCATTCGACGTTGCCGAACACGCGGGAAAAATCGGTGACAAACGCATTGGGCGTGTCATAGACGGGGCGCGACACGATGGTCTCGCGCCGCAACTCGCCGCCCCAGACCAGGCGCACTGTGCGACTGGCCCGCAGGGTGTGCTGCAGCGACAGGTTGTCGTTGCTGGCGCGCCCGCCGAAATCGATGATCAGCGAGGGCGCCGGCACATAGGTGAAATGGTCCTGGATCGCCTCTTCGGTACGTGACAGCTGCACCGCCAGATCCTGGTCGACCCCCAGGCTGCGCCGCCAGTCGAGCTGCACGAAGGCCGTGTCGATCTGGCGGGTACGCACATTGTTGCCGTCATCGCCCGCGAACCCCACGCCAGCGTCGATCACGCTCTGGCCCGTGCGCAGCTCAACCACATCGCGGCTGCTCGCACGGACATCCGCACGCAGATTGACACGCTGCACACGGGCTGGGCCACTGGCGCCCCGCAGGTTGTTGTCGGAACGACCGTCGGCGGTCAGCCGCAGCCGCATGTCGTCATTGCCCCAGCCCAGGCGAACCAGCCCGTCCTGGATGCCGTTGTCGCCACCGGCCAGCTGCACGTGCCCCCCCTGGGTGTCCACCGGGTCACGGGTCACGATATTGATGGTGCCGAGGAAAGCGCGGGCGCCGTAAGCAGCGGAATTCGAGCCCCGGTGGACCTCGATGCGCTCGATGTCCTCCAGCGCCACGGTCTGCAGGCCGGGGCCCGTGCTGCCCTGCATATAGGCGGAATAGACCGAGCGGCCGTCGACCATGACCTGCATGTGGTTGGAATAGTCGCTCAGGCTGGTGTGGTAGCTGCCCTGGGGGGTGTTGCTCTCGAAGGAACTGCTGACGCGAAAGCCCGGAACGAAACGCAGCAGGTCGGCCACGTCACGCGCACCGCTCATACGGATCATCTGCCGGTCGATGATCGTGACCGATCCCGGCGTCTCGTCCAGCCGCTGCGGCAGGCGCGACACCGACAGCACCACCGGAACCTCGGCCAGGTAATCCTTTTCGGAGATGCCATCGGACGTCTGCGCCACCGCGCCGCCAGCCATGCCCAGAAGGAACGGCCACCATTTCAGAAAGATGTTGCGATTCATGATGGGGTTTTCAGGACATTGTTGTATTTGTCGTCCCTGCCCGGATTCTGCCTTGCCGCAAGGGGTATGCGGGCTCGGTCACAATAAGGGTATGTCCGAACGAGTCATCCCCCTGGTCGACCAGCGCATCCCGACGCTGCAGGCGCCCGCGGCCGCCTTCGACCCGGCCACGCGCATTGCCGCCACGGGCCTGCTGTCCGACCGCCTGGGTCGCCCCCTGCGCGACCTGCGTATCAGCGTGACCGACCGCTGCAACTTCCGCTGCAGCTACTGCATGCCCAAGGAAGTGTTCGACAAGGACTACGCCTACCTGCCGCACAGCGCGCTGCTCAGCTTCGAGGAAATCACCCGGGTGGCCCGGCTGTTCGCGGCCCACGGCG
>DALYHW010000031.1:2871-14289 GCA_031970695.1 Hylemonella sp.
CTGACCGGCGGCGAGCCGCTGCTGCGCAAGAACATCGAGGTGCTGATCGAGCAATTGGCGGCCCTGCGTACCCCCGATGGCGAACCGCTGGACCTGACGCTCACCACCAACGGTTCCCTGCTGGCACGCAAGGCGCGCGCTCTCAAGGCGGCCGGCCTGCAGCGGGTGACCGTCAGCCTGGACGGCCTGGACGACACCGTGTTCCGGCGCATGAACGACGTCGACTTCCCGGTGGCCGACGTGCTCGAGGGCATCCAGGCGGCCAAGGAAGCCGGCCTGGGCCCGATCAAGATCAACATGGTGGTCAAACGCGGGACCAATGACCACGAGATCCTGGGGATGGCCCGCCACTTCCGGGGTACGGGCATGGTGCTGCGCTTCATCGAGTACATGGATGTGGGTGCCACCAACGGCTGGTGCATGGATGAGGTCCTGCCCTCGGCCGACGTCGTGAAGCGTATCCACGCCGAGTTGCCGCTGGTCCAGCTCGACCCCAGCGCGCCGGGCGAAACCGCCGAGCGCTGGGGCTACGCCGGCGCCGACGGCCGCCACGACCCGGCGCTGGGAGAAATCGGCGTGATCAGCAGCGTCACGCACGCCTTCTGTGGCGACTGCAACCGCGCCCGGCTGTCCACGGAGGGCCGGCTCTACCTCTGCCTGTTTGCCACCCAGGGCCACGATCTGCGCACCCTGCTGCGCGGCGGGGCCAGCGATGCCGACATCGAGTCGGCCATCGGGCACATCTGGGGCGGGCGCGACGACCGCTACTCCGAGTTGCGCGGGCAGCAGCCGCCGGACAGCGGACACGGCAACCAGCGCCGCGTCGAGATGAGCTACATCGGCGGGTGAACATGGCACACCCCCAGGCTGCGCGCCTTGCGTGTCGCTGCGCCACCCGTCCTGCAGGGGGCGACGCCAGCGGTCCGGCGAAGCCGGTTCCTTGGCGTCCCTCGCATTACCTTCGCCCCGGCGCAACGCCAACACCGTCTACGGAATACCTCGAATGATCGCTCCACAAGACATCACCGGCCTCATCCTCGCCGGCGGCCGCGGCAGCCGCATGGGCGGGGTGGACAAGGGCCTGCAAAACTTCAACGGCATGCCCATGGCCCTGCATACCCTGATGCGACTGCAGCTGCAGGTGGGCCAGGTCATGATCAACGCCAACCGCAACCTGGCCGCATACGAGGCTTTCGGCGTCGAGGTCTGGCCCGATGTGCTGGCTGACTACCCCGGCCCGCTCGCCGGCTTCCTGACCGGACTGGAACGCTGCGAGACGCCCTACCTGGTGACCGTGCCCTGTGACTCCCCGCGCTTCCCGCTGGACCTGGTGAACCGGCTGGCAGCGGCACTGGAACGCGACGGTGCCGAGATCGCCATGGCTGCCGCGCCGGAGACGGACGAGCACGGCCAGACCGCCGTGCGCACGCAACCGGTGTTCTGCCTGCTCCACGTGGACCTGCTGGAAAGCCTGACCCGCTTCACGCAAGGCGGTGGCCGCAAGATCGATGCCTGGACCGGCCAGCACAGGACCGTGGTCGTGCCGTTCAACGGGCCGGGCGATGACCCGCTGGCCTTCTCCAACGCCAACACCCTGGCCGAGTTGCAGCAGCTGGAAAAATCCTGAGCCATGAAAACCATCGAGCAGATCGCGGCCGAACTGCAGGGGTATGACCCGCAGGCCCTGAGTGCCGCCGCCGTCAACGAGTTTCTCTCCCGTCTGGTCGAACCCGTCAGCGACACCGAGGAGCTGGCCCTGTTCGACGCGCCGGACCGCGTGCTGGCATGCGACGTGATCTCCCCCGTCAGCGTGCCGCCGCACGACAACTCGGCCATGGACGGCTACGCTTTCGACGGCCGCCAACTGAGCGCCGAAGCGCCGCTGGTCTTGCGGTCGGTCGGTACGGCCCTGGCGGGCAAGGCCTGGCAGGGAACCGTCGGCCCGGGCGAATGCCTGCGCATCATGACGGGGGCGATCATGCCCGCCGGGCTGGACACCGTCGTGCCACAGGAATTCGTCAAGGCCGACGGCGATCTCATCACGATCCCGCCCGGCCTGCTGCAGGCCGGTGACAACCGACGGTTCAAGGGCGAGGACGTGATGCAGGGCCGGCCGGCCCTGCGCCGCGGCACACGCCTGTCGCCCGCGGCGCTGGGCCTGGCGGCCAGCCTGGGGATCCCCACGGTCCAGGTCTGGCGCCGCCTCCGGGTGGCCTACTTCTCCACCGGGGACGAGATCCTGAGCCTGGGCGAGTCGCCACGTGAAGGCGCGGTCTACGACAGCAACCGCTACACCGTGTTTGGCCTGCTGCGCCGCCTGGGCATCGACGTGCTGGACTACGGCGTCGTGGGTGACAACCCGGAAAAACTTGAAGCCACCTTCCGCGAAGCGGCCACCCGCGCCGATGCCATCATCACCAGCGGCGGCGTGAGCGTCGGCGAGGCCGACTACACCAAGACCATGATGCGCAAGCTGGGCGACGTGGCGTTCTGGCGCATCGCCATGCGTCCGGGCCGCCCCATGGCCGTGGGCCGGATCGGCAAGTCCATCCTGTTCGGCCTGCCGGGCAACCCCGTGGCCGTGATGGTGACCTTCCTCGCCTTTGTCCGTCCCGCGCTGCTGCAGATGATGGGCTGCGCCGCCACGCCCGCGCCGCTGCTGCGCGCGCGCAGCCTGGAAGCCATGCGCAAGAAGCCGGGCCGCACCGAATACCAGCGCGGCATCGTCAGCGCCGCGCCCGACGGCACGCTGCAGGTGCGCACGACGGGCAACCAGGGTTCGGGCGTGCTCAGCTCCATGGTGCAAGGCAATGGCCTAATCGTGCTGCACCACGGCCAGGGCAATGTGGCCGTGGGCGACGAAGTCGACGTGATGATGTTCGACGGGGTGATCTGACTCAGCGGCGATACAGCACCCGCAGCAGCTCGGCCCACAGCAGACACGCCAGCGCGGCGGCCAGCGCCACACCCAGCAGCCCGGTCGACAGGGGCGCCATGTGGAGCACCGCCGTGAGCGGCGGCAGGTACAGCGCCAGCGCCAGCAGGGCCAGAGTGAAGGCCATCACACCCCACAGCAGGCGATTGGGTACCCGCAAGGAGGCGAGCAGGCCACGCGGCCCGGCCCGGTTGGAGAGAATGAGCGCCAGATTGCCCAGCACCAGGGCTGCAAAAGCCAGCGCCCGCGCCTGAGGTTCGTCGAGCTGCGCCGTCCCCCACAGGTAGACCGCGAGCACCGCGCCCAGCACGCCGAGCCCCTGCAGCACGGACTGCACCAGCGCTGGGCCGGCAAACAAGGGCGCCTGTGGGTCACGCGGGGGCACGCGCATCACGCCTTCGTCGGCCGGCTCGTTCTCGAACACCATGGCACAGGCCGGATCGATGGCCAGTTCCAGCAGCGCGATGTGCATGGGAAACAGGACGATGGGCCAGCCCAGCAGCAAAGGCAGCAAGGCCATGCCGGCGATCGGGACATGCACCGCCATGATGTAACTCATGGACTTGCGCAGGTTGCCAAAAATGCGGCGGCCCTGGCGCACGGCACGCACGATGGAGGCGAAGTTGTCGTCCACCAGCACAATGGCCGCCGCCTCGCGTGCGACATCGGTGCCGCGCCCGCCCATGGCGACCCCGACGTGGGCGGCCTTGAGTGCGGGAGCATCATTCACGCCATCGCCTGTCATGGCCACGACGGCGCCGCCAGCCTGCAGCGCCTGCACGATGCGCAGTTTCTGCGCCGGCGCGATGCGCGCGCAGATGCTGGTCGTGCGCAACCGCTCCTGGAGCTGGGTATCCGACAGCGCGCCGATCTCGTCGCCACTAAGCACATCCCCGGCTTGAAGCCCCGCCTGGGCGGCGATGGCCCGGGCCGTGACGGGGTAATCTCCCGTGATCATCACCACCCGGATACCGGCCTCGTGGCACTCGCGCACGGCCTGCGGAATCTCGGCGCGCAGCGGATCGGCCAGTCCCAGCAAGCCGATGAACTCGAAATCGAAATCATGCTCACCCGCTGGCCAGGGCGGGCCGTCATGCCGCGCCTGCGCCACAGCCAGTACACGCAGCCCGCGGGCGGCCATGGCGTCGGCGGCAGACGACACTGCAGCGCGGCGTTCGGCACCCAGGTGGCAGAGGTCCACGACCGCTTCGGGCGAGCCCTTGGCGGCCACCACATGGGGAGCAGCGCCTTCACCCCGCCAGACATGTGCCATGGCCCGCAGTTCGGGCGTCAACGCATACTCCTGCACCAGCACCCAGTTCCCGTGCAGGTGCTCGGTCCGGGCCAGGTACTCCTGGCCCAGTGCATGGAACGCCTGCTCCATGGGGTCGAAGGGATCAGTCCGGCTGGCCAGGATGGCGTACTCCACCAGGGCATGAAAGTGTTCTGGCAGTGTCGGGCGCCCGGCGGCGTCCAGGGCCAGGTCTGCGCCGTCCACGTGCAGCTGCGCTACCCGCATGCGGTTGACCGTGAGGGTGCCGGTCTTGTCCACGCACAGCACCGAGGTCGCTCCCAGGGTCTCGATGGCGGCGATGCGGCGCGTGAGCACCTGCTGGCGCGACAAGCGCCAGGCCCCCAGCGCGGGCAGCACCGTGAACACGACCGTGAACTCCTGCGGCAGCAGTGATATCACCAGCGCGATGCCGGCCAGAATAGCCTGCATCCAGTCTCCTCGCGTAAAGCCCTGCAGCAGCACCAGCAGCAGGCTCAGGACAAGACCGCCCCATGCCAGCCGATGCACGAGCTGCCAGCTCTGCCGACGCAGCGGGGACTCCTCGGCCGAGACCGACTGCAGGGCCCGGCCAATCTGGCCCATCTGGCTGCGCGCACCCGTGGCGGTGACACGTGCCAACCCCTGGCCCTGGACCACGAGGGCACCGGCATACAGCGCTGCTGTTTCCTCCTGTCCGGTCACCCGCAACATGCCGGCGCCCGCGCGCTTACGCACTGGCACCGACTCGCCCGTCAACAGCGATTCGTCGACCTGCAATTCACCGGCGGACAGCAGCTCTGCATCGGCCGCGACGCGGTCGCCCTCGGCCAGCAGCATCAGATCGCCACAGACCAGTTCCAGGCCGGCGATGGTCTGCACCTGGCCGTCGCGAATGACGCGGGCCCGCGGACTGGACAGGTCGCGCAAGGCCTGGATGGCGCGTTCAGTCCGGCCCTCCTGGTACAGCGTGAGCCCGATCACCACCAGCACCATCAACGCCAGGCTCAGGCTCTCCTGCAGCTCACCCAGCACGAGGTACAGGCCGGCCGCGGCCAGCAGCAGCGAGAACATGGGGTCGCGCACGGTGTCGTGCACGATGTGGCGCCAACCGCGCGCCGCACCATCCGGCAGGGCATTCGGGCCGTCGGCCGCGAGGCGGTTTGCCGCCTCGGCGGAACTCAGGCCGGGATCATCCGTCGCAAGCGAACTCATGCCTGGCATTGTGCGGCATGCCGGTACAAGGCTACTTCGCCGTGGCGTCCCCGTGCTCGGCCGGCTCGGCCACCGCACGCTTGTCGGCCCCGGGGGCGTGCTGGCGCGCCAGCAGGGTGTACATGGTGGGCACGACGAAGATGGTCAGGACCGTGCCCAGCGTCATGCCGCCGACGATGACCCAGCCAATCTGGATCCGGCTCTCGGCACCGGCGCCGTGCGAGAGTGCCAGCGGCACGGCCCCCAGCACCATGGCGCCCGTTGTCATGAGGATGGGACGCAGGCGCTGGCTGGCCGCCTTGATCACGGCCTCCAGCATGTCCATGCCCTGTTCGCGCATCTGGTTGGCGAACTCCACGATCAGGATGCCGTGCTTCGTGATCAGGCCCACCAGGGTGATGAGGCCGATCTGCGAATAGACATTGAGCGAGCCATTGCTCAGCTTGAGCGCCAGCAGCGCTCCGATCATGGACAGTGGCACCGACAGCATGATGACCAGAGGATCGACAAAGCTCTCGAATTGCGCGGCAAGCACGAGGAAGATGAACAGCAGCGCGAGGATGAACACAATGGTCAGCGAGCCTTGCGAATTGCGGAACTCGCGCGAGGTGCCGTTGAGGTCCGTGGTGTAGCCAGGCTTGAGCACCTTCGTGCTGACCTGGTCCAGGAAATCGAGCGCCTCGCCCAGCGAGTAGTTGGGTGCCAGGTTGGCCGTGATCGTGACGGCGCGACGCTGGCTGAAGTGATTGAGCTCGCGCGGCGCCACCGACTCGCGCACCGTCACCAGCGAGGCCAGCGGGATCATGGCATCGTTGCGTCCACGCACGAAGATGCGCTCGATGTCGTCGGGCGTGTCACGCCCGACCGACTGGGTCTGCACGATCACGTCGTACTGGTCGCTCTCTTTTTTGTAGCGCGTCACCAGCCGGCCGCCGAGCATGGTCTCGACGGCACGCGCCACCACATCCACCCCCACCCCCAGGTCGGCCGCCTTCTCGCGGTTCACGTCGATCTTGAGCTCGGGCTTGTTCAGGCGCAGGTCCACGTCGGGCGTGAGGAAACCGGGGTTCTTGCCGATCTCGTCGAGGAACTGGCGGGTCACCTGACTGAGGTCGTCATAGCTCTCCGAGGTCAGGATCACGAAGTTCACGGGCCGTTCCCGGAAGCCCTGGCCCAGCGAGGGCGGCGTGATCGGGAAGGCCGACACACCCGGCAGGGCATTGATGCGCGGCTGCATCTCGCGCGCCATCTCCAGCGTGGTGCGCTTGCGCTTTTCCCAGTCGATGGCCCGGAAAAAGACGTTCGAGGTGCTCACCGTCGGGTTACCCGTGACCACGAAGATCCGGTCGAACTCAGGGTACGGCGTGCCGATGGCCTCGATGGCCTTGGCATAACGCTCGGTGTAGTCAAGCGTAGCGCCGTCCGGCGCGTTCACGATGTTGAGGATCACGCCACGGTCTTCCAGCGGCGCCAGTTCACGTTTCATGCCGGGCAGGATGGCCCAGATCGCGACACCCACCCCGGCCATCACCAGCAGCACCACCCAGCGCATGCCCAGCACGCGCCGCAACAGCCGCTCGTAGCCATTGCCCAACGCCGTCAACCCGCGTTCCATCCAGCGGTCGAAGAACCAGGGCGTGGGATTGTGGCGCAGCAGCTTGGAACACATCATGGGTGACAGCGTGAGCGCGATGAAACCCGACACAACCACCGCACCCGCCAGCGCCAGTGCGAATTCGATGAACAGACGGCCCGTGCGGCCGGGCGTGAAGGCCAGCGGCGCGTACACCGCCGCCAGCGTCAGTGTCATGGCAACCACCGCAAAACCCACTTCCCGCGCGCCCTTGATCGCGGCGCTGAACGGATCCAGCCCCTCCTCGATGTGGCGGTAGATGTTCTCCAGCACGACGATGGCGTCATCCACCACCAGGCCGATGGCCAGCACGAGCGCCAGCAACGTGAGGGTGTTGACCGTGAAGCCGGCCAGCGCCATCAGGGCGAAGGTACCGATCAGGCTGACGGGAATGGTGACGATGGGGATGATGGAAGCGCGCACGGTGCGCAGAAAGACGAAGATCACCAGCGCCACCAGCACCACGGCCTCGACGATGGTCTGGAACACGTTCTTGACCGAGCGGTCGATGAAGACAGAGTTGTCGTTGGCCACGTCGATGGCGATACCCGGCGGCAGGTCCGACTTGAGCTTGGGGATCATCTCGCGCACACCGCGGCTCAGGTCCAGCGGGTTGGCCGTGGCCTGTCGGATCACACCCGCCGAGATGGCCTCGCGGCCGTTGAGGCGCACCGCAGTCCGTTCCTCGGCCGCGCCTTCCTCGATACGGGCCACATCGCGCAGCTTGACCGGGAAGCCGTTGACGTTCTTGACCACGATCTCGCCGAACTGCGCCGGCGACTTGAGGTCGGTGTTCGAGGTGACCGAGAACTCACGCTGGCGGCTCTCGATGCGACCCGCCGGCACTTCCAGGTTGCTGCGGCGCAGGGCATCCTCGGCGTCCTGGGTGGTGAGCTTGTAGGCGGCCAGGCGGTCGGGGTCGAGCCAGACGCGCATGGCGTACTTACGCTCGCCGAAGATGCGCACGTCAGCGGCGCCAGTCACCGTCTGCAGGCGTGGCTTGACGATGCGGTTGACCATCTCGTTGATCTGCAGCGCACTGTGGGTGTCGCTGGAGAAGGCAAGCCAGATGACCGGGAAGGCATCGGCCTCGACCTTGGCGATCACCGGCTCCTCGATCGCCTGGGGCAGCTTGTTGCGAACGCGCGCCGTGCGATCGCGCACCTCGGCGGCCGCGGCATCGGCGTCCTTCTCGAGCCGGAAACGCACGGTGATCTGTGCCTGCTCGGCGCGCGAAATGGAGGTGATGACATCCACCGCGTCAATGCCTGCGATGGAATCCTCCAGCGGCTTGGCAACCTGGGACTCCACCACCTCGGCCGACGCACCGGTGTACTTGACGCTGACCGTCACCACCGGCTCGTCGATCTTGGGGTACTCGCGCACCGGCAACTTGGTAAAGCTGACCGCGCCGATCAGCAGCACCAGCAGGGAGAGCACGGTCGCGAAGACCGGCCGGCGGATCGAAATCTCGGGCAGTTGCATGGACGTTCCTCGGGACCCGCGGCTAGTTGGCCGGCCGGTTCAGCTCCAGCACCTTGACCGGGCTGCCATCGCGCTGCAGCCGCTGCTGGCCGGCAGTCACGATGGTTTCGCCTTCCTTCAGGCCGTCAAGAATCTCGACCTGGCCCGGACGCCGGATGCCAACCTTGACCTCGACCCGGCGCGAGACCAGGCTGTCCTTGTCCGCGCCCGGCACCAGCGTGATGACAAACTGCTTGCCGCCCTGCGGCACGATGGCCTCCTCCGGCACCACGCGAGCCTTGTCACGCACACCAAAAACCGTCGTGATGCGGGCAAACATGCCGGGGCGCAACTGCAGCTGGGTATTGGCGATGCTCGCGCGGACCCCGATGGAGCGCCCATTGGCATCGATCAGCGGATCGACAGCCTGCACACGTGCCTCGAAGCGGCGTCCAGGCAGCGCGTCGAGCTCCACGATGGCTTTCTGGCCCGGGCGGACCTGGGTCTGGAAGCGCTCGGGCAGACGGTAATCGACGTAGACCGTGTCGATGTCCTCCAGGTTGACGATGTCGGTACCGTCCTTGAGGTAGTCACCGACGTTCACGTTCCGGATGCCGGCGATCGCATCGAAGGGGGCATAGATCTTCAGGCGCGCGGCCGTGGCCTGTGCCAGCGCGAGCTTGGCCTGGGCCACCTCGACGTTGGCGGCACTTTCATCGACCGAGCGCTGGCTGATGAAGTTCTGCGCCAGCAGCTCCTGGTTGCGTTTGTGGTTGGCGCGGGCGATAGACAGCTCGGCTTCGCTCTGCTTGACCTGGGCCAGTGGCAGCTGGTCATCCAGCTGGACGAGCAGCTGCCCCTTGCGCACGCGCTCGCCGTCTCGGAAATTCAGCGACGTGACCCGGCCGCTGACCTCGGGGCGCAGCATCACGCCCTGGCGCGAGCGCAAGCTGCCCACGGCCTGTGCGTCGTCGGTCAGCTTCATCACCTCGACGCGCCGGACTTCGACGGTCACCGGCCGCGCGGGCCCGGCCGGCGTTGCCGTGGCACTGCCCGGACCGGACGCAGCCGGCGCGTTCACGGGCGCCGCTGCATCCTTGGCCTTGTTGAGGTACCACCACGCGGCACCGGAGGCCGCGGCCATGCCGACCGCAGCGACAACGGGATAGAGAAATTTTGATGTCATGGACAAACCAGGGATGCCACACGCCTGCCCCACGGGAGCAGGCACAACAGCCGTCGAATGTAACAGCCCTGTTGTCGTTCTGCATGGGCGTTTGCCCCTAAGGCAAGGCTGCGCTGTGCAACTTTGCACACGCTTTACAGAGTGCGCGCTCAGCGCCCCAGAGCCAGCGCCACACCGCGGTTGGCCAGCGCGTCGGCCCGCTCATTGCCGGGGTCGCCGTCATGGCCCTTGACCCAGCGCCAGTCGATGCGATGGCCTGCGCCGCTGACCAGGGCGTCCAGCCGCTGCCAGAGATCCACGTTCTTGACGGGCTGCTTGGACGCGGTCTTCCAGCCCTTGGCCTTCCAGCCGGCGAGCCACTCGGTAATGCCCTTGAGCACGTACTGGCTGTCCGCGTGCAGAATCACGTGGCAGGGCCGCTTGAGCGCCTCCAGGGCGTTGATCACGGCCAGCAGTTCCATGCGGTTGTTGGTGGTTTCGCGTTCGCCGCCAAACAGTTCCTTCTCGACGCCACCCGACTTCAGCAGTACGCCCCAGCCACCAGGGCCGGGATTGCCCTTGCAGTCGCCATCGGTGTAGATCTCGACTGTGTTCACTCGTGAATTTCCTTGTTCATGCGCACCGGATTGTCGCCGCTGCGCCGCGCCAGCGGCACCGTCGCCGCGGCCTTGCCATTGACCCGCTTCCAGGCCGGCTCCAGCAGGCGCACGCCGTGCACGCGCTTGACGGCCACCATGACATACACCGCACCGAAGAAAGGCCACCAGCGCTTGCCCACGTGATCCATCCAGCCCCAGCGGCGTATCCATTTCTCGTTGCCCAGCAGGGGTCGATAGCAGCCATACCATCCCGTTTCGATCTCCAGGTCGAGCAGGTGCAGCCAGTCGCGCAGGCGCCGCGACCCGATGAAATCCAGTGGCTGCGGCAGCAGCGCCGTGCCGATCTTGAGGCGCGAACACAGGCGTTCACGCTCCTGGCGCAGCCCCCACAGGCTGACCGGGTTGAAACCACTGAGCACCACCCGCCCGCCTGGCACCAGCACGCGCGCCACCTCGCGCAAGGTGCCGTGGGGATTGGGATGGCTGTCCAGCGCATGCGGCAGGGTCACGAGATCGAGGCTCGCTTGCGGAAACGGCAGCGCCGCGTAGTCCAGATGCAGCTGGGCCGGGGTGGCGCTGCCCGCCTGCGCCAGCGGGGTTGTGGTGGCCAGCCACCGGTGGGGCATGCGATTGGCCTGCAACGAGGCCAGGGCCGGCAGTCCAAGTTGCAGGGCGTGGTACCCGAAGATATCGGCGACCGCACGGTCGAACTGCTGTTGCTCCCACGCCAACAGATAACGCCCCGCGGGAGTGCCGATCCATTCCTGCAAACCTATAATTCCGTCATTCATGACCCTGCTTCCACTGCCCGCCTTCGACGACAACTACATCTGGATGCTGCATGACGGCCACCAGGCACTCGTCGTCGACCCCGGAGACGAAGCGCCGGTGCTGCAGGCCCTGCAGGTCCACCACCTGCAGCTGCAGGCGATTCTAGTCACCCATCACCATGCCGACCACGTCGGGGGGGTCGATGAACTGCGTGCCGCCACCGGTGCCGCCGTGTACGGGCCTGCCAGCGAAGACATGCCCGAGCCCCTGCGGCGCATGCAGGACGGCGACACGCTGGATCTGCTGGGCATGCATTTCACCGTGCTGGACGTGCCGGGCCACACC
>DALYHW010000031.1:14299-16705 GCA_031970695.1 Hylemonella sp.
GATGTGTCGCTCGCCGAAGGCGACGAGGTCGACGTCCTGGGCATCCGGATGCGCGTGCTCGACGTGCCGGGCCACACCGCCGGCCACATCGCCTGGTACAGCGCGGACGCCGGCGGCCAGCCCCTGCTGTTCTGCGGTGACACACTGTTCTCTGGTGGCTGTGGCCGCCTGTTTGAAGGCACGCCGGCGCAGATGCTGGCCTCGCTGGACCGGCTGGCGGCCCTGCCCGGCAACACCCGTGTTTGTTGCGCCCACGAATACACCCTCAGCAACCTGCGATTTGCGCGTGCGGTCGAGCCGGACAACACCGCGCTGCTGGACTATTCGCGTCACTGCGAGGCCCAGCGGGCACGCCAGCTGCCCACGCTGCCCTCCACCATCGCGCTGGAGCGCGACATCAACCCTTTCCTGCGCTCGCGCCTGCCTGCCGTGGCTCGCACCCTGCAGGCCCGCACCACGGCCCGCGACGAAGCGGGTCTGTTCGCCGCCTTGCGCGAGTGGAAGAACCAGTTCAAATGAAATTTGTCAGCCTTGCTTCCCTGGCCGGCCTGCTCCTGCTGCTGGGCGGCTGCGCCACCCAAGGCCAGCCCGATGCATCCTCCGTGCAGGCGCGTTACCAGGACCCGGCCCCTGTGGTAGCGTCGGGCGGCGAAACGCCGCTGCCGTTGGCAACGCACCAGCCGCAATATCCCGCGGGCAACCTGACGCCCATCGCCCCGCACGAACCGGCTTCGCGGGTGGTGGCGCAGCTCACCGCGCCGACGGATCTGTGGGAACGCATCCGCCGCGGGTTTGCCATGCCCGACCTGCAGAGTGAACTCGTGCCTGGCCGCGAGCAGTGGTACGCCGCTCGCCCGGAAGACCTCGAGAACATGGCCGAGCGTTCCCGCAAGTACCTCTTCCACATCGTCGAGGAACTGGAACGCCGCAACCTGCCCACCGAGCTGGCCTTGCTGCCCTTTATCGAAAGCGCGTTCAATCCCCAGGCCTACTCGCGGGCACGCGCCGCCGGCATGTGGCAGTTCATCCCCAGCACGGGCAAGCTCTACCAGCTCAAGCAGAACGCGTTCCGCGACGATCGACGTGACGTGCTGGCGTCGACCCGGGCCGCGCTGGACTACCTGGAAAAGCTGTACGGGATGTTCGGCGACTGGCACCTCGCGCTCGCAGCCTACAACTGGGGCGAAGGCAGCGTGGGCCGCGCCATCGCCAAGAACCAGCGTCTCAACAAGGGAACCGGCTACCTGGACCTGAACATGCCGATGGAGACGCGTTTCTACATCCCCAAGCTGCAGGCGATGAAGAACATCGTGGCCCGCCCGGATGCGTTCAAGGTGCGGTTGCCGGTCATCGACAACCACCCCTACTTCGATACGGTCACCATCACGCGCGACATCGACGTGGCGCTGGCCGCCAAGCTGGCCGAGGTCCCGCTGGACGACTTCAAGGCACTGAACCCCTCGTTGCACCGGCCCGTGATTCTGGCCGCGGGCACGCCACAGATCCTGCTGCCCTGGGACAATGCCGCCACCTTCCAGCGCAACCTGGAAGCCTACGCCGGCTCGCGCCTGTCCAGCTGGACGGTCTGGGTCGCCCCGACGACCATGAAGACCGCCGACGCGGCCAAACGGCTCAAGATGAGCGAAGCCGACCTGCGCGCCGTGAACAACATCCCGTCGCACATGATCATCCGTGCCGGCTCCACCCTGCTGATCCCCCGTCCTGCCGGACAGGAGCGTGACGTGACCGAGCGCATCGCCGACAACGGTCAGCTCTCGCTGGTGCCCGAAACGGTCCTGCGCCGCATCGTGCTCAAGGCGGGCAAGAAGGATTCCGTCTCCACGGTGGCCCGCCGCTACGGGCTGGCGCCGGCCAAGGTGGCCGAATGGAATCACGTGAGCACGTCGGCCAGCTTCCGGCCAGGCCAGGACGTGGTCATCCACCGCTGGGTGCCGCTCAATGCACCCCAACCTCGCGCTGCGGTGCGGCGCGCCCCGACACGCGTGGCCAACCGCTGATCCGCCCCTGCATGGCGCGGGCGGCGGGCCGGCGTCACGCCTTGAAGCGCGCCTTCGCCCGAGCGGCGAACTGGTTGGTATAGGTCCGCGCCAGGTCGATCCGGGCCGCGCCCAGTGTGCCGTCGGTACTGGCCAGCGCGCGCAAGGCCGTGCGGCCGCCCTCTTCGGGAAACAGGCCATCGGTCGCGATGCATTCCCGCACCCGCTCGAACGAGGCGAGGTACAGGCCGCGGTCACCCATCAGGTAGTCGTCGGGTACGGTCCGGATGATGTCGCCCGGACCGGCGGTCTGCAGCCATTTGAGGCCGTGCACGATCGCCGACGTGAGCGCCTGTGCCGTGTGCGGATTCCTCTGCACGAATTCCTGCGGCGCGTACAGACAGGCTGC
>DALYHW010000031.1:16750-17928 GCA_031970695.1 Hylemonella sp.
GCGCGTGTCGACGACGATACGCACGTCCCCCTTGTGCTCGAGCATGGTCATGACGGGATCCACGTTGCAGATCGCGTCAACCTGCCCCGAACGCCACGCCGCCAGGGCGCCCGCCGAGGTGCCCACACCGACGAGGCTGACGTCACCCGCCTGCAGCCCCACCCGCGACAGCACGAGCCGGGTCATCAGGCTGGTGGACGAGCCGGGGCCCGTGATCCCGATGCGGCGGCCCTTCAGATCGGCGAGCGACCGGAATTGCGGCAGGCTGCGGGTGGACACGCCCAGCGTGATCTGCGGCGCGCGCCCCTGCAGCACAAAGGCCTGGAAGTTCAGGCCCCGGGCCTGCAGCTTGATGGTGTGTTCGTAGGCACCACTGACCACATCGGCTGCGCCTCGCGCGACCGACTGCAAGGCCTGCGCGCTGTCCGCGTGATCGCTGATCTGCACCTCCAGGCCTTCCGCTGCGAAGTAGCCCAGCTGGTCGGCCACGGTCAGGGGCAGGTAGTAGAGCGCCGCCTTGCCTCCGACCGCAATCGTGACCCGGGTCATCTCGAGCCGCGACTCCGCCGCACGCGCAGGTACCGCTGCCACGGCTGCGGCCATCGCAGCAGTGGCAACAAACGTGCGCCGATTGACGGTCGGCTGGTCCATGGCGGCAGGTACTCCACTCGAAAATCGAGTTCCCAGCCTAGCGAGGCGCAAAAAAACCCGCATCGGGAAACATCCCGAGCGGGTTTCCACCTAGGGTCTGCCCACACCGGATCTGGCCGATGTGAACAGGCCTGCGACGAAAGTCAGCGATAGCCGATGAAGAGGATGGCGATGTTGGCCAGGAGGCCCAGGCTCCAGATCACCGAGCGCGCGGTGGCCATGTCGGCGACATAGGCCATGATGTAGACAAGACGCAGGAAAATGAACGACAGCGCCAGCATGTCCAGCCGCGCCTGGTGGGCGCCGAGCTGGTGGGCAATGATGACCGCACCGATGAAAAACGGCAGCGCCTCGAAACTGTTCTGCTGGGCCGCGTTCGCACGTGCGCGCCAGTCGGCCTGTCCCGCCAGCCAGGCGCGTGGGTTGTGGTTGTCATACCCGCCGTCCTTGCGCGACTTGCCCATCATGCCCGACTTTGCAATCCCGGCACAGACGATGGGCAGGAAGGCCGCGATCAGGACACACCA
>DALYHW010000032.1:0-17477 GCA_031970695.1 Hylemonella sp.
CAGCCGCATGCTCAACGCCGAGCAGTTCGAGGAGGCGCGCCAGATCCTGCGCGACCTGGACTCGCTGGATTCGCACACCGCCTTCCTGTTCGACAAGATCAACTTCCTGATGGACGCGACGGTCGGTTTCATCAACATCAACCAGAACAAGATCATCAAGATCTTCTCGGTGGCCAGCGTGGCGCTGCTGCCGCCCACGCTGATCGCCAGCATCTACGGCATGAACTTCCAGTACATGCCCGAGTTGTCGCGTGAATGGGGCTACCCCTTTGCCCTGATGCTGATGGTGGCCAGTGCGCTGGTCCCGATGTGGTACTTCCGGCGTCGGGGCTGGCTGAAGTAGCCCACCTGCCGGCGGCTCACTGCGTGCAGCCGCCCTCTCCCCGCGGGGGGACAACGCCAGCGGTCCGGCAAAGCCGGTTCCGCGGCATTCACCCGATCAACGCCCCTTCAGGCGCGCCTTATGCCCAGCCCGCGCACGAACTCGTCGATGATGGCCAGTGCATAGCGGCTGGCCACGGTACTGACGAACTGCGGGAAATCCACATGTGCCGTGTCATCGGCGCGATCCGAGATCGTGCGCATGGCGGCAAAAGGGATCCCGTAATCGTGGCAGACCTGGGCAACGGCGGCACCTTCCATTTCCACAGCCAGCGGCGGATGGCCCGCGTTCGTGAGCGCAGCATGCAGGGCACGGGCTTCATCGGCGGCAGAGACGAAACGGTCGCCACTGGCAATCAGCCCGTGGTGCACCGCAGCCTGCAAACCCAGGCGCCCCAGTCCGGCGCGGGCCGCGGCCAGCAGCGCCTCTCCGAGGGGCCCATCACCCGGGAAACGCTCGCGGCCGTAGAGCGGCACCTGGTAACGGGGAAACAGGGGCGAGGCGTCCATGTCGTGCTGCACAAACGCCTGCGCGACGACCACGTCACCGACCTCCACGCCGGGCGCGATGCCCCCGGCCACGCCAGTGAACACCAGTCGTCGGGCGTCGAAAGCCTCGATCAAGGTCGTGGCCGTCGTGGCGGCCGCCACCTTGCCGATACGCGAGAGCGCCAGCACCACGGGCCGGCCGTGCAGCTCGCCCAACCAGAAGTCGCGCCCGGCGCGTTGCACGCGCCGAGCACCCTGCAGCAACTCCAGCAGGCCCTGCTGCTCCTCGGCCAGCGCGCTGAGGATGGCCGTGGTCATCGTGCGGGCGGCGCTTACTTGGCGTCGCGCAGTTCGCGGCGCAGGATTTTGCCCACCGGGGTTTTGGGCAAGTCGGTGCGGAACGCAATCACCTTGGGCTGCTTGTAGCCGGTGAGGTTTTCCTTGCAATAGGCACGGACCTGCTCCTCGGTGAGGGCGGGGTCCTTCTTCACGATCACCAGCTTGACGGCCTCGCCGGTCTTGTCGTCGGCCACACCGACGCAGGCGCACTCCAGCACGCCCGGCAGCTTGGCCACCACGTCCTCGATCTCGTTCGGGTAGACATTGAAGCCGCTCACCAGGATCATGTCCTTCTTGCGGTCAACGATGCGGAAGTAGCCCTTCTCATCCATGATGCCGACGTCGCCGGTCTTGAACCACCCGTCGGCCGTCATGACCTTGGCGGTCTCATCCGGGCGCTGCCAGTAACCCGCCATCACCTGCGGACCCTTGATGCAGATCTCGCCGGCCTGGCCCTGCGGCAGGTCGCGGCCCTCGTCGTCGATGATCTTCATCCAGGTACCGGGGATCGGCACCCCGATGGTGCCGGTGAACTCGGTGTTGGTGACCGGGTTGCAGCTGGCCGAGGGGCTGGTCTCGGACAGGCCATAGCCTTCGCAGATCGGGCAACCCGTCTTCTCCAGCCACTTCTGCGCGACAGCGCCCTGCACCGCCATGCCACCGCCCACCGACACCTTGAGGTGGCTCCAGTCCACGGTGTTGAAGTCCGGGTGGTTGACCAGGCCGTTGAACAGGGTGTTGACTGCCGGGAAGCTGTGGAACTTGTGCTTGGACAGCTCCTTGAGCACTGCGGGCAGGTCACGCGGATTCGGAATGAGCACAAGCTTGCCGCCCGTGCGCATGGACAGCATCATGCCCACCGTGAAAGCGAAGATATGGTACAGGGGCAATGCGCAGATCGCCGTGCTCTGCTCCCCGGCCGGCACCTTCTTCATGACCGGCTCGTTCCAGGCTTCGGACTGCAGCACGTTGGCAATCACGTTGCGATGCAGCAGCACCGCGCCCTTGGACACGCCCGTGGTACCGCCCGTGTACTGCAGCACGGCCACGTCGTCGGGCTTGATGTCGGGCTGGCGCAGCGCGCTGCGCTCACCCTTGGCCAGCGCGTCGTTGAAGCGCACGGCCGTCGGCAGGTTGTAGGGCGGCACCAGCTTCCTGACCTTGCGCACCACGAAGTTGACCAGCGCGCCCTTGAGCAGGCCCAGCCGATCGCCCATGGCGCACAGCACCACGTGCTTGACCGGCGTGGCGGCGATGCATTTCTCCAGGGTATGGGCGAAGTTCTCGATGATCACGATGGCCTTCGAGCCCGAATCCTTGAGCTGGTGCTCCAGCTCACGCGCGGTGTACAGGGGGTTGACGTTCACCACCACGTAGCCGGCGCGCAGGATGGCGGCCACCACCACGGGGTACTGGGGCACGTTGGGCATCATGATGGCCACGCGGTCACCCTGCGTGAGCCCCAGGCCCTGCAGGTAGGCGGCAAAGGCCCGGCTCAGCCTGTCGGTCTCGCCAAACGTGACCTCCTTGCCCATGAAGCTGTAGGCCGGACGCTGCGCGTACTGCCGGAAGCTTTCCTCCATCAAAGCCACCAGGGAGTTGTAGGGGAAATCAGGCAGGTCGGCCGGCACGCCTTGCGGATAGCTCTTCAACCAGATGCGGTCGCTCATGGACTTGTCTCCTGTTCTTTGGACGGATCGTACAGACGAAAAAAACCGTGCTGGGTATTCCAGCACGGTCGTGCTTTTTTCCCGTTGCCGGGATTATGCCCTGTCAGGCCTTGAGCGCCGTCAGGACTTCGTCCAGCATCTTCTTGGCGTCGCCAAACAGCATGCGGTTGTTTTCCTTATAGAACAGCGGGTTATCCACGCCGGCGTAACCCGAAGCCATGGAGCGCTTCATCACGATGGAGGTCCGGGCCTTCCACACCTCAAGCACCGGCATGCCGGCGATCGGGCTGGTCGGGTCATCCTGCGCGGCCGGATTGACGATGTCGTTGGCGCCGATGACCATGGCCACGTCGGTGTCCGGGAAGTCCTCGTTGATCTCGTCCATCTCCAGCACGATGTCGTAAGGCACCTTGGCTTCGGCCAGCAGGACGTTCATATGGCCCGGCATGCGGCCGGCCACCGGGTGGATGGCGAAACGCACGTTCACGCCCTTGTCGCGCAGGGTCTTGGTGATCTCGTTGACGGTGTGCTGGGCCTGGGCCACGGCCATGCCGTAACCCGGCACGATGACCACGCTCTTGGCCTCGCGCAGCAATTCGGCGGTCTCGGTGGCGCTCACGGCGACCACTTCACCCTGCGGCTGGGCCGCTTCACCCGACTTGGCCGGAGCACCGCCACCCGAGCCGAAGCCGCCGGCAATCACGCTGATGAAGTTGCGGTTCATCGCGTTGCACATGATGTAGGACAGGATGGCGCCTGAGGAACCGACCAGGGCACCGGTCACGATCAGCAGGTCGTTGCTCAGCATGAAGCCGGTCGCCGCGGCAGCCCAGCCCGAGTAGCTGTTGAGCATGGAGACCACCACCGGCATGTCGGCGCCGCCGATGGCCATGACCATGTGCACGCCAAACAGCAGGGAGATGACGGTCATCACGATCAGCGGCGTCATGCCTTCGGCCACGTCCTTGGCCAGGATGAATTCGCGGCCGAACCAGATCACCACCAGCAGGGCGACGAGGTTGAGCCAGTGACGCGCCGGCAGCAGCAGGGGCTTGCCGCCGATCTTGCCGTTGAGCTTGCCGAAGGCGATGAGCGAACCGGAGAAAGTGACCGCGCCAATCAGGATGCCGACGTAAATCTCGACTTCGTGGATCAGCTTCTCCGCACCCTGGAACTGGATGGAGGTGTCGACATAGCTGGCAAAACCCACCAGGCAGGCCGCCAGGCCCACCAGGCTGTGCATGAGCGCGACCAGCTCGGGCATCTGGGTCATCTTGACCACCTTGGCCGCGTACAGGCCGATGCCACCGCCGACCACCAGCGCGCCGATGATCCAGGCGATGCCACCCGAGCTCACGCGCGGGCCAAAGATGGTCGCCAGCACGGCCAGCGCCATGCCGATGATGCCGAACAGATTGCCGCGGCGCGAGGTCTCCGGGTTGGACAGGCCGCCCAGGCTCAGGATGAACAGGATGGCGGCGCCGAGATAGGCCACCGTTGCGAGACTTTGGGACATGATCGTCTTCCTACTCTTTTTTTCTTATTTGCGGAACATGGCGAGCATGCGGCGCGTCACGGCGAAGCCGCCGAACATGTTCACGGCCGTCAGCACGATGCCGGCAAACGCCAGCCAGCGAATCAGCTCATCGGGGCGGCCACCCGCGCCGGCTTCTGGCGGCGCAATCTGCACCAGCGCACCGATGGCGATGATGCTGGAAATGGCGTTGGTCACGCTCATGAGCGGCGTGTGCAGCGCAGGCGTCACGTTCCACACCACCATGTAGCCGATGAAACAGGCCAGCACGAAGACCGTGAAGTGGCCCAGGAAGGCCGCCGGCGCATAGGCACCGATGAACCAGAACGCCAGCGCCGCCACCGCAAAAATGATGGCCAGCGTCTTGGCCGGCAGCGGCGCGCTGCTGCCGTGTCCGTGGCCGCCCTTCTTCTCAGCCACGGGTGCGGCCGCCGGCTTGGGCGCGGGCGCTGCAACGGGCTTGAGCGGCGGGGCCGGCCAGGTGATCTCGCCTTCCTTCACGACCGTCAGGCCACGAATGGCATCGTCTTCCATGTTGACGTTGATCACGCCGTCCTTGGCCTTGCACAGCTCCTCGGTCAGGCGCAGCAGGTTGGTGGCGTACAGGGTCGACGACTGCTTGGACAGGCGCGAGGCCAGGTCCGTGTAGCCGATGATGGTGACACCGTGCTTGACCACGGCCTTGCCCGGCTCGGTCAGTTCGCAGTTGCCGCCCTGCTCGGCGGCCATGTCCACGATCACGCTGCCCGGCTTCATGCTCTTGACCATGTCGGCCGTGATGAGGCGCGGCGCCGGCTTGCCCGGGATCAGCGCGGTGGTGATGATGATGTCCACTTCGCGCGCCTGCTTGGCGTACATCTCGCGCTGCGCGGCCTGGAAGCCCTCGGACATGACCTTGGCATAACCGCCGCCGCCCGAACCCTCTTCCTCGTAATCCACCTTCACGAACTCGCCGCCCAGGGAAACGACCTGATCGGCCACCTCGGCACGCGTGTCGTTGGCACGCACGATGGCACCCAGGCCAGCCGCTGTACCGATGGCCGACAGGCCCGCCACACCGGCGCCGGCGATGAAGACCTTGGCCGGCGGCACCTTGCCGGCAGCCGTGATCTGGCCGTTGAAATAGCGACCGAAGGCATTGGCTGCCTCGATCACCGCGCGGTAGCCGCTGACACCGGCCGTGGAGGTCAGCG
Source organism: Hylemonella sp. (assembly GCA_031970695.1). Taxonomy (GTDB): domain Bacteria; phylum Pseudomonadota; class Gammaproteobacteria; order Burkholderiales; family Burkholderiaceae_C; genus Hylemonella. The sequence continues at coordinate 5,607 of DALYHW010000032.1, forward strand.
CATCCATCTTCTGGGCGCGCGACAGCGTGCGCGGCAGGCAGTCGATGGCCAGCACCGTGGCCTTCTTCGCCGCCAGCTGCTGCATGAGCTCGGGGTTTTGCGCCGGCCAGACGAAGCCGATCAGGGCGCTGCCTTCGCGCATCAGGGCGACTTCGTCCTTGCTGGGCGCGCGCACCTTGAACACGATGTCGGAGGCAGACCACAGCGCGGCGGCACCATTGACGATCTCGGCACCCGCGGCCCGGTAGGCGTCGTCGCTGCAGTTGGCGCCCTCGCCGGCGCCGGACTCGACAACCACCTGGAAGCCCAGCTTGATGAGCTTCTCCACCACCTCGGGCACTGTGGCCACGCGTTTCTCACCCGGGAAGATCTCCCGCGGCACACCGATGCGCTGCGCCGGTTTGGCTGTGCCAGCTTGCATAAATCATCTCCTGAACATGCTTGTCATGACGGTCACGCAGGCTTTGCCATAGGCCCGGCCTGCGCGCAACGGATTAGCTTAACTGAGAAATCCATTCCGGCAAGGAATAAGCTCTATAACTATTTCGGCCCCGATCCATAATTCCGGCCTATGAATACGCGTTGGAAACCCAGTGTCACCGTCGCAGCCATCATCGAGCGTGAAGGCCGATTTCTCTTGGTGGAAGAGGAAACGCCCGAGGGCCTGCGACTCAACAATCCCGCCGGCCACCTGGACCCGGGCGAATCACCCGCCGAAGGCTGCGCCCGCGAAGCGCTGGAAGAGACCACCCACCGCTTCACACCCACCCACCTGCTGGGCATCTACCTGTCGCGCCTGCAGCGCCAGCGTCCGGGCGAAGACATGGAAGACATCACTTACCTGCGCTTCGCCTACGCCGGCACGCTGGGAGAAGTGGTGCCGGGCCGTACGCTGGACACCGGCATCGTACGCACCGTCTGGATGACACCCGACGAAATCCGCGCCAGCACGGCGCGCCACCGCAGCCCGCTGGTGCTGCGCTGCATGGAAGACCATCTGCGCGGGCAGCGTTACCCGCTCGATTTGATTTACACCGACGCGACGGTGCAGTTGCTGCAGGGCTAGGCGGTTACTTATCTGACCACCGGATCCAGCCCGGTGCTGCGCACGATCGCCGCCGCCGCAGGAGAGGCGAGGTAGCGGATCAGGTGCCGCGCAGCATCCGGTGCCTGCGCACGGGCACCGATACCGGCCGAGAAAAAGATCACCTGCTGCACTTCGTCGGGCAGGGGGCCCACATAGTCCAGCTCGGTGAAGGGCAACAGTTCGCTGACCTGCTGGAAACCGATCTCGGCGTCACCCCGGGCCACCACCGCGCCCACGCGTTCGCTGTAGATCTTTTTCGCCTTGTCCTTAAGCTGTTCGGCCACTCCCAGGCGGGGAAAGAGTTCCGTGGACAGGTAGGTGCCGCTGGCACTGGCTGAATAGGCAATCGACTTCGCGTTGAGCAGGGACTGCTTCAGCGCGGCAACGGTGCTGATGTCCGGCTTGGGCGTTCCCTTGCGAACGGACATGCCGATGATGGAGCGTCCAAGGTCCACGCGACTGCCAGCTGACACGTATCCCTGCGCGACCAGCGCATCCAGCCCGTCGCCGGAGAGGATGAGGATGTCGAACTGCTCGCCCCGCGCCAGCCGGCTGGGGATCGAGTCCGGCGCGTTGCCGATGGACGCCCCGTAGGCCGTGACGACCTTGTGGCCGCTGGCCTGCTCGTACAGCGGCACTAACTGCTTGTAGGCGGCCGTGAAGCCACCCGAGCTGATGACGCGGATCTCGTCGGCCAGCGCGAGGCCCACCGCCAGCAGCAGCGCACCTCCAAGCAGCACGACGCGGTGGATGTTCACCCAGTTTTTTTGCATGGTTGTCTCCTTCGGAGCAAGGCCGTCGGCCGTTTTCAGTCTTCCCTCATGTCAGCCGCCTTGACGATGGGTGCCAGGCGGGCCTTTTCGGCGGCAAGGAACCTGGTGAAATCGGCACGTGTGCCACCCACCGGGTCTATCCCCTGCGGCATCAGCCGGGCGCGCAGCTCGGGCGTCTTGAGCGCGGCGTCAATGGCGCGATTCATGCGATCGAGGATGGGTTCGGGGGTGCCTCGGGGCGCGAATACGCCGGACCAGTGGCCGATGAAAACACCTTTGTAGCCTTGCTCCTGCGCCGTGGGCAGGTCTGGCAGTGCCGCAATCCGCTTGTTCCAGGTGGAGGCCAGGGCGCGCAGCTTGCCACCCTTGATCTGCGGCAGCACGACCACACTGGCCTCCGAAGTGGCATCCACCTGCTTGCCCATGACGGCAACGACCCCGTCCGAGCCGCTCTTGTAGGGAATGATCTGCAACTGGGCGCTGGCCTGCTGCTTGAGCATCTCGGCCACGAAGTGCGGCGTGCTCCCGGTACCCGCAGTCGAGAAGTTCAGACCGCTGCCGGACCGAGAGGCATTCAGGAGCCCCTTCAGGTCCTTGATCGGGGAGTCCGCTGGTACCACGATGATCGATGGGCTCACCGCCATCATCGCCACCGGAACGAGGTCGTCCTCCTTGAAAGGCATGCGCGTCTTGATCATCGCGTTGGTCACGATGCCAGCAGCGGGGGCCAGGAAGGTGTAACCGTCCGGCGCAGACTTGGCCACCAGGTCGGCGCCCAGCACCGAACCCGCACCAGGCTTGTTGTCGACGATGACAGGCTGGCCTAGCTGGCGCGACACCGCCTCGGCCACGGCCCGCGCGACCAGATCGTTGGCGCCGCCGGGCCCGAAAGGTACGACGAACTTGATCGGTCGCGACGGCCAGGTGTCGGCCCACACGGGAGCGGCTGCCACAGCGGAAAGCAGGAAGGACAGAAACACGGCACGACGGCCGGGCAGGAAAGGGAACGGTTTCATGGCAAGGAGCGGGCTGTTGGAAAGGTTGTCGTGGAGCGACCGCGTGATGCGGCCTGACGACGAGATCCCGGATTGTTCCGCCGGCGCAATAATTCGTAAATTGAAATTTTTGCAGTGATTGATGCATGAAAAACAACAATCTGCAGACCGACGAGCTACGTGCTTTCGTTGCCGTGGCGGAGCGCAAGAGCTTCCGCGCCGCGGCGAATGCACTCTTCCTCTCCCCGCCCGCGCTCAGCCGCCGCATCGAGCGACTGGAGACAGCACTGGAGACACGGCTGCTGGAACGAACGACACGACGGGTCGCGCTGACGCCCGCCGGAGAGATGTTTCTCGAGCACGCCGCATCGGTGCTCGACAGCCTCGAGGCAGCCTTCCAGCGTGTTACCGGCGCGGCAGCAACGCGCAAGGGGACGGTGACGGTCGCCACGATCCCCTCTGCAGCCGAACAGATCCTGCCGGACGCCCTGGTGGAGTTCGCAACCCGATTTCCCGACGTACGGATCAAGGTCATCGACGAGGGGGCTCAGGATGTGCTGGCACAGGTCATCGCCGGCGCAGCGGATTTCGGCCTGAACTTCATCGGCGCGCAGGAGCCGGGCATCGATTTCCAGCCGCTGTGTCGCGACGGCTACGTGCTGGTGGCCCCACGAAGCCATGCCCTCGCGAAGCGGCGTCAGGTGGCCTGGAAAGATTTGCAGGCAGAGCGGATGATCGCCGTCTCACGCACCAGTGGCAATCGCCTCTTGATCGACAACGTGATGGCTCGCATGAAACACCGCCCAGAGGCTTTTCATGAAGTCAGCCATATCGCGACGCTGATCCGGCTCGTGGAGGCCGGCCTTGGCGTGGGCGTGGCGCCGTCAATGTCGTTGCACCCGCTGACGCGGAAGGAGGTCGTGGGCATTCCGCTAGTCCAGCCCGCTGCGCATCGGACCCTTGGCTTGATCTCGCGCCGGGACCAAGGCCTCAGCCCCCTGGCATCCGAGCTCTACGGCACCGTCCGCAGGCATGGAAAACGCTACACCGTCTAGAACGGTGCCCCTTTAATCGTCACCCAGCTTCAGCTTGCTCGGCAGGCGCTTTTCCATACCCCACTTCAGCAAGGCCGCGCCACGGAAGATGCCGTGCGCGAACTTGCCGTAGGGCAATGTGAGGAACAAGGCCATCACACAGCCCAGGTGCAGCGCCAGGGTCGCCGGCATCACGGCCGTGCCGCGCGCAGCCCACAGCGCCAGACCCGTGAGCGAAGCGAAAAACAGCAGCGCGATGAAACCCCGGTCCATGGGCTTTTGCGCGGCGTCGCCGTGCTGCGGATGCCGGCGCAGGTTCAGGCGGAACAGGCCGGCGGTGCCAATGAGCAGGCTGACGCCGCCCACGGCGCCCAGGATCTTGGGCAGGCTGGGCAGATCGTAGGGCGCAACCCAGCCGAACAGGTAGTGGTAAAGCGTGGCCACGCTGGTGGCCGCAAGGCAGAACAGGAAGCCGTAGAAAGTGAAGTGATGGAACACGCGACGCTGCTTGGTCCAGGCGTCGTCCTCGTTATGGCAGCCCTCACCGTGGCCACCATCCAGGTACTTCAGGCGCAGCGCATCGTGCGTGGCCTCGGCCACGGCGCCGCCGCGCACCGCGGCAATGGCCGGCGCTTCATAGTCACGCGCCGGCGTCACCTGCCGCCAAAAGCCGCGCACCCCCAGTCCCAGCGCCAGCACGGCATACAGGAAGATGGGCGCGAACAAAGCGACCAGCAGGTTGTGCGGAAAGATGCCGTAGAAGTCGACCGTGGCCGGCACGCGCCACAACGTGTCCTTGAGCCAGAGCGTGAGCATCATGAAGAAGGCCAGCGCCCCGGCTGTGGCCAGCGCCACCGTGAGGCCGTTGCGCTCGTACAGCCGACCCAGCGAGGGCGGCCAGGCGAAGTCGGTATAGGTGCGCAACCGCACCTTGGCCATGGCCTGCGGCACGTTGACGCCAAACTCGTGCGGCGGCGCGTACTGGCAGGCGTGCAGGCAGGCGCCGCAGTTGTGGCACAGGTTGGCGAGGTAATGCACGTCGGCGGGGTTGAACTGCAGCCGGCGCGTCATGGCCGGAAAGACGGCGCAGAAGCCTTCGCAGTAGCGGCAGGCATTGCAGATCTGCAGCTGGCGCGCGACTTCGGCCTCGGCGCTGCCGGTGATGATTTCTGCATTGGCGAGGGCGCGCGCCTCGCGGGTCAGTTGCTCAAGCTGCTGCACGCTGTTGCTCCGAATTCTTTTTGCTCAGGGCGGCACGTGCCGCCTCGGTGCCGGCAATGCGGCCGAAGGCCGTGCCGATGGACATGCCCACGCCCGCCGTGTAGCCCTTGCCCAGCACATTGCCGGCCATCATCTCGCCGGCCACGTAGAGGTTGTCGCTGGGCACGCCGCCGAAATGCACGGCGGAATGCTCGTTGACCTTGAGCCCGAGGTAGGTGAAGGTGATGCCCGGGCGCAGCGCGTAGCCGTAGTAGGGGCCGGTGCCCAGTGGCAGGGCCCAGTGGGTCTTGGCCGGCGTCACGCCCTCGGTGTGACAGTCATCCAGGGCAGTATGGTCAAAGGTGCCCACACGACAGGCGGCGTTGTAGGCGTTGAGCGTGCGCATGAAGGTGTCGGCCGGGAGTCCCAGCTTTTGCGCCAGCTCGGGCAGGCTGTCGGCCTGCACGCCGGGGAAGACCGGCGGCATGAAGCGGCCGATCGCCTTGCTGTCGATGATGGAGTAGCCAATCTGGTCGGGCTGCTGCGCCACCAGCCGGCCCCAGATCGCATAGCGCTTGGGCCAGAAGTCCTCGCCCTCGTCGTAGAAACGCTCGCCCTGGTTGTTGACCACCACGCCCAGCGAGACACAGTCGATGCGGGTGCAGATGCCGCCGTCGTACAGCGGTGCGCGTGCATCGATGGCCACGCAGTGCGACTGCGTCGGGTCGCCGATCATGTCCGCGCCCTGCTCTTCCATGTGCCGGATCAGCACGCCCTGGTTGAAGCGCGTGCCGCGGATCAGGAAGTTGTCGGCCGGCCATTCGCCGCGTTCGTTCTGGCCCCAGGCCTCACGCAGCCACTCGCGGTTGGACTCGAAGCCGCCAGCAGCCAGCACGCAGGCGCGCGCCTCGATACGCTCGCCCTTCACGTAGGCCGCCTTGAACTGCCCGTTCTCGATGTCGAGCCGGTCCACTGGCGCCTCGTAGCGGATCTGTACGCCCAGCTTTTCGGCGCTGCGGTAGTAGGCGTTGACCAGCGCCTTGCCACCGCCCATGAAGAAGGCATTGGTGCGCGCCACATGCAGCGCGCCCGACAGCGGCGGCTGGAAGCGCACGCCGTGCTTGCGCATCCAGTCGCGGCAGGTGCTCGACGCCCGGATCGCCATGCGCGCCAGCTTCTCGTTGGTGATGCCACCGGTGACCTTGAGCAGGTCCTGCCAGAACTCCTCTTCGGGGTAGGCGTCCACCAGCACGTCCTGCGGCGCGTCGTGCATGCAACGTAGGTTGCGTGTGTGCATGGAATTGCCGCCACGCCATTCGCGCGGAGCGGCTTCGAGCATCAGCACGGAAGCGCCGGCCTCGCGCGCCATCAGCGCGGCGCACAGGGCGGCGTTGCCGCCACCGATGACCAGTACATCGATCATGAAAACAGACTCCAACGGTGCCGACGCATAGGCCGGCCTGCGTCCTCTATCGAGGGATATGGAACTTTAGCGCGCAGGGATCACCTGCGAAAGACCAATGGCGGGATGAGGCCATCAGTTTTCGTGATGCCTCAAGCGCACGACCGCAGAGCACTCAGTCGCCGATCAGCTTGGCACCCACCCAGCGGCCCGTGCGCACGAGCTCGCGCGCGCAATCGGCCAGCACCACGCGCGTGGCCAGCGCGGCGGGCGAGAGCTCATCGTCCGACAGGCTGCACAGCGCGTTCACGCGCCAGGCCTGGGCATCGGTGATCTCGGCCAGGTGGAAACGTTCACTCGCGTCGGGAAAGCGCCCCACGGCGGCCCAGGGCTGCAGGGTGGCGCCCAGGCCGCTGTCGACCGCCTCCATCAGCATCGGCAGGGAATCGATCTCGGCCACGAGCTGCGGCTGGTAGCGCGTGCGGGCAAACAGCTGGTCCAGCGTGTGGCGCAGGCCGTGCGTGCCCGTGGGCAGGATCAGCGGCAGGCCCTTGAGCTGGGCCAGCTTCACCTTGGTGGGCAGCTTGTCCAGCCCCCGACGCGAGCGGATGCAGTAGAGCTTTTCCTTCAACAGGGGCAGTACGCTCCAGCGCCGCGCGGTGCCGGTGTCGAACAGCACAGCCAGATCGAGCTGGCGCGCGTTGAGCATGGCCGTGATGTGGCCCGAAAGGCTTTCCACCAGGTGCAGGCGCACATCCGGGTAGCGCGCGCGCATGGCGCGCAACAGCGACCCGCCCAGCACCGAAGCCGTGGTGGGCGCCAGCCCCACGCTCACCGTGCCCGACAGGCGCGCCTGCTGCGCCGCGCGCGCGGCCTGCTCGGCATGGCGCAGGGTGAGCTGGGCCTCGCGAAAGAAGGCCAGCCCCGCCTCGGTAGGCGTTACGCCCTTGCTGGTACGTTGCAGCAGGCGGGTGGAGAGTTCGCTCTCCAGCCGGCTGATCTGCTGGCTCAGGGCCGACTGCACCATGTCGAGCTCCAGCGCTGCGCGGCTCATGCTGCCGAGCTCCACCACGCGCACGAAATAGCGGATCTGCCTGAGTTCCATGAATGACCTGTTTTCGGACTGAAATGCCTGCGGCTGGGATAATCGCACACCTATGGCTAGCAAAGGTAAACAACGGGTCGTGGTGGGGTTGAGCGGAGGCGTGGACTCCGCGGTAAGCGCGTACCTGCTCAAGCAGCAGGGCTACGACGTGGTCGGCATCTTCATGAAGAACTGGGAAGATGACGACGACAGCGAATATTGCTCCAGCAACGTCGACTTCGTGGACGCCGCTGCGGTGGCTGACGTGATCGGCATCGAGATCGAACACGTCAACTTCGCCGCCGAGTACAAGGATCGTGTCTTCGCCGAGTTCCTGCGCGAATACCAGGCCGGCCGCACGCCCAACCCCGACATCCTGTGCAACGCCGAGATCAAGTTCAAGGCCTTTCTGGACCACGCCATGCGCCTAGGGGCGGAAATGATCGCGACCGGTCACTACGCGCGAGTCCGTCTGAACGAGCAGACCGGCAAGCACGAGCTGCTCAAGGGCCTGGACCCGAGCAAGGACCAAAGTTATTTCCTGCACCGCCTCAACCAGGCCCAACTGAGCAAGACACTGTTCCCCGTGGGCGAGCTGCACAAGACCGAGGTGCGCCGCATCGCCGCCGAGATCGGCCTGCCCAACGCCAAGAAGAAAGACAGCACCGGCATCTGCTTCATCGGCGAGCGCCCCTTCCGCGAATTCCTCAACCGCTACATCCAGAAAGAGCCCGGCCCCATCAAGGATGGCACCCCGCCACCCGGTGACAAGGCCTACGGCCGCGTGATCGGAAAGCACGTGGGCCTGAGCTTCTACACCCTGGGCCAGCGCCAGGGCTTAGGGATAGGTGGCATCAAGGCCAAGGGCGCGCAGAAGGGCGGCGGCGAACACGCACCCTGGTTCGTGGCGCGCAAGGACATGGAGAAGAACACGCTGTGGGTGGTGCAGGGGCATGAGCACCCGCTGCTGCTCTCGCACACGCTGCATGCACAGGATGCGAGCTGGGTGGCGGGCGAGCCGCCCCAACCCGGCGAGATGGCGGCCAAGACGCGTTACCGTCAGGCGGATGCGGCGTGTACCTTGAGCAGCGTGGAATGCGCCACCTTCAGCCTGAGCTTCCCGCACGCGCAGTGGGCGGTGACACCGGGGCAGTCGGCGGTGTTGTATGACGGGGATGTGTGTCTAGGTGGCGGTGTTATTGACTTAGCAGGCTAGGCAAGCCTCTGTTTGTCTTTCCCGCCTTGGTGTAAAACTAGGCTGCGCTCGGCGTTATGCCGTTCTGCTCTTGGAGATGCGATGTACTTTGCCTACTTCGACGAATCCGGCGACAGCGGCTTCAACAACAGCCCAACAGATACTTTCTCGCTTTCTGCCCTCCTGGTACATGACAAAGACTGGCTAAAGGCTCTCGATCAAACGATCGCTTTTCGTCGCTATTTACGTGATCAATTTCATATCTCTCCTCGGGCGGAGTTGAAAGCTAGCTGGTTAGTGCATAACAAGGGTGACATCAACGATGCCGGTCTCAGCTATCCAGCTCGTATGGCTGCTTACCAATCAGCGATGCGCTTTCAGCGTAAAACTCATTTGTTCAAAGTCTTCACCGTTGTAGTGGTCAAGAGTCGCATTGCCAAGAAGACAATTGATGTTCGTGACACTGCCTGGCAATACGCAATACAGCGCCTCGAACGCTTTGGCACCGCCAACAAAGACAACATCCATGTCGTTCCAGACGATGGGCATGGCGAGTTCATCAAGAAAAAGATACGCACAATGCGACGCTTTCACTACGTTCCGTCCGCCTTCGGTGAGGGATCGTTAGACAGGAAGGCCGAGAACATCGTGGAAGACTCATCCGATCGTAGATCGTCTGAATCTTTCTTTGTACAGCTTGCCGATTTGAATGCCTATGCCGCCTTCCGAAAGGTCTTCCCCGGCAATAGCTTTGGCGAGAAGATTTGGGATGAGCTTGGCGAAGCAAGAGTCAGTGAAGTAAATCACCTGACCGGTGGGCCGACTGGCATCGTGGTTTGGCCGCAGAAATAAAAAGCCCCTCTCCTTTCGAAGAGGGGCGGGTGAAATCCTACTACTGGCCAAAGGGCTCAGCCTCAGATCCCGTCGCGTACTGTACAGACTATCGGCCGTTAGGTCAATTTGCTCAAGACCATATCGCAGACGCCTTAGTAAGCGTCGAAGCCAATTCGGCATGCGGACGCTGTCACTTCACCCCACCCGCGCCAGCAACGCCTCCAGATCCTTCATCATCACCGCCAGATCGGCCTTCTGCTCGTCGTCGGGTGCGAGGCGTGCTTCGAGTTCCTGCGACATGAAGCACACCGTCATGCGCAGGTAGGTGCTGTCCAGCGCCTTGCGCACGGCGGAGAACTGCTGGCCGATCTTGAGGCAGCTTTCGTTCTCTTCGATCATGCGCTGGATGCCACGCAGCTGGCCTTCGGCACGGCGCAGGCGGTTGAGGATCTCGGCACGCGAGTCGTCGTCGGTGAGCACCGTGGGGTTGCAGGCCTCGTCGGTGACGGGCGCGGCCTTGGGGCCTTCCTTGGTCTTGGCGGTGGCGGGCATGGTCTTACCTCACTTCAACTGGCGGCCGGTGGCGTCGAACACGGCCACCTGCATGGGAATGCCCTGGCTCACGCTGCTGGCCACGGTGCAGAAGTTCTCGAACTGCTCGAGCACGCGGTCCAGGTGCTGCAGCGTGTCGGCGGGCACGCCGAGTTGCAGGCGCACGGCCATGCCCAGCACGCGCAGGCGGCCTTCGGCGTTGCGGCCGATGTCGGCCGTGACCTCGGTACTGATGGGCTCGGGTGCCTGCTTGAACTTGCGCAGGGCAAACAGCAGCGAGTCCGACAGGCAGTTGCCCACGGCCGCCGCGAGCAACTGCACGGGCGTGGGCCCGGTGCCGCTGCCCAGCGGGGCCTTCTCGTCGCCGATGAGCGCAGGCACGCCCCCGCCAAAGTCGATCTCGAAACGGTAGTCCTGCTGCTGGCGCAGCGTGACGCGGGCCTGGGACTCGCTCATGACGCAGGCCTTACTTGGTACGGCAGACGTCGCCACCCTCTTGCACGCCCAGCTTCTTCAGCAGGAAGGCAGGGGGGCAGAAGCCGGTGAAACCGGACTGGAACAGGTTGAAGCCGGCGAAGGCGGTCAGCGCCAGGAACCACTTGTTCACGAAGATGGGGCTGCCTTCCACGCCCAGTGCGAGCGAGAGCATCACCATGAAACCGGCCAGGATGCGGATGTAGCGTTCAACAGTCATTTCAATCTCCTAGGTTGGATAAAAGGAATCAGGCGGAAGCGGAGAGCGAGGGATTGCCGTCGGCGCCCTCATACCTCCGGCGGTATAACGAATAGTACAGAACCGGGATCACCACCAGCGTCAGCAGGGTGGACACCAGGATGCCGAAGATCAGCGAGATGGCCAGGCCATTGAAGATCGGGTCATCCAGGATGAAGAAGGCGCCGATCATGGCGGCCAGGCCAGTCAGCGCAATGGGCTGCGCCCGCACGGCGGCCGACTGCACCACGGCATCCTTGAACTTCATACCCTGGCTCACCTGCAGCTCGATGAAGTCCACCAGCAGGATGGAGTTGCGCACGATGATGCCGGCCAGCGCAATCATGCCGATCATGGAGGTGGCAGTGAACTGTGCACCCAGCAAGGCATGGCCGGGCATGACGCCGATGATGGTGAGCGGAATCGGCGCCATGATCACCAGCGGCGTGGTGTAGGAGCGGAACTGCGCCACCACCAGCAGGTAGATCAGGATCAGGCCCACGCCATAGGCGGCGCCCATGTCGCGGAACGTCTCATAGGTGATCTGCCACTCGCCGTCCCACTTGAGGGCGTAGCCACGGTAGGTGTCCTTGGGCTGGCTGATCCAGTATTCGCTGAGCTCACCCGTGCCCTTGAGCGCGGCTTCGTCCAGGCGCGGCCGGATGGCGAACAGGCCGTACAGCGGCGAGTCGAGCTTGCCGGCCATGTCGCCGAAGACGTAGCTCACATTGGCCAGGTCCTTGGTGAACAGCGGCTTGTCGATCACGCCATGCTCCACACGCACCAGTTCCGACAGCGGCACCAGCTGGCCGTTGGCGGCGCGCATCGGCAGCGCCAGCACGGTGTCCAGGCCCACCTGCTTGTCGCGCGGCAGTTCCAGGCGCACGGGCACCGGGTACTTGGACTGGGCGTCGTGCAGCCAGGCAGCGTCGGTGCCCGAGAGGGCGGCCGAGACGGTCTGCGCGACGGCGACCACCAGCAGGTCGACACCGCCCTGGCGCAG
>DALYHW010000033.1:0-8312 GCA_031970695.1 Hylemonella sp.
CGTGGCGATGGGCAGCGTGAAGTTGCCCAGGCCACAGAACCAGTCGATCACGCGCTCGGACCGCTGCGCATCGAGCAGGCGCAGCGCCCGCGACACCAGCACGCGGTTGATGTGCGGGTTGACCTGCGTGAAATCGGTGGGCTTGAACGGCATCGTGACGCCGAACTCCGGCAGTCCGTAGGCCAGTTGCGGCGCCCCCTGGGGATCGAGCAGGTGCACGGTATCCGGCCCCTTGGGCTGCAGCCACCACTGTACGCCCGGGTGCTTTTCGGCAAAGGCACGCAACCGGGCCAGGTCACCCGCGCTCAGCGGCTCCAGGTGCCGCAGCACCAGCGCCGTGACCGCGTCACCACAGGCCAGTTCGATCTGCGGGCAAGTCTCGATGGCCTCGAGCGAGCCGATCAGCGCACGCAGCGGCATAAGCATGGCGCTCACATGCGGCGGCAGCACCGGGCAGACTTCCATGTCGGCCACGTAACGGCTCTTGCGCTCATGGAACCCGACGAGTACCGTGCCCTTCTTGCGCACATGGCGCACCGACAGGCGGGCACGGTAGCGGTAGCCCCAGGCAGGGCCTTCGATGGGCCGCAGGACCGTTTCCGCCTTCACCTTGCCCAGGTGCCAGAGGTTGTCCTCGAGCACCCGCTGCTTCACCGCGACCTGGGCGGCCGGGTGCAGGTGCTGCATCTTGCAGCCACCGCAGGCGCCCGCGTGCAGGCCGAAGTGCGGACATCCCGGACGCACACGCTGGGAGGACTCGCGATGGATCGCCGTGACAACGCCGGCTTCCCAGTTGTTCTTGCTGCGATGAACGCTGGCGCTGACCTCCTCGAAGGGCAGCGCGCCCTCGATGAACACGACCTTGCCATCGGCCCGATGGGCGATGCCCTGGGCTTCGATATCGAGGGACTCAACGAGCAGCCGGTCCGGAGGCATTTCACCGGTTTTTGTGGTTTTCTCTGTCATGCCTCTATTGTCCGCGAGGTTAGACTGGGCCCATCGTTGGCGCCGCCTGAGCATGAACAGCATGCGTGATCCCCCGTACTGGACTGAAGAACGTGGGCGCAGTCACGCGGGCCTTCCCGGTCCGCGTACTTGCAATCGCGCTGGCCGACCTGCTCCTTGGCCGTGTGGCCCAGCGCGACCGCCTCTCCCTCTAAGGCTGCAACACCTGCCAGGGTTACCCGTTCCACAAGCCGCTACCGCGGGAGGAATTCGAGCAACTGCTGCGCCAGGGGAAACAGGTTGCGCGCAGGCCTGCGGCCGTCTTCGCGAAAGCCTGAAGCGGCGCGGACAAAACCGGGGCTCAGCCCCAGGCCGCGAGATATTCGTTCCAGTGCGGCTCGGCGCTGGCCAGGTTGCCCAGCGTCTCCTTCACCAGCGCGATCTCCGCTGCGTACTCCGCCTCCAGCATGCCGCCACGCATCTTCTGGAAGCGGCAGTACAGCAGGTAGGTGTTCATGACATCGGTCTCGCAATAGCGACGGATGTCCTCGAGCTTGCCGTCCAGGTAAGCCGGGTAGACGGCCGAACCATCCATGCCTAGCTTGCCCGGAAATCCGCAAAGCTTGGCCATGGCATCCAGCGGCGCATTGTTCTTGGGCTGGTACAGCGCCAGCAGGTCCATCAGGTCCAGGTGCCGCATGTGGTAGCGGCTGATGTAGTTGTTCCACTTGAACTCGCGGTCGTCCTCGCCCTGGTCCCAGTACTTGTCAGCCACCACGCCGTGCCGCAGGCCGCGGTAGTGCAGTACGGGCAGGTCAAAACCGCCACCGTTCCAGCTGACCAGCTGCGGTACATGCTTCTCGAGCGTGTTGAAGAAGGTCTGGATGATCTTTCCTTCGCTGTGGTCGTCGCGGTCCACGAAGGAGTGCACCCGCAGGCCTTCGGCATTGCGGAACACGACGCTGATGACCAGGACGCGCTGCAGGTACAGGGGCATGAAGTCGCTCTGCCCGTTTTCCTTGCGTTCGGCCAGCCAGGCGGCGTACACCTCCTCGTTGCTCTGCGCGGGCAAGGCACCACGCAGGGCCCTCAAGCCAGCCAGGTCGGGGATGGATTCGATGTCAAAAACCAGGACAGGACTGATCATGGCCGGACTGTACCAGCCCTGCCGTCACCGGCCCCGGGTCTCGCATCAGGAACGCGGCCCTGCGCCCCTCCGGGGCCAGGTGCGGACCGGTCAGAGCAGCGCCTCGCGGGTGATGCCGCGACGTGCCAGATGCCGCTTGAGCTTGAACAAGGCTTCGTTCTGGACCTGTCGCACGCGCTCGCGGGTCAGGCCCAGACGCTGGCTGAGCACGTCCAGGGTCTCGGGCTCGCGATCGTGCAGGCCGAAGCGCCCTTCGAGCACCTCGCGCTCGCGCGCCGAGAGGCTGTGCAGCCAGTCTTCGAGGAGACGCTCGACCTCGTGGGCCTGGGTGATGCCGCTGGGATCGACCGCCAGCTCATCGACCACCGTATCGGCAAGGGTCTGCTCGCTGTCGGCGCGCTCGACGGTCGCGTCCAGGGACTTGGGCGTGTCTGCCAGCGCCAGCAGTTCGGCCACCTGGTGGATGTCGCGCCCGAGGAAAAGAGCCACATCCTCGACCCGCACGCCGTCGGGACGGCGGGCAATGAACTGCGCGTCGTTCTCCAGCTCGCGCCGTGCACGCAATACCTGCTGCAGTTCGCGCACCACGTTGACCGGCAGGCGGATCACGCGCCCCTGCTGCATGAGCGCGCGTTCGACCGCCTGACGGATCCACCAAGTGGCGTAAGTAGAGAAACGGAACCCCCGCTCGGGCTCGAACTTCTCGATCGCATGCATCAGGCCGAGGTTGCCCTCTTCGATCAGGTCCGACAGCGGTACGCCCCGGCCCAGGTAGAGCTTGGCGATGCTGACGACCAGCCGCAGGTTGTGTTCGATCATGCTCTGTCGCGCGGCAAAGTCGCCGGCCCGCGCGCGCATGGCGGTCTCGTATTCCTGCTCGGGGGTGAAGAGCTCGGTGCGACGCACATTGCGCAGGTAGGATGTCAGCGCGTCACCGGATTCACCAGCGAGCTCCGCTTCGGCGACCACCTTGCCGACCTCGCGCGCCGTGACGGGCTCGACCGCGTCGGCCACCTCACCCGGGTCCGCCGCGGCCGCCGCCTCAGTTGCAGCTGAACGGCTGGCCGGTCGCTTTGTGCTGCGCTTCTTGCCGTTGAGGGGCCGGGCCATGATGGTTCCTCACTCCTGACGGCATCCGCGTCTGGCTATCGGGCCGGGAGGTATTTGATCGGGTCGACCGGCTTGCCCTGCCGTCGTACCTCGAAGTGCAGCTTCACTCGGTCGGCGTCGCTGTTGCCCATCTCGGCGATCTTCTGGCCTTTGCGCACGGTCTGGTCTTCCTTCACCAGCAGGGTCTGGTTGTGGGCGTAGGCCGTGAGGTAGGTGCTGTTGTGCTTGAGGATGATGAGGTTGCCGTAGCCACGCAGGCCGGCGCCCACGTAGACGACCCGCCCCTCGGCCGCGGCCAGCACCGGCTCGCCCGCCGTGCCGCCGATGTCCACGCCCTTGTTCTTCACCTCGTCGAAACCAGCCAGCACCGGGCCGTTGGCCGGCCAGACCCAGCCCAGCGCCGACTCGCCGGCGGCAGCCGCTGCCGCACTGTCCGCGTTCGTGCTGGCCGCGGCCGGCCGGCTGCCAGCGGCCGGGCCCGACTGGACCGGCGCTGACGCCACGCTGCCCGAGGTCACCGGGCGGGCCACGACGCCGGAGCTCTCCACCGCAGCAGTCTGCGTGCTCGGGGGGATGACGCGCAAGACCTGGCCCACCTCGATCTGGTTCGGGCGATCCAGGTTGTTCCAGCGTGCGATGTCCTTCCAGTTCTGACCGGTCTCCAGGCCAATCCGGATCAGCGTCTCTCCGGGCTTGACCGTGTAGTAGCCGGGCTTGCCGGCGTTCTCGAAACCGGGCGGCTGCTTGACCGCCACCGTGTTGGAGTCCATCACAGGACGCGAGACAGGGGTACGGCGGTCCTCCACCGGAGCCGTGTTCAGGCTGCTGGTGCCGCAGGCCGAGAGCCACAACGTGCCCACCACCAACAGCACCCCGAACCCGGTTCGTCGCCAATCCAGAGACATAGCATTCCTCGTTATGCGATACCCGATTTTAGGGGGACAAAGTGAACCGCCTCAAGCAGCGTGTGCTGCACACCGGCCGCGGTCTTGTCCAGCACCAGCAGGGCCTGCGTGCCACCACCGGTCGCTGCCACCGGCGCCACCAGCCTGCCGCCGACGGCCAGCTGCTCGATCCAGGCCTGGGGCACGGCCTCCCCACCCGCTGCAGCAATGATGCCGGCATAGGGTGCGCCCTGGGCATACCCGGCCATCCCGTCGCCAAAGAGCAGATGCACGTTGGGCAGGCGCAGCGGCCGCAGGTTCTCGCGAGCCTTCTCATGCAGGCCGCGCAGTCGCTCAATGCTGTAGACCTCCCGCACCAGCAGGCTCAGCACCGCCGCCTGGTAGCCGCAGCCGGTACCGATCTCCAGCACCCGCCCCATGACCGCGCCGTTGCGCGGGTCGTGACCTGCCAGCAGCAGCTCGATCATGCGCGCCACCACATTCGGCTTGGAGATGGTTTGTCCCAGCCCGATGGGCAGGCTGGTGTCCTCATAGGCCTGCGGCGCGAGTGCGGTGTCGACAAAGCGATGGCGCTCGACCCGGCCCATGGCCTCGAGCACCCGCGCGTCCTGGATGCCCTGGGCGGCCAGCTTTTGCACCATGGCCATGCGCACGGCCTGCGAATCCAGGCCCACGCCCTGCGGTACGGGTACCCCGCGCGGAACGCGCAAGGCCGTCGGTACCGGGCTGGCGGGGGCCCCCAGTGGACGGGTGGCGCGCGGCCCGCTGTCACCCGGCCGGTCCAGCCGCGCCGGAAAGCCGGGTCGCGGACGCGAGGTCATGCGCGGGCCTTCGCGTTGAACTGGGCCATGGCCTGGGCCCAGTAGCCCAGCGACTCGTGATCGGAGAGATCGACCTTCAGTGGGGTAACCGCCACATGCCCCTGCGCCGTAGCGTGGAAATCGGTGCCCTCGCTGTCGTCCATGGCCGGGCCGGCTGCGCCGATCCAGTACATGGTCTCGCCACGCGGACTGGTCTGCGTGATCACGGCCTCGGCGGCATGGCGGCGGCCGAGACGGCAGACTTTCGCGGGCCTGAGTTCGTGCAGCGGACGGCAGGGGATGTTCACGTTGAGCAGCCACGGGCGCTGCCCCACCATGTCCTGCGCCAGCATCTGCTGCACGAAGGCGCGCGCCTGCGCGGCGGCGGCATCCAGGTGCTGCCAGCCTTTCTCGGTCTGCGAGAACGCGATCGCCGGAATGCCGAAGAGGTAGCCCTCCATGGCCGCGCCCACCGTGCCGGAATAGATGGTGTCGTCGCCCATGTTCGCACCGTTGTTGATGCCCGAGACCACGAGGTCGGGCCGGTAGCCCAGCAGGCCCGTCAGCGCGATGTGCACGCAGTCGGCCGGCGTGCCGTTCACATAGCGAAAGCCGTTGGCAGCGCGATGCACGTACAAGGGTGAATGCAGGGTCAGCGCGTTGGACTTGGCGCTGTTGTTGTGTTCGGGGGCGACCACCTCGACCTCGGCCACGTCCTTGAGCGCCTCGTACAGCGCCACGATGCCGGGGGCCTGGTAGCCGTCGTCGTTGGAAATCAGGATTTTCATGGGGTGGGACTCTTACGCGGAGATTGTAGGTGGGCCCCTGCCAAGACCGTCGCGCGAGGGACATCACGTCATGGAACACGCCCCGTATCATGACCGGCTGCACCAACGAGGAGACACGACATGCACGCCTGGCTATGCACCAACCCTGTCGGAGTGGACGCCCTGGAATGGACGGAACTGCCCACCCCGCAACCCGGCCCGGGCCAGGTGCTGGTGGAGATCCGGGCCGCCAGCCTGAATTTCCCGGACCTGCTGATCGTGCAGAACAAGTACCAGATGAAGCCGCCCCTGCCCTTCGTTCCGGGCTCCGAGTATGCGGGTGTGGTGCAGGCACTGGGCGCTGGCGTGGACAACCTGAAGGTGGGCCAGCACGTGGCCTGCCTGTCGGGCACCGGAGGATTCGGCACCCACACGCTCGCACCGGCCGCGCTGTGCCTGCCGCTGCCCCTGGGTTTCCCATTTGTCGATGCGGCGGCCTTCATCATGACCTACGCCACCTCGCACCATGCCCTGGTGGACCGGGCCCAGCTCAAGGCCGGCGAGACCGTGCTGGTGCTTGGCGCGGCCGGCGGTGTCGGAACGGCAGCGATCCAGATTGCCAAGGCGATGGGCGCACGCGTGATCGCGGCAGCGTCCAGCGACGAGAAATGCGCCCTGTGCCGGCAGCTGGGGGCGGACGCCGCCATCAACTACAGCACGCAGAACCTGCGCGACGAACTCAAGACCCTCACCCACGGCAAGGGACCCGATGTCGTCTATGACCCCGTGGGCGGCGACCTCGCCGAACCGGCCTTCCGCTCGATCGCCTGGCGCGGACGCTACCTCGTTGTGGGCTTTGCCGCTGGCCCCATTCCGCAACTGCCGCTGAATCTGCCTCTGCTCAAGGGCGCCTCGCTGGTGGGCGTGTTCTGGGGCGACTTCGCACGGCGCGAGCCCCAGGCCAATGCGGCCATGATGATGGCACTGGCCCAGTGGTACGCACAGGGAAAGATCAAACCTGTCATCGACAGCACGCTGCCGCTGGCCGAGCTCAAGGCCGCCTATGCGCGCATGGGTTCACGCGAGGTCAAGGGCAAGCTGGTGCTCGTCAACGGCTGAGGCCGCCTCATTCCTGGAGTTTTGCGATCTCGAGGTACTCGCGCTTGCGGTCGAGGTCCGAGTCACTGTCCGCGTAGGCCACGGCGATGGCCTGGATGGTGTCCTCGATCTCGAGGAAAGCCTGCGCGACATCCGGATCGAAGTGGCGTCCCGCGGACTGCCGGATGATGTCCATCGCCTGTGCGTGCGGCATCGGCTCCTTGTAGACCCGCCGGCTGATCAGCGCATCGTAGACGTCGGCCACCGCCATCAGCCGGGCCGACACCGGGATGTCGTCGCCCTTGAGTCCCTGCGGATAGCCGCTGCCATCCCATTTTTCCTGGTGCGAGTAGGCGATCTCCTTGGCAAGCGTCAGGAAAGCCACCTCGGTGCCCAGCATCTGCTCGGCGTGGGCCAGCGCGTCGCGCCCCAGCGTCGTGTGGGTCTTCATGATCTCGAACTCCTCCGGCGTCAGCCGCCCGGGCTTGAGCAGGATGCGGTCCGGAATGCCGACCTTGCCGATGTCGTGCAGCGGCGCCGACTTGAACAACAGGTTGATGTTGGCCAGCGTGAGGAAGGACGAAAAGCGCGGATGCAGGGACAGCTTGCGGGCCAGGGCACGCACATAGTTCTGGGTGCGGCGGATGTGGTTGCCGGTGTCGGAGTCGCGCGTCTCGGCCAGTGAAGTCAGTGCCATGATGGTCACGTCCTGGATGGCCATGACCTCACGCGTACGTTTTTCAACCTCGGCCTCGAGAAACGCATTCTTGTCCCGCAGGAAATCGGCCGAAGCCTTGAGCGTGAGCTGCGTGTGCACCCGCGCCAGCACGATGGGCGGGCTAATGGGCTTGGTGATGTAGTCCACCGCGCCGAGCTCGAAGCCCTTGCGCTCGTCCTCGACCTCGGACTTCGCCGTCAGGAAAATGACCGGAATGTCCCGCGTCGCCGCGTCGCCCTTGAGCCGGCGGCAGACCTCGTAACCGTCGATGCCGGGCATCAAGATGTCGAGCAGGATGAGGTCCGGCGGATCGTCGGATTGCGCGATCTTGATCCCGCGCTCGCCGTTGTTGGCCGCCATGACCTTGTAGCGGTCCTTGAGCAGGGCCTGCATCAGCGTCAGGTTGTCCACGGTGTCGTCGATCACCAGGACGGACTGTTTGTCGTCAAGCTTGTCCGGATACTGTTCCATCACCATAACGTGCTCGTCTTCCCGCTTCAGTCAGCGATGCCACGCGCCGTCATCGCCGCGTGAAGCCGCGCAAGCGCCGTTTCAAAATCGAAATCCCCGACGGCCGCAGCCAGCGCTGCGTAGGCCTCACCGAGCCCGGCACGCAGCAGCGGGCCGTGCTCGCGCAGCAGATCACCGGCCTCCATGTCGTCGCCGGACAGCAATCCGGAAAGACGGCGACAGACGGCCGACAGGGCCTGAGCATCCACCGGACCGACTGTACCCGAGGCTTCGGGACCGGCCGGCGCTTCTGCAGGCAGGCCGCTGTCCAGCGTCGCCATCACCGCCTGCAGGGCATGGTCGCACGCCTTC
>DALYHW010000033.1:8335-17452 GCA_031970695.1 Hylemonella sp.
GCGCCGGGCGCGGCCGCCAATGCGGCCTCCAGTACCGCGGCCGCGTGCTGCAGGCTCGCGGCACCGATGTTGCCTGCCAGTCCCTTGAGGGTGTGTGCAAGGCGTCGTGCCGCATCCCGGTCGCCGGCGGCCAGCGCGGCCCGGATCTGCGACGGCGTCGAGCGCTGCCCGGCGGCGAACTTGCGCAGCATCGTGAGGTAGAGGTCGGTGCGGCCCAGCACCCGGCGCAAACCGTCGACCGTGTCGATGCCTTCCAGGGCGGGCAATACCGCAGGCGCGGCTGCCGGCTCGCGCGGCACGGTCGCGCCCCCCAGGCCCGGACGCAGGCGGATCCAGTGCGCCAGCGTCTGGAACAGCAACTGCGGATCGATGGGCTTGGCCACATGGTCATTCATGCCTGCGGCCAGGCAGGCCTGGCGATCCTGTTCCATGGCATTCGCCGTCATGGCCACCACCGGCAGGGTCGCCCGATCCGGCAGGGTGCGGATGATCCGTGTCGCGGCCAGCCCGTCCATGACCGGCATCTGCATGTCCATGAGGACCAGGTCATAACCGTTGGCGCGCACCAGGTCCACCGCCTCCTGGCCGTTGGCCGCCACATCCACGATGAAGCCCGCGTCGCGCAGCAACTCGCTGGCCACCTCCTGGTTGAGTTCGTTGTCCTCCACCAGAAGCAGGTGCGCCCCCTTCACGGCCGCCAGGACCTCCTCTGCCTGATCGCGGCTTTCAACGTAGGCATGGACCTCGTCGCTCACCTGCCCCATCACACGCGACACGCAATCGAAGAGCGTGGAGCCGTTTACCGGCTTGATCAGTACATCCTTGATACCCACCGCATCGGCGCTCTTGAGCACCTCCTCGCGGCCGTAACCCGTGACCAGCACCATGCGGGGCTGCGGCTCCAGCGGCCGCTCCCGCACGCGTCGGGCCAGCTCGATACCATTCATCACGGGCATCTGCCAGTCCAGCAGCAGCAGCTCGTACGGATGTCCCTGGACCTGGGCCCGGTCCAGCGCCTCCAGCGCCGCGCGGCCCGATTCCACCGCATCGGCCTGCAGGCCCTGGCGCTCGAGCATGTCGGACAGCATCTGGCGGGCACTGTCGTTATCGTCGACGACCAGCGCACGCTTGCCGCGAAGGTCGCCACTGAGCGCCAGCGGCCGCGAGGGCGTGGCGCCCTTGCGCAACCGGGCCGTGAACCAGAAGGTGCTGCCCTTGCCGAACTCGCTCTCGACGCCCACCTGGCCACCCATCATGGCCGCGAGCTGCTTGGTGATGGCTAGGCCCAGGCCCGTGCCGCCAAATTCGCGCGTGGTCGAGCTGTCGGCCTGCTGGAAGCTCTGGAACAACTGCCCCATCTGCTCCGGCGTCAGGCCGATGCCGGTGTCGCGCACGGACGCCTTCACCACGAAGTCATGGTCGGTCTCTTCCTCCAGCCGCAGTGAGATGCTGATTTCTCCGGTGGCGGTGAACTTGACGGCGTTGTTCGCGTAGTTCACGAGCATCTGGCCCAGCCGCAGCGGGTCGCCGATCAGGTGGTTGGGCAGCCGGCGATCGACGTCGAACAGCAGCTCCAGCCCCTTGGCGGCCGCCTTGTCGGCAATCAGCGTGGCGACGTTGGCCAGTACGTGCTCCAGCTCGAATTCGATGCTCTCGACCTTGAGCTTGCCGGCCTCGATCTTCGAGTAGTCGAGGATGTCGTTGATGATGCCCAGCAGGTGCTGGCTGGAGGCCTGGATCTTGCGCAGGTACTCGCGCTGGCGCTCGTTGAGGTCGGTCTTGAGCACCAGGTAGGACATGCCGATGATCGCGTTCATCGGCGTGCGGATCTCGTGGCTCATGTTGGCCCGGAAACTGCTCTTGGCGCGGTTGGCCTGCTCCGCCTCCTCCTTGGCCGCGCGCAGGGCCTCTCGGTTGGCACGTTCCTCGGTGATGTCCTCCATGATGCCCAGCAGGCTGGGCGGATGGCCCGGCGGGCCGAACTTGCGCCCCGCCACCCGGACCCAGAAACGCGACCCGTCCTTGCGCACCATCTCCAGTTCGTCATGGTGCACCCGCCCCTCGGACAGCGCTGCGTAGACCTGCTCGCCCATGCGCGACGCGGTCGCGTCGTCCGGATAGAAGATCCTTGCGGGCTGGCCGTTGAGTTCCCCCGGCCCGTAGCCAAAAATCTCCTCGAGCTTGCGGTTGCTGCGCGTGATGATCCGCTGCTCCATCAGCACGATGCCCACGGAGACCGCATCGAAGATCGCCTTCTGCTCTTCGTGCGCCGCCTGCAGGGCGCGGGTGGCGTCGCGCACCTCGGTGACGTCCTCGATCACGCACAGCAGCGCCTGCCCGATCGTTTCGTTGCTGATCCGGCCGCCACTCACATGCGCCCAGAAGGGCGTGCCATCCCGCCGCGTGAACTGCAGATCGGCATCGCTGATGCTGCCGTCCAGCAGCCTCTGGTAGACCGCCACGCCGCCGGCCGCAAAAGCCTCGTCGTCGGCATACCAGAGGCGGGTCGATTGTCCCTGGAACGTGCCAGACGAATAGCCAAACATCTCCTCAAGCCGGCGGTTGCAGCGCAGCATCACGCGGTCCTTGACGATCACGATGCCGACCGGTGCCTTCTCGAAGATCATCTGCATCTCGCCCAGCACGCTGCTCAGCTCGGCCGTCCGCTCGTGCACCTTCTGCTCCAGCGTGTCGCGCTCATGCTGCAGGGCGCGTTGTGCGGCATCACGCTCCAGTGTCGCGCTGCGGTAAGCCACCACGGCTGACGCCATGCCGCCGATCAGGCCCGCCGGCCGGTCGGCCAGGTGCTGCACGCGGTCGAGGTCACGCGCATCGCCCTCGTGGTCACCCTCGGTCAGGCTGCGCAGCGCACGTGCCAGCAGGGACAGGCGACCGGACAGCAGCAAGGCGATCGCCAGCCAGGCCAGTGTGGCCAGCCCGGTCATGGCAAACCCCATCAGGTAGGTGCGACGGGTGTAGCTGTCGAGGTCTTGCTCCGCCCGCGCCATCTCGTCGAGCATCCGCTCGGACAGGTCGGCATCGATCTTGCGCGTGGCCGCGGCGAGATCGAAATAGTGCTGGTTGGCCTGCCCGATGTACGTTGCAGCCAGCGTCGGATCCACGGCCACGATGTCGGTCCCCCGGACCACACTGTCGCGGTAGGCCGTGAACAGCCGCAACACCTCGCCCAGTTCGGCGTCGGCGTTGACCGAGTAGGGAATATCCCGCAGCCGCTTGAAGCGCGGCTCCAGGGCCGCCAGGCGGTCCACCACGCGGGAGTGCAAGGCATAGGCCTGCGCTGCGTCGAGCCGGCCACGGCCGTCACGCAGCAGCAGGTCGTTCACCTCGTGCTGCAGCTTGAGCATCTCGTAACCCAGCCGGGAGATTTCGGCCACCGTCTGCTGGTGTTCCCGGATCAGGGCATCGCTGGACTTCTGTACGTCGCGATAGCCGGATACCGAACTGTAGTTGTAGACGGCACCCGCCATGAAGGCCAGCGCTACGGGGACGAAGAAATAAGCCAGGAAACGGGAACGCCCGCGCAACCGGGCCAGCAGGATCTTTCTCATGCGTACCTTGTAGTCATGGCTGGCCGCTGCGGCGGCCCGCAGCGCCGGCTCCGCTCAGGAGCCGTGGCCACTGCGCGGGCTCAATGCTGCCGATGTAATCGAAACGCCCGCCGCCCAGCGGCCGGATCACCACGACGGTGGCCTCGGGCTTGACGTAGTAACCCATGACGTCGGCCAGGTTGGGCGCGTGGGCCACGAGGACACGGTTGGTTCCCGCGGGGACCGGCGTCGACAGCAGTTCCCGCGTGCGCGCCACGATGGGCTTCTTTTCCTCGCTGGTCAGGTTGCCTGGATACATGAGCTGAGCGTCGGCGCGAACCTTGTCGCCGAGATGGCCGAAAGCCAGTTCGGCCGATTCGCGCGCCCGGCACAGCGGGCTGTGCAGCACCTCCTGCACCGGGATGCCGGACTGCCGAAGGTAGGTCCCGACCTGCGCGGCGATCTTGCGCCCTTCGGCATTGAGCGGGCGCTGGGTGGCACAGTCGGCCAGGTCGACCCGGAAGGCATCGGGACGGCTGTTATCGGTGTTGCCATGGCGCATGTAGAGCACATACCCGCCGCTGCCGAGCGCGCGGAACTGCGCCAAGGTGAGATCCCGTGGCTCGAATGCCGTCGAGCGCCCACCCGTCTGAGCCAGCACACAAGTCGCCAGCAGGCCGCCTGCCAGCACGCCCCATGCCGTCCTGAGCCCAATATTCATGCTGTTCTCCTGCACTCACCCTCAGTCAACGCTTTAAGGGGCAAGTGTAGGGAAAGGCAGCACCGGCAACAAGCTCGCTGCGGCATGGCCGCAGGAAATCCCGGCGATAAGGGAAATTTTCACGGCGTTGACGATTAAAAATCGTCGAAGAAAAATTGCTATATTTAAAATAGCACAAAATCAATATTTCATAAGGTCCTGTGCGGACCAGAATCTACGCTCGGCCATGAAGCAGCGCTCCGGCCAGACGTGGCGCCAGAGTGTGGCAATGGGCACGGATGTACTTTGCCCGTTCGCCACAAGCGGCGAGAATTTGACATCGCCACGGAAAGCCTCATGCCCCCGACACCCCGCCGTAAAAGCCCCCAGACGCGGATCACTGAAGAATTCCAGGCCGAGAAAGCGCGGATCGACCGTCTGCTCGCCAGCCAGGACCACCATGCCCGGAAAATTGCCGCCACCAGCGGCCAGCAGGCGCAGGACATGGCGGCCGAATTGCTGGCGATCCAGCAGTCCCTGATGGCCGCCGCCGTAACCGGCCAGAGCTGGAACGACTGGTTGCAGTACGCCACGGATGCCGGCCAGCGTGGGCTGCTCACGCTCGAGACACTGCGCGAACGCGGCAATGCCGACGTTCGCCACGAGGAGGCAGGCGCTCCCCCGGTGCTCAATTACGACTACGAGGTGGTGCTCGATGGCAAGACCCTCGCGCGCCCCGTGAACTACCAGTTGCTGCGCATCATTCCCCCGGAGGGGGTGCAGGTGATCGACACCAAGCGGCCCTACATGATCATTGACCCACGGGCCGGCCATGGCGCTGGCATCGGCGGGTTCAAGGATGACAGCCAAGTAGGGGTTGCGCTGCGGGCCGGGCAACCTGTGTATTTCGTGGTGTTCCGTCCGCACCCGGAGCCGGGCCAGACCCTGGCCGATGTGATGCGGGCTGAAGCCGAATTCCTGCGCACCATCGCGCGGCGCCATCCAAAATCCCATAAACCTGTGGTGGTCGGCAACTGCCAGGGTGGCTGGGCCACGCTGCTGCTCTCCGCGGTCTACCCGGACCTCACGGGTCCGCTGGTGATCAACGGGGCACCCGTGTCGACATGGGCAGGCCAGGTGGGCGAAAACCCGATGCGCTACAACGGCGGCCTGCTGGGCGGAGTGACACCCGCGTTACTGATGTCTGACCTGGGGGCCGGCGAATTCGACGGTGCGCACCTCGTGTCCAACTTCGAGATGCTCAACCCGGCACGCAACTACTTTGGCAAGTACTACGACTTGTATGCCAATGTCGAAAAGAACCGCGACAGCTTCCTCGAATTCGAAAAGTGGTGGGGCGCCTACCACTTCAGCAACGACGAGGAGATGCGCTGGATCATCGAGCAGCTCTTCGTGGGGAACCGTCTGGCGCGCGGCGCGGCCCAACTCGAACCCGGTCTGTCGGTAGACCTCAAGGCGATCAAGTCGCCCATCATTGTCTTCGCCAGCCGTGGCGACAACATCACGCCGCCGCAACAGGCACTCAACTGGATCGCCGACACCTTTGTGGACGAACGGGAGATCCGCGTGCGCGGCATGCGCATCATCTACATGGTGCACGACAAGGTGGGGCATCTCGGCATCTTCGTGTCGTCGTCCGTGGCCCGAAAGGAACATGCCCAGATGACCTCCACGCTCAAGGCCATCGAGGCGCTGCCCCCGGGGCTTTACGAGATGACCATCGACCAAGCCACCGGGGCGCCCGGGCAGGAACACTTCATGGTGAGCCTGCACGAGCGCAAGATGACCGAACTGCTCACCGTGGTGGACAACGATCGCGAGCTCGAGAAGGAGTTTTCAGCCGTGGCGCGCCTGTCCGAGCTGGGCGCCGCCGCCTATGAGATGGGCTTGCGGCCGGTGGTGCAGAGCCTGGTCACCGAACCCGTAGCTGAGGCGATCCGGCAAAGCCACCCGGGGCGCCTGGGTCGCAAAGTCTTCTCTGACCTGAACCCGGCCATGGTCTGGGTAAAGGATCAGGCCGAACAGGTGCGTCAGCAGCGACAGGTGTCGCGCCCGGACAATCCCTTCCTGGCGCTAGAGAAAGCCTGGGCGCAGGGGGTGACGCACAGTCTGGACCTCTGGCGCGACCTGCGGGATGCGGGTTACGAGTCGGCCTTTCTGGCCCTTTATGGTCTGCCCTTCCTGCGGCGCTTTGGCGAGCGTGGGGCGCAGGGGCGCACCCTGGAGTCCGCCGAGGACTACCGGCACCTGCCCGAGGTGGTGAAGATCCTGGCCTCGATGGAGCGAGGCGATATTGCGGCAGCCACCATTCGCATGCTGATCCTGCTGGCGGACGCGCGGGGCGAAGTGCGCAAGGACCGGCTCGAGCGCGCAGCGCACCTGCTGCACAACGAACGACCGTTCTCCGCCATGGGGCCGGAGCGGCGCTCCACCCTCCTCCACGAGCAATCCGTTCTGATCGAATTCGAGCGTGAGCGCGCCCTGCAGACCCTGCCGAACTTGATCCCGAGGGCCGAGGATCGCCAGCAGGCGATGGCCTGGCTGCATTTCGTCGTGGGCGACCGGTCGAAAGTCACCGTCGAATCAAAGCAGTTGATCGAGCAACTGGAGGCCCTGCTGGGCACTCCGTTTGATGGAGCCGCCGGTGGCACACCGCCTACCCCACCTCGTGCCACCGCGCCGGCCGCACCGGAAGCAACTCGCACCAGGAAGGCTGCGGCGACGCGCAAGTCGCCCACCAGGGCCAAGGCCCCGGCTGTGGCGAAAAAAGCGCCCCGCGCCCCGAAAGGTTAGGCCTCACCATGCGATCCAAGCTTGTCTCTGCGGCTGAGGCCATCGCCCTTGTCCACGATCATGACACCCTGATTTGCTCGGGGTTTGGCACGGTAGGCGTCCCCGATGCGCTGGTGTTAGCCCTGGAAAAGCGCTTCCAGGAGAGTGCGACGCCGCGAGACCTCACGCTGGTCTTTGGCGGCGGACCGGGCAATGGACAAGACAAGGGCTGCAACCGCCTGGCGCATCCCGGCCTGCTGCGCCGGGCCATCGGAGGCCACTGGGGCATGGTGCCGCAGCTAGCCCGGATGGCCTTGCAGGGGGCTTTCGAAGCCTACAACCTGCCGCTCGGGGTCATGTCCCGGATGTACCGTGACATTGCCGCGGGTCTGCCGGGCAACCTGTCACGTGTGGGACTGGGCACCTTTGTCGACCCGCGGCAGCAAGGTGGCAAGATCAACCAGCGCACCACAGAGGAGCTGGTGGAACTGGTACAGCTCGGGGGCGAGGAATTTCTTTTCTACAGACTGCCTCGACCGAACGTGGCCTTCATCCGCGCCACGGTGGCCGACCCCGATGGCAACCTCGCCATGGACCGCGAGGCGCTGACGCAGGACGTGCTGGCCATCGCGATGGCAGTGAAAAATGCCGGCGGGGTGGTCATAGCCCAGGTGGAGTTCGTGTCGGCGGCCGGGTCCATGGCACCGCGCCGCGTCAAGGTGCCGGGCATACTGGTGGACTGCGTGGTGCTGGCTGGTGCCGAACATCACCCCCAGACCTACGGCACACCCTACAACCCGGCGCTCTCGGGCGAAATCTGTATCCCGCTCGACGTCATGTCGCCCTTGCCGCTGGATGAACGCAAGATCATCGCGCGGCGTGCTGCCTTCGAGTTGATGCCCAATGCGGTCGTGAATCTGGGCATCGGCATCCCGGAAGGAGTGGCGAACGTCGCCACCGAAGAGCACCTGCTGCCCTACATCACCCTCACGGCCGAATCGGGTGTGATTGGTGGCGTACCGGGCAGCGCGCTGAATTTCGGAACCGCCATGAATGCGCTCGCACATCTGGACATGAACCAGCAGTTCGACCTCTACGACGGCGGCGGGCTGGATCTGGCCGTACTGGGCCTGGCCGAATGCGACGCCAGTGGCAGCACCAACGTGAGCCGCTTCGGCCCGAAGCTGGCCGGTGCGGGCGGTTTCATCAACATTTCGCAGAACTGCCGCACGCTGGTGTTTGTCGGAACCTTCACCGCCGGCGGACTGGAAGTGAAAGTGGCGGATGGAAAGCTGCAAATCTTCAAGGAAGGGCGGATTCGAAAATTCGTCCGCCAGATCGAGCAGATTACGTTCAGCGGCCGCTACGCGGCAGCCCAGGGCCGGCGCGTGCTGTA
Organism: Hylemonella sp.; assembly: GCA_031970695.1. Classification (GTDB taxonomy): domain Bacteria; phylum Pseudomonadota; class Gammaproteobacteria; order Burkholderiales; family Burkholderiaceae_C; genus Hylemonella. Next base: position 16,773 of record DALYHW010000033.1, read on the forward strand.
CGTCACCGAACGTTGCGTCTTTCGGCTCTGCCCCGAGGGGCTGGAGTTACTCGAAATGGCTCCCGGCATCGATCTGGAGCGCGACATCCTGGCTCAGATGGATTTCCGCCCCCTGGTGCGCGAGCCCAGGCTGATGGATCCCCGCATCTTCATGCCCGAAGCCATGAATCTCAAAGACAGCCTGATGTCGATTGCCTTGGTGGATCGCATGTTCTGGCAACCTGAGCGCGACCGGCTGTACCTGAACTTCCAGGGACTCAAGTTGATGACGCCGCAGGACGTCGAGGCGTTGTACAAGGTGGTGTCGCAAAAATGCGAGTCCATCGGCCGGCGGGTGAACGTCATCGTCAACTACGATGGTTTCGAAATCATGGAAGCAGCCCTCGACGCCTACACCCAGGTCGTCGAACGGCTGAGCAGCCAGTACTACCTCAACACCGTGCGATACACCACCAGCGCGTTCCTGCGCGACAAGCTGGGCCGCGCGATCAGCGCCCGTGGCCTGGCGCCCCATATCTACGAAACCCGGGCAGAAGCCGAAGCGGCCATCTGACCCGGCCCGAAATGCAAAACGCCCGCAGCTGCGGGCGTTTTGTCTGGGAAATCAGGTGGGGTGGCTGATGGGACTCGAACCCACGACAACAGGAATCACAATCCTGGACTCTACCAACTGAGCTACA
>DALYHW010000034.1:0-13395 GCA_031970695.1 Hylemonella sp.
CAGCCCTGGGAAAAGGGCATGGGCGCCAAGATCGAGAAGGCCATCCGCGAGAGCGATCTGGGCCTGAACCCTGCCTCCATGGGCGATCTGATCCGCGTGCCCATGCCGCCCATGAGCGAAGAGCGTCGCAAGGAGATGACCAAGCTGGTTCGCAACGAAGGCGAGAACGCCAAGATTGCCGTGCGCAACCTGCGTCGTGACGCCAACGAGGCGGTGAAGAAGCTGGTCAAGGACAAGCAGGCGTCGGAAGACGACCAGAAGCGCTCCGAGGCCGACATCCAGAAGCTGACGGACAAGCATGTTGCCACGATCGACCAGCTCGTCGCCGCCAAGGAACAGGAAGTGATGGCGGTGTAAGCCGTTGTCATGGCTGTGTCTATGACCTCGCCCGGCGGCACGCCGCACCACATTGCCATCGTCATGGATGGCAACGGCCGTTGGGCCGGCAAGCGCTTTCTGCCCCGCCTGGCGGGACATCGCCAGGGGATGGAGAGCCTGCGCCGCTGTATCCGGGCCTGCCTGGATCGTCGTATTGGCGTACTGACCGTGTTCGCGTTTTCCTCCGAGAACTGGAACCGTCCTGCCGACGAGGTGTCCGGCCTGATGGAGCTGCTCGCTACGGCGCTGGCCAAGGAAGTCCCCCAGTTGCTCAAGGATGGCGTGCAGTTGCATTTCGTGGGCGAACGCGCCGGGCTGTCCGAAAAAGTCTGCGCCGGCCTGGCCGCGGCCGAATCGGCAACGTCAGCCAACGGTCGCATGATCCTCAACGTCTGTTTCAACTATGGCGGTCGCTGGGACATCGCGCAGGCAGCGGCCCGGCTGGCGGCGCAGGGGCAAACGATCACCGAGGTGTCCCTCCACCAGGCCATGGCCATGGGCCACGTGCCCGACCCGGACCTCATCATCCGTACCGGCGGCGAACTCCGTCTGAGCAATTTCCTGCTGTGGCAGGCGGCGTATTCGGAACTCTATTTCAGCGACAAGCTCTGGCCCGATTTTGACGAGGCCGAGCTCGATCGCGCCATTGCCGCGTTTGGCCAGCGCGAGCGCCGCTTCGGGCAGACGTCCGAACAGCTCGCGGGCGCGGCCCAACCGGTTGTCTGAGGACTCACGCATGCTCAAGCAGCGCATCATCACGGCCCTGGTCCTGCTGCTGTTCCTGTTGCCGGCCCTGTTTCATCACGACACCCTCTACTGGCGCCTGGTGACGCTGGCGCTGATCGTGGCGGCCGGCTGGGAGTGGGGGCGACTCAATGGCCTGGGCCAGTGGACCTCCTGGTCCGGCGCCTTCGCCAGCCTGGTTGCCTGTGTGATGGCCTGGGATCTGGGCTTGCTTGGCAAGCCGCAGCCCCTGCTGTGGACCGTGGCGGGTGGCATCTGGGTCCTGGCCGGAGCCGCTCTGCTCAAGGCGGGCGTGGCCCGCTGGGGTGCCCTGCCGCGCAGCCTGCGCCTGGCGGGAGGCTGGCTGGCCCTGTGGCTGACGTGGCTCGCGGTGGTGCAGGCGCGCGAGATCGGCATCACCTTCCTGCTCTCCGTGCTGCTGCTGGTCTGGATGGCTGACATTGCGGCCTACTTTGCAGGCAAGGCCCTCGGTGGCCGCTTCAGCCGTGGCAAGCTCGCCCCCTCCATCAGTCCGGGCAAGAGCTGGGAGGGTGTCTGGGGTGGCATGGCCGGTGTGGTGGTGCTGGCCCTGGTCTGGCTGGCCCTGGAGCGGGTCGGGGTGTTGCCGCCGCCCAGCCTGTACGGGCACCTCGTGTCGAGTGGGGGCTGGGCCCTGCTGCTGCTGGCGGTGCTGTTCCTCGCCACCATGAGCGTGGTGGGCGATCTGGTCGAATCGCTGGTCAAGCGCAGCGCGGGCATGAAGGACAGCAGCCGCCTGCTGCCCGGGCACGGCGGCGTACTGGATCGGGTGGACGCGCTGTTGCCCACGCTGCCTCTGGCCCTCATGCTCTACGCGCTGACCCGATGAGGCATCGTGTTGTCATCCTGGGGTCGACGGGCTCCATTGGCACCAGCACGCTGGACGTACTGGCGCGCCATGCCCAGCGGTTCGAAGTCTTCGCACTGACCGCGGCGACCCAGGTGGACCTGTTGTTCCAGCAGTGTCAGCAGTTCCGGCCGCGTTTTGCGGTCATGGCCAGCCTGGCGCACGCTGCGCGCCTGGAAGAGCGGCTCAAGACTGCCGGTTTGACCACCCGTGTGCTGGCCGGTGATGCCGCCATCGCCGAGGTGGCGGCGAACGAGGATGTGGACACCGTGATGGCCGCCATCGTCGGCGCCGCAGGACTGGCGCCCTGTCTGGCGGCCGCGCGCACCGGCAAGCGGCTGCTGCTGGCCAACAAGGAGGCGCTGGTGGTGGGGGGTGAGTTCTTCCTGCGCACCGTGCGTGAGGGCGGCGCCACCCTGCTGCCCATTGACAGCGAGCATTCCGCCATTTTCCAGTCCCTGCCGGAGGATCCGGCAAGCTGGAACGAGCGGGTGGACAAGATCATCCTCACGGCGTCGGGCGGGCCGTTCCGTACCCGGGACCCGCAGTCGCTGCGGGACGTCACGCCCGAACAGGCCTGTGCCCATCCGAACTGGGTGATGGGGCGCAAGATCTCGGTGGATTCGGCGACCATGATGAACAAGGCGCTCGAGGTGATCGAGGCGCGCTACCTTTTTGGCCTGCCACCGGAGCGGCTGGAGGTGGTGATCCACCCCCAGAGCATCATCCATTCGATGGTCCAGTACACCGACCACTCGGTGGTGGCCCAACTGGGTACGCCCGACATGCGCGTGCCGATCGCCTATGGCCTGTCCTGGCCCGAGCGTATGGCCTCCGGGGCGGCGGCGCTCGATTTCCACAAGCTGGCGGCCATGACCTTTGAGCCGCTGGACGCGCCGGGCCATGCCGAGCGCTACGCCGGTATCCACCTGGCCTGGGAGGCCTTGCGTGGACCGGCGGGCACCACGGCGGTGCTCAACGCCGCCAATGAAGTGGCGGTGGCCGCTTTCCTGGAGCGTCGGATCCGCTTCGACCAGATCCACGCGGTGAACTTGCAGGCCCTGGACGCGATCACACCGGCTACTCCCGGGTCCTTGCAGGATCTGCTGGCCCTGGACGCACAATCGCGTGCCGTCGCTGCGCAGCAGGTGCAGCGGCTGGCGGCCTGAGCCGGAGACCTTCATGCTGACCGTTGTCGCCTTTGTCATCGCGCTGGGTGTCCTGATCGCCGTGCACGAATACGGCCACTACCGCATGGCCGTGGCCTGCGGCGTGAAGGTGCTGCGTTTCTCGGTCGGCTTCGGTCGGGTTCTGCTGCGCTGGCAGCCCAAGGGCTCGCCGACGGAATTCACCCTGTGCGCCTTTCCGCTGGGGGGCTATGTGCGCATGCTCGACGAACGCGAAGCGCCCGTCGCGCCGCAAGAGAGACACCTGGCTTTCAATACCCAGCCTTTGCGTTCACGCGCGCTGATTGTGGCGGCCGGGCCGGTGGCCAACCTGTTGCTCGCCGTGCTGCTGTATGCCGCCGTCAACTGGAGCGGTGTCCAGATGGCCGCGCCGGTGCTGGGGCGGCCGGCAGCCGCTTCCGTGGCCGAACAGGCCGGCTTGCGCGGTGGCGAACGTGTTGATCGTGCCGGCTTTGACGGAGGTGAACTGGCAGCGGTCCGTTCCTTCGAGGATGTCCGCTGGTTGCTGACCCGGGGCGCGCTCGAGGGGCGCGACGTTCGCCTGGCACTGGCGGCAGCGCCGGGCCATGCCGCTGCCGAGGTGCTGCTGCCCTTGTCGGGGATGCGTGCGAATGATGCGGATGCCCGGCTGTTCGAGCGCATCGGCATCGTGACGCCGCTCAGCCTGCCCGAGATCGGAGAGATCGCGCCGGGCAGCGCGGCGGCGCGCGATGGCCTGCAGGCGGGCGACCTGGTGCTCAGCGTGGCGGGGCAGGCTGTGACTGATGCCCGTCAGTTGCGGGAGCTGATCCGGTCTTCGGTTCAGGGCGGGCAAGCGGTCGGCGGGTCGTGGCGCATCGAGCGTCGTGGCGCCATCGTCACGATCGAGGTCCTGCCGGATGTGGTGGAGCAGGGCGGTGTGAAGATCGGTCGGATAGGCGCCTATGTCGGCGCCATGCCCGAAATGGTGACCGTCGAATACGGTCTGGTGGATGGGCTGTGGCAGGGCCTGGACAAGACCTGGGACGTTTCCCTGCTGACCTTGCGCACCCTGGGCCGGATGCTCGTGGGCGAGGCCTCGCTGAAGAATCTCAGCGGCCCGCTGACGATCGCGGATTACGCCGGGCGTTCGGCCAGCCTGGGCCTGACAAGCTACCTGGTCTTCCTGGCGCTGATCAGCGTGAGCCTGGGGGTGCTCAACCTGCTGCCTTTGCCGGTCCTCGATGGCGGGCACCTGATGTATTATCTTTGGGAGGGCCTGACCGGTCGGGCGGTCTCCGATGCCTGGCTGGAGCGTCTGCAACGTGCGGGCGTGGCCTTGCTGGCGGCCATGATGGCGATCGCGCTGTTTAACGACCTCACCCGTCTCTGGGGCTGAAGCGCCGGTCTCCGCGTCGCCAGGCCTGCCAATTTTCAAATCTACCGATGCATTTCAAACGATACAGCCTGCGTGCGTGGCCCCTGTTGACGGCTCTGGCACTGGTAACCCAGCTGGCCTGGGCGGCCGATCCGTTCAAGATCCGGGACATCCAGGTTGAAGGCTTGCAGCGGGTCGAGCCCGGCACCGTTTTCGCATCCATTCCCCTGCGTGTGGGTGATACCTACAGCGACGACAAGGGCACGGCGTCGATCCGCGCCCTGTTTGCGCTCGGTCTGTTCACGGATGTGCGCATCGAGATCCGGGGTGACGTGCTGGTGGTTGCGGTCGAAGAGCGGCCGAGCGTCGCCGCAGTCGAATTTGCCGGCACCCGCGAGTTCGACAAGGAGGTGCTGGTCAAGGCGCTCAAGGACATCGGCCTCGCTGAAGGCCGGCCCTTCGACAAGGCCTTGCTGGACCGCGCCGAGCAGGAGCTCAAGCGCCAGTACATCAACCGCAGCCTCTACGCGGCGGAGGTCGTGACCACGGTCACGCCCGTCGAACGCAACCGCGTGAACCTGGCGTTCACGGTGAACGAGGGCGAACCGGCCAAGATCAGCGAGATCCGCATCGTCGGCAACAAGGTCTACCCGGAAACGACGCTGCGCAACCTGTTCGACCTGGACACCGGCAACTGGATGAGCTGGTACACCAAGTCCAACCGTTACTCCCGTGCCAAGCTCAATGCCGACCTGGAGACGCTGCGCTCCTATTACCTGGCCCGCGGTTACCTGGAATTCCGGGTGGACTCGACCCAGGTCGCCATGTCGCCCAACAAGCAGGACATCACGATCACGATCAATGTGACGGAGGGCGAGCGCTTTGTCGTCGCCGGGGTCCGGCTTGCGGGCAACTACCTCGACCGCGACGACGAATTCAAGTCCCTGGTCACGATCCGGCCCGGGGAGGCCTACAACGCCGACCAGGTGGCTGAGACCACCAAAGCCTTCACGGAACATTTTGGCCGCTTCGGTTACGCGTTTGCCCGCGTGCAATCGGTGCCCGACATCGATCGAAGCAGCAACCGGGTCACGCTCGTGCTGCAGGCGGATCCGTCCCGCCGCGCCTATGTGCGACGGGTGAATATCTCCGGCAACAACAAGACCCGCGACGAGGTGATCCGGCGTGAGCTGCGCCAGTACGAGGCATCCTGGTATGACGGCGACAGGATCAAGCTGTCGCGCAACCGGGTGGACCGACTGGGCTACTTCAGCGACGTTTCCGTGGAAACGAGTGAAGTACCCGGGACTGCCGACCAGGTGGATCTGAATCTCAAGGTGACCGAGCGCCCGACTGGCAGCTTGACCATCGGTGCGGGTTATTCCACGACCGAAGGTCTTGGCCTGCAGTTCGGCATCAATCAGGCAAACGTGTTCGGTTCTGGCCATTCGCTGGGCCTGCAGGTCAACACGAGCACCATCAACCGGGTCGTGGTCATCAGCACGACCGACCCGTATTTCACGCAGGACGGTGTGTCCCGGACCATCGACCTCTACCAGCGCGTCTCGCGTCCGTATATCGACCCGGACACCTACTCGGTCCAGACCAGTGGCGGCAGTCTCCGCTTTGGCATTCCCTTCACGGAGCGCGACACCGTGTATTTCGGCGCGGGCGTCGAGCGCACCACCATCCTGCCGGGCACCTACCTGCCCGCGGCGTATCAGAGCTACGCCGACCAGTTCGGTTACGAGAGTACCGCGGTGCCCCTGACCGTGGGCTGGGGTCGGGACAACCGTGACAGCGCCCTGGTTCCCACGACCGGCAATCTGCAGCGGGCCACGGCCGAGTGGAGCACGGGCGGAGAAGTGCGGTACGTCCGAGGAACGTACAACTACCAGCATTACGTGCCCCTGACCAAGCAGTACACCTTTGCCTTCAACGGCGAGCTGGGCCTGGGCAAGGCCATGGGCCAGGGGTTGGACGGACGCCCGTATCCGCTCTTCAAGAATTTCTATGGTGGGGGCCTCGGTTCGGTGCGTGGTTTCCAGGCCGGAAGTCTTGGGCCGCGCGACCCATCGACGGGGCTGACCTACGGCGGTACCAAGAAGGTCAATTTCAACTTCGAGCTGCAGGCGCCGTTCCCGGGGGCCGGCAACGACCGGACGCTGCGGATCTATGCCTTTGTGGATACCGGCAATGTCTACGGTCCTGACGAGCCCTTCGATACGTCGACCTTCCGCGCCGCGGGTGGTATCGGGCTGAGCTGGATCTCTCCGATGGGTCCTCTGCGCCTGGCATTTGCCACGCCCATCAAGACGTATGAAGGCGATAGAATCCAGAATCTGCAATTCCAGATTGGGACGACCTTCTGATGATGAAATACCTTACCCGTGCCGCAGGCGCATTGCTGGGGCTGGCGTTGCTGGCCGTACCGGCACACGCGCAGGAGTTCCGGTTGGGCTTCGTCAGCCTGGACCGCATCATCAAGGAAGCGCTGCCGGCCAAGAACGCGCAGGCCAAGCTTGAGCAGGAGTTTTCCAAGCGCGAAAAGGAACTCCAGGCCCAGGGCGCAGACATCAAGAAGCGGGCCGAGGAACTGGATCGTGACGCCCCCACGTTGTCCGAGAGCCAGCGGGCGACCCGCCAGAAGCAGCTGGTCGAGCAGGACCGGGATTTCCAGCGCCGGCGCCGCGAGTTCCAGGAGGACCTCAACGCCCGCCGCAACGAAGAGTTGCAACAGGTTTTCGAGCGGGCCAACCGTGTGGTCAAGCAGGTGGCCGATGCCGAGAAGTACGACCTCATCCTCCAGGAGGCGGTCTACGTGAACCCCAAGCACGACATCACCGACAAAGTGATCAAGGCCCTGAACGCCTCGGTCGCCAAGTGATGCACCGGCGGGCGGAGCGCGTGTGGCCTTGCGTCTAGGAGCCATCGTTGAGCAGCTCGGAGGTGAGCTGTTTGGCGATCCCGCACTTGAAATCCGTGCCCTGGCGCCGCTGGAGTCGGCGGATGGCGGTGCGCTGAGCTTTCTCAGCAATCCCAAATGCCAGCAGCAGCTGGCCACCACGCAGGCTGGCTGTGTCATCGTGGCCCCAGCCCAGCAGGAGGCGGCTCGTGTCCGCGGTGCCTGCATTGTGGCTGACAACCCCTACCTCTACTTCGCCCGCGTCACCCAGCTCTGGCAACGCTCGCGCCAGCGCCCGTCCGGCCCGCGAATTCACCCCAGCGCCGTGGTCGATCCTGGTGCCATGGTGGATCCCGAGGCGCAGATCGGACGGCTGTGTGTCGTCGAGCGCGGTGCGCGCATCGGCGCGCACACCGTGCTGAAATCGCGCGTGACCGTCAGCGAAGACTGCGTGATCGGCGAGCGCTGCATCCTCCATCCGGGCGTGGTGATCGGGGCCGACGGCTTCGGTTTTGCGCGGGAGGGGGAGCGGTGGGTCAAGATCGAGCAGCTGGGGGCGGTCCGCATCGGTGACGATGTGGAAATTGGTGCCAACACCTGCATCGACCGGGGTGCACTGTCCGATACCGTCATCGAGGATGGCGTGAAGCTGGACAACCTCATACAGATCGGCCACAACGTGCGTGTCGGCCGCAATACCGCCATGGCCGGCTGCGTGGGCGTGGCGGGCAGCGCCACCATCGGTGCCAATTGCACCATCGGTGGCAGTGCCGGCGTATTGGGTCACCTGACCATTGCGGACAACGTGAACGTTTCGTCGTTTTCGCTGGTCACGCGCTCGCTCAACAAGCCTGGCCATTACACGGGCTTCTATCCGCTGGAAGACAATGGCGCCTGGGAAAAGAACGCCGCCACGCTCAAGCAGCTCTCGACCCTGCGCGAGCGGGTGCGGGCGCTGGAGAAAGAACTGAAGGAAACAAAAAAATGACGACGATGGACATCCACCAGATCCTCAAAAAGCTGCCGCACCGCTATCCCATCCTGCTCGTGGACCGTGTGCTGGAAGTCGAGAAGGGCAAGCGCATCAAGGCGATCAAGAACGTCACCATCAACGAAGACTTCTTCAACGGCCACTTCCCGCACCGCCCGGTGATGCCCGGCGTGCTGATGCTCGAGGCTCTGGCCCAGACGGCGGCCCTGCTGTCTTTCGAGACCCTGGGCGAGACGCCTGACGACAAGACCGTCTACTACTTTGCGGGCATCGACGGCGCCCGTTTCAAGCGGCCCGTGGAGCCGGGTGACCAGCTGATCCTGGAGGTCGAGCTGGAGCGAATGAAGGCCGGCATCTTCAAGTTCAAGGCGTGGGCCAGCGTGGGCGACGAGCGTGCGGTGGAAGCCGACCTCATGTGCACCATGCGCAAGATTGCCTGAGGACGTCGCGTGGCGCAGATCCATCCGACCGCCGTTGTCGATTCCAAGGCCGAGCTGGACACGACGGTTTCCATCGGCCCCTACACCATCGTCGGCCCGAACGTGAAGATCGGCGCCGGGACGAGCATCGCATCGCATTGCGTGATCGAGGGGCACACGACCATTGGCCGTGACAACCGGGTTTTCCAGTTTGTGTCGCTGGGCTCGGATAACCAGGACCGAAAGTACAAGGGTGAGCCCTGCGAGCTCGTCATCGGCGACCGCAACACCATCCGCGAGTACAGCACCTACCATATCGGCACGGTGCAGGGCGGCGGCGTGACGCGCCTGGGGCATGACAACTGGATGATGGCCTACACCCATCTGGCCCACGATTGCCTGGTGGGCAACAACTGCATCTTTGCCAACAACGCGCAGTTGGCCGGCCATGTGGTGGTGGGCGACTGGGTCATCCTGGGCGGCTACACGGTGGTACATCAGTTCGTGCGTATTGGTTCGCACAGCATGAGCGCCATGTGCTCGCTGCTGTTCGGCGATCTGCCCCCCTTCGTGATGTGCCAGGGCCAGCCCGCCGAGGCACGCTCCATGAACTTTGAAGGTCTGCGCCGCCGCGGGTTTACGCCCGAGCGCATCAATGCCGTCAAGGCCATGCACAAGGCCCTGTACCGGGACGGCCTGACGATGGAGCAGTCACAGGCGCAAATCGCTGCGCTGACGCAGCGCTTCCCGGACGCGGCGCCCGATGTCGCGATGATGATGGACTTCCTTTCCAACACGACTCCGCAGCGCGGCATCGTGCGCTGATCCGCCATGGTCTCACCCCGCGTAGCCATGGTTGCCGGGGAGACCTCCGGTGACCTTCTTGCCGGCCTGCTGCTGGACGGCCTCGTGGGCCGCTGGCCCGAAGTACAGGCCGTAGGCATCGGCGGGCCGCAGATGGCCCGTCGCGGGTTCCGGGCCTGGTGGCCCAGCGACAAGCTGGCTGTGCGTGGCTACGTGGAAGTGCTGCGCCACTATAGGGAAATCGTCGGGATCCGCGAACATCTCAAGTTGCGTCTGTTGCAGGAACGGCCGGATGTTTTCATTGGTGTCGACGCGCCGGACTTCAACCTGGACCTCGAGCATGACCTCAAGGCTGCCGGAGTGAAGACTGCGCATTTTGTCTGCCCGTCCATCTGGGCCTGGCGCCCGGAGCGTATGCACAAGATCAAGGCCAGCGTCGACCACGTACTGTGCATTTTTCCCTTCGAGGTCGCGTTGCTGGCGCAGCACGGCATCGCCGCGACCTACGTGGGCCATCCGCTGGCGAATGTGGTCCCGATGGTGCCCGATCGTGCCGCGGCCCGCGCGGCGCTGGGACTGCCGGTCGAGGCGCAGGTGGTGGCCCTCCTGCCGGGCAGCCGGTCCTCGGAAATCAAATACCTGGCAGAGTCTTTCCTGCGTGCAGCGGCGCTGATGCAGAGCCAGCGTCCCCCGTTGAAGTTCGTGCTGCCGGCGATCCCCGCCCTGCGTCCAGCCATCGAGCGGGCCGCGCGCGCGGCCGGCATGGCTGGCCATGTGCAGATCTTGGATGGCCAGTCGCACACGGCGCTGGCCGCCTGCGACGTGACGCTGATCGCCAGTGGCACGGCGACGCTGGAAGCGGCGCTTTTCAAGCGTCCCATGGTCATCGCCTACAACATGAACTGGCTCACGTACCAGCTCATGAAGCGCAAACACTTGCAGCCCTGGATCGGGTTGCCCAACATCCTTTGTCGCGACTTCGTTGTCCCCGAGCTGATCCAGCACGAGGCCACACCGGCGCAACTGGCAGCGGCCACGCTGCAGTGGCTGGATACCCCCCAGCGGGTCGAGGCGCTGGAGCGCACATTCACGACGCTGCATGCCGAACTGCAGCGTGATACTCCCAGGCTGGCGGCCGATGCGATCGCGCAAGTTCTTGCAGGCTGAACAGGCCACGCTGATGTGGGATACGCCCGGTTTGGTGGCCGGCGTGGACGAGGCCGGCCGCGGGCCCCTGGCCGGCCCGGTAGTGGCTGCCGCGGTGATCCTCGACGAACTCCATCCGATCGAAGGTCTGGCCGACTCCAAAAAACTCACCGCAGCTCGCCGCGAAAAGCTGTACGACGAGATCCGAGCCAAGGCCCTGTGCTGCTCCATCGCGGAGGCGACGGTCGAGGAAATCGACGAGCTCAACATCCTCCAGGCGACCATGCTGGCCATGCGGCGTGCCGTGGAAGGTCTGCGCCTGAAACCCGCCAAGGTTCTGGTGGATGGCAATCGCCTGCCGGTGCTCGATGTGCTGGCCGAAGCCATCGTCAAGGGCGACGCGAAGGTCCCGGCTATCTCCGCCGCATCCATCCTGGCCAAGGTGCACCGCGACCGCTGGTGTGCTGCGTACGACCGTGAGTTTCCCCAGTACGGCTTCGCCGCGCACAAGGGCTACGGGACGGCGGAACATATCGCGGCCCTGCGGCTGCATGGGGCCTGCCCTCAGCATCGCCGCACCTTTGCCCCGGTCACCGAGGTGTTGCGATGACACCGCTCCACATCACCTCCCGCGACAACCCCCTGCTCAAGGACTTGCGCCGGCTGAGCCAGGATGGCGCGTCCTATCGGAAGGCTGGCCGCTTCTGGGTCGAGGGTGACCACCTGGGGCGTGCCGCACTGCAACGTGGGCAGCAACCTGCCGTCACCGTGCTGGCCGAGTCGGCGTGGGCCGCCTACGGACCGGAGTTCGGCGCGGTCGCGCCCAAGACGGTGCTCCTGCCCGATGCGCTGTTCGACGGCATCAGTGGCCTGGAAGCGCCAACCCGTCTGGGATTCGTCTTTGAGCTACCGGCGCAGACCGATGTGCGGGGTGGCGAGGCAACGGTCATCCTCGACCGGGTTCAGGATGCCGGCAATGTCGGCTCCATCTTGCGCAGCGCGTCCGCATTCGGGTTTCGGCAGGTCGTGGCCCTCAAGGGGACGGCGGCCTTGTGGTCGCCCAAGGTGCTGCGCGCGGGGATGGGCGCACACTTTGCACTGCGACTCGTCGAGGGTGCGGAGCCAGCGGCGCTGGAGGGCCTGGGTCTGCCGCTGCTCGTGACCAGCTCCCACCAGGGTGAGCTGATCCATCGTGCCCGTCTGCCCTGGCCCTGTGCCTGGGCGCTGGGGCATGAAGGGCAGGGCGTCGGGAGCGAGCTCATGGCACGGGCCAGCCAGTTCGTTCGGATCGCCCAGCCCGGGGGTGAGGAGTCGCTCAACGTGGCGGCTGCCGCGGCCATCTGCCTGCACGCCAGTGCGGTCTCCGCCGGGCCAGCCTGATCCTTCCCCGCCGGTCCATGGACGGGGATGCGCCTGCACCTGCACCCCGGCAAGGAGACGGGACATAAGCTGTCGGCTATAATCTCTGACTGTTCAGAAATCCAGCCGCCCCAGCGCATTTCAGGCCGAACAATCCCTCTCAAAAGCAGCAGCCAGGACCCGTTCCTGTAGATGCGTGGGCGCGCCCGTAACCAACGGAGTACCCAGTGCTTTTGTCTCTCCAGGGAAATCACCCTCACGCCATCCTGGCGCTCGCAGACGGCACGGTCTTTCTCGGCAATTCCATCGGTGCCACCGGCACCACGGTCGGCGAGGTGGTGTTCAACACCGCCATCACCGGCTACCAGGAAATCCTCACTGATCCGAGCTACTGCCGGCAGATCGTGACCCTCACGTATCCGCACATCGGCAACTACGGCATCAACCCTGAGGACATCGAAGCCGAGAAGGTCCACGCCGCCGGTCTCATCATCAAGGATCTGCCCCTGCTGGCGTCCAACTTCCGCAGTACCGAGACACTGTCGCAGTACCTGGTCCGTGAGAAGACGGTGGCGATTGCCAACCTCGATACCCGCAAGCTCACCCGCCATTTGCGCACCAAGGGCGCGCAGAACGGCGCCATCCTGGCCTTGGCTGCGGGTCAGCAGGTCACGCAGGCCCTGATTGACCAGGCCATCGCAGCGGCCAAGGGTGCCCCCAGCATGGCGGGCCTGGACCTCGCCAAGGTGGTCTCGGTGAGCCAGCCCTACGCGTGGACGCAGACCGAGTGGCAGCTCGGTTCGGGTTACGGCGACCAGAGCCGGCCGAAGTTCCATGTCGTCGCCTATGACTTTGGTGTGAAGAAAAACATCCTGCGCATGCTGGCCGAGCGTGGTTGCAAGGTCACCGTGGTGCCGGCGCAGACCCCCGCGGCCGAGGTGCTCAAGCACAAGCCGGACGGTATCTTTCTCTCCAACGGCCCCGGCGATCCGGAGCCCTGCGATTACGCCATTGCCGCCGCGCGTGAACTGATCGAGACCGGTATCCCGACTTTTGGCATCTGTCTGGGCCACCAGATCATGGCCTTAGCCTCGGGCGCCAAGACCTTCAAGATGAAATTCGGTCACCACGGCGCCAACCACCCAGTGAAGGACCTCGATTCCGGCCGTGTGTCGATCACCAGCCAGAACCACGGTTTCGCCGTGGACGAGAAATCGCTGCCCGCCAACTTGCGTGCCACCCACGTCAGCCTGTTCGACGG
>DALYHW010000034.1:13413-17189 GCA_031970695.1 Hylemonella sp.
CAAGCCGGCGTTCTGCTTTCAGGGGCACCCGGAAGCCTCGCCCGGCCCGCACGATATTGCCTACCTGTTCGACCGCTTCACGGCGCTGATGGAGAAAAAGTAAATGCCCAAGCGTTCAGACATCAAAAGCATCCTGATCATTGGCGCCGGCCCGATCATCATCGGCCAGGCCTGTGAGTTCGACTATTCCGGCGTGCAGGCCTGCAAGGCCCTGCGCGAAGAGGGCTACAAGGTCATCCTGATCAACAGCAACCCGGCGACGATCATGACCGACCCGGCCACGGCCGACGTCACCTATATCGAGCCCATCACATGGCAGACGGTCGAGAAGATCATCGCCAAGGAAAAGCCGGACGCCATCCTGCCCACCATGGGGGGGCAGACCGCGCTGAACTGTGCACTCGACCTGTGGCGCAACGGCGTGCTCGACAAGTACAAGGTCGAGCTGATCGGCGCGACGCCTGAGGCCATCGACAAGGCCGAGGACCGCCAGAAGTTCAAGGAGGCCATGACGAAGATCGGCCTCGGTTCCGCGCGCTCCGGCATTGCCCACACGCTGGAAGAAGCCTGGGCCGTGCAGAAGACCGTGGGCTTCCCGGTGGTGATCCGCCCCAGCTTCACCCTGGGCGGCACCGGTGGCGGTATCGCCTACAACCCGGAAGAGTTCGAGACCATCTGCAAGCGCGGCATCGAAGCCTCGCCGACCAACGAGCTTCTGATCGAAGAGTCGCTCGTGGGCTGGAAAGAGTATGAGATGGAGGTCGTGCGCGACAAGGCCGACAACTGCATCATCGTCTGCTCGATCGAGAACCTCGACCCGATGGGCGTGCACACCGGTGACTCCATAACTGTGGCGCCGGCCCAGACGCTGACCGACAAGGAGTACCAGATCATGCGCAACGCCTCGCTGGCGGTGCTGCGTGAAATCGGTGTCGACACCGGCGGCTCCAACGTCCAGTTCTCGATCAACCCCAAAGACGGGCGCATGATCGTGATCGAGATGAATCCGCGCGTGAGCCGTTCCTCCGCTCTGGCCTCCAAGGCTACGGGCTTCCCGATCGCCAAAGTGGCGGCCAAGCTGGCCGTGGGTTACACGCTGGACGAACTGCGCAACGAGATTACGGGCGGCGCCACGCCGGCGTCCTTCGAGCCCTCGATCGACTACGTGGTGACCAAGATCCCGCGTTTCGCCTTCGAGAAGTTCCCGACGGCCGACAGCCGTCTGACCACACAGATGAAGTCCGTGGGCGAGGTCATGGCCATGGGCCGCACCTTCCAGGAATCGTTCCAGAAGGCCCTGCGTGGCCTGGAAGTCGGCGTGGACGGCATGAACGAGAAGACCCAGGACCGCGAGGTGCTGGAGAAGGAGCTGGGCGAACCTGGTCCCGAGCGTATCTGGTACGTGGGCGATGCCTTTGCCCAGGGCATGTCGCTGGACGAGGTCTACGCGCTGACCAAGATCGACAAATGGTTCCTGGTGCAGATCCAGGAGATCGTGAAGATCGAACTGGACCTGGACAAGCTGGCTGACGAGAAGGGCGAGCAGGCCCTGGCTTCGCTGGACGCTGCGACGCTGCGCACGCTGAAGAAAAAGGGTTTCTCCGATCGCCGCCTGGCCAAGCTGCTCAAGACCACCGAGAAGAAGGTGCGTGACACGCGCCGCGCGCTCAATGTTCGTCCGGTCTACAAGCGCGTGGACACCTGTGCCGCCGAGTTCGCGACCAACACCGCCTATATGTACTCGAGTTATGAGGACGAGTGCGAGGCCGAACCCAGCAACAAGAAGAAGATCATGGTGCTGGGTGGCGGTCCCAACCGCATCGGCCAGGGCATCGAGTTCGACTACTGCTGCGTGCACGCAGCACTTGCCATGCGTGAGGACGGCTACGAGACCATCATGGTCAACTGCAACCCCGAAACCGTGTCGACCGATTACGACACCTCGGACCGCCTGTACTTCGAGCCGCTGACGCTGGAAGACGTCCTCGAGATTGTCGACAAGGAAAAGCCCACGGGTGTGATCGTCCAGTACGGCGGCCAGACCCCGCTGAAGCTTGCCTTGGGCCTGGAGGCCGAGGGTGTGCCGATCATCGGCACGTCGCCCGACATGATCGATGCGGCGGAAGACCGCGAGCGCTTCCAGCAACTGCTGCAGAAGCTGGGCCTGCGCCAGCCGCCCAACGCCACGGCCCGCACCGAAGCCGAGGCGCTCGAGAAGGCTGCTGCCCTGGGCTATCCACTGGTGGTGCGCCCGAGCTACGTGCTGGGTGGCCGCGCGATGGAGATCGTGCACGAACAGCGTGACCTCGAGCGCTACATGCGCGAAGCCGTCAAGGTAAGCAACGACAGCCCCGTGCTGCTGGACCGCTTCCTGAACGACGCCATCGAGTGCGACGTGGACTGCCTGCGCGACAACGCCGGGCAGACGCTGATCGGTGGGGTCATGGAGCACATCGAACAAGCGGGCGTCCACTCGGGCGACTCCGCCTGTTCGCTGCCCCCCTACAGCCTGAGCGCAGCCACTGTGGCCGAACTCAAGCGCCAGTCCGCCGCCATGGCGGGGGCGCTGAACGTGGTGGGTCTGATGAACGTGCAGTTCGCCATCCAGCAGATCGACGGGCAGGACATCATCTACGTGCTGGAGGTCAACCCCCGCGCCAGCCGCACCGTGCCCTACGTGTCCAAGGCCACTGGCATCCAGTTGGCCAAGGTGGCTGCGCGCTGCATGGCCGGTCAGACGCTGGTGAGCCCCGCCGTACTACAGCGTCAAGGAAGCGGTGTTCCCCTTCGTCAAGTTCCCGGGCGTGGACACCATCCTGGGCCCCGAGATGAAGTCCACCGGCGAGGTGATGGGCGTGGGCAAGACCTTTGGCGAAGCCTTCGTCAAGAGCCAGATGGGTGCGGGCACCAAGCTGCCCCGGCCGCTCAAGGCCGATGGCAGCTCTGCGGGCAAGGTGTTCCTGTCGGTCAAGAACAGCGACAAGCCCCGCGCCGTCGAAGTCGCGCGTGGCCTGGCTGCACTGGGCTTTGACCTCGTGGCCACCAAGGGCACAGCGGCCGCCATTGCCGCTGACGGAGTGGCTGTGGCCACGGTCAACAAGGTGACCGAAGGCCGCCCGCACATCGTGGACATGATCAAGAACGACGAAATTGCCATGGTCATCAACACCGTGGAAGAGCGTCGCAACGCCATCGCCGACTCACGCCACATCCGCACGTCGGCACTGCTGGCTCGGGTGACCACCTTCACCACCATTGCCGGTGCCGAGGCTGCCGTGGAGGGCATGAAGGTCATGGACCAATTGGACGTGATTTCCGTGCAGGAAATGCACGCTCAATTGACCGCTTGACCGTGCCAACGTCCGGCAAGGCGTGGCCTTGCTGGGGTTTCGGTGCATAATCTTTCGCAACGCCGCCGACCGGAAACGATCGGCGGTTTGCTTTTTACCGGGGCTGTTTTCTGGCCCCTTTGTTTTGGAGACTCCCTCATGGCCACCTTTCCCGTGACCAAGCGCGGTGCCGAAGCGCTGAAAGCCGAGCTGCACAAACTGAAGACGGTTGACCGCCCCTGGGTGATCAACGCCATCGCTGAAGCGCGCGCCCAGGGCGACCTGAGCGAAAACGCCGACTACGACGCAGCCAAGGAACGCCAAGGCTTCATCGAGGGGCGTATTGCCGAGATCGAGGGCAAGCTGTCGGTGGCCCAGGTCATTGACCCGGCGGCACTGGACGCGGGCGGCAAGGTGGTGTTCGGTTCCACGGTGGACCTGGAAGAC
>DALYHW010000035.1:0-8004 GCA_031970695.1 Hylemonella sp.
AACCCTGGCGCTCCAGTTCGCGCATGGTGTCGAGCACGGCCTTGTGCTCGGTTTTCACGGTGATCAGGTGCTTGCCCTTGCCCTGGTAAAAATGGGCTGCGCCCTTGAGGGCCAGGTTGTTGGACTCGGTGGCGCCGGAGGTCCAGACGATCTCGCGCGGATCAGCACCGATCAGGTCGGCCACGTAGCCGCGCGCGGCCTCGACCGCTTCTTCAGCCTCCCAGCCCCAGGCGTGGCTACGCGAGGCGGGATTGCCGAAATGCTCGCGCAACCAGGGGATCATGGCATCGACCACGCGGGGGTCGCACGGTGTGGTCGCACCGTAGTCCATGTAGATCGGGAAATGCGGTGTCATGTCCATGGCGATCAAAACTATCAGTCAGTAGGAAAAACGGGAAACGGCGAATCGCGTTGTGGCTCAGGACTTGGAGAAAGCATTGCCCAGCGCAAACACCGAATTCGGGGCATTCACGCGCACGGGCTTGACCACGGGCGCGCTCGAGATCGCACGCTTGACGGCCGGCTTGTCCTCGATGGTCAGGCCCTTGGCGAGCTGGTCGTCCACCAGCTTTTGCAGGGTGACCGAGTCCAGGAACTCGACCATGCGGGTGTTGAGCGAGGCCCAGAGTTCGTGTGTCATGCAGCGGCCGGCGTCCCCGAGGCAGTTTTCCTTGCCACCGCACTGCGTCGCGTCGATCGGCTCGTCCACCGACAGGATGATGTCGGCCACAGTGATATCGGCCGCCTTGCGCGCCAGGGTGTAACCGCCGCCCGGCCCGCGGGTGGATTCCACCAGCTCATGGCGACGCAGCTTGCCGAACAGCTGCTCCAGATAGGACAGGGAGATCTGCTGGCGCTGGCTGATGGCCGCCAGCGTGACAGGGCCATTGCTCTGGCGCAGGGCCAGATCAATCATCGCGGTGACCGCAAAGCGGCCTTTGGTGGTGAGTCGCATCGCAAACTCCTGGTCTGGGTCAAGAACCCGGGAAGTTCCCAAGGCCGTCGCCAACCCTGAGGGGACGCTCGACAAACCGAATTCCCGGTTTTGTTGAGCGAATAAATCAAGTATAGCAAAAAGTCGAGCGATTCGCTCGGATTAGCGCTGCAGGGGAATTGGGGCCTGCGGACCCGATCAGGCCCGGGGGTGGTCGGGGACGGCGGCGCCAAAAGCACGGGACTTGAGCAGGCCCAGCTGGTCCCGCACGCGGGCCGCCTGCTCGAACTCCAGGTTGCGCGCATGCTCGAGCATCTGCTTTTCGAGCCGCTTGATCTCGCGCGCCACGTCCTTCTCGCTCATGTCCTCCACCTGCGCCCGCGCCACGGCCTCCTGCTCCAGGCGTTCGGCCTCCCGGCCGGCCTTCTCGCTGTAGACGCCATCGATCAGGTCGCGGACCTGCTTGACGATGGCACGCGGCGTGATGCCGTGCGCCTCGTTGTGGGCCACCTGCTTGTGGCGGCGGCGCTCGGTCTCGCCGATGGCACGCGCCATGGAGTCCGTCACGCGGTCGGCATAGAGGATCGCCTTGCCATGCAGGTTGCGCGCGGCCCGGCCAATGGTCTGGATGAGCGAGCGCTCCGAGCGCAGGAAACCCTCCTTGTCGGCATCGAGGATGGCCACCAGGGAGACCTCCGGGATGTCCAGGCCCTCGCGCAGCAGGTTGATGCCCACCAGCACATCGAAAGCCCCGAGCCGCAGGTCGCGGATGATCTCCACCCGCTCCACCGTGTCCACGTCGCTGTGCAGGTAACGCACCTTGACGCCGTTGTCGGTCAGGTAGTCGGTCAGCTGCTCGGCCATGCGCTTGGTCAGCACGGTGATCAGCACCCGTTCCTGGCGCTCGACGCGCAGCCGGATTTCCTGCAGCACGTCGTCCACCTGGTGGGTCGCCGGGCGCACCTCCACCTCGGGGTCCACCAGCCCCGTGGGCCGGACCACCTGCTCCACCACGGCGCCTGCATGCTGTTTCTCCCAGTCGCCCGGGGTGGCGGAGACGAAAACCGCCTGCCGCATCTTGGTTTCGAATTCCTCGAACTTCAGCGGCCGGTTGTCCAGCGCGCTGGGCAAACGAAAACCGTACTCCACCAGCGTGGTCTTGCGCGCCCGGTCGCCGTTGTACATGCCGCCCAGCTGGCCGATGAGCACGTGGCTCTCGTCCAGGAACATCAGCGCGTCGCGCGGCAGGTAGTCGGTCAACGTGGGCGGTGGCTCGCCCGGCGCAGCACCCGACAGGTGCCGGGTGTAGTTTTCGATACCCTTGCAGTGCCCCACCTCGCTCAGCATCTCGAGGTCGAAGCGCGTGCGCTGCTCCAGGCGCTGCGCCTCCACGAGCTTGCCCATGGCCGTGAGCTCCTTGAGGCGCTCGGCCAGCTCGACTTTGATGGTCTCGACGGCCTTGAGCACCTGCTCGCGCGGCGTCACGTAGTGGCTGCTGGGATAGACGGTGAAACGCGCGATTTTCTGCTTGATGCGGCCAGTCAGGGGGTCGAAGAGCTGCAGGCTTTCGATCTCGTCGTCAAACAGCTCGATGCGCAGGGCCAGTTCCGAATGCTCGGCCGGAAAAACATCGATGGTGTCGCCCCGCACGCGGAACGTCCCGCGCGAAAACTCCATGTCATTGCGCTGGTACTGCATGCGTACAAGCTGGGCGATCACATCACGCTGACCCAGCTTGTCGCCGCTGCGCAGCGTCAGGATCATCTGGTGATAGTCCTCAGGCTTGCCGATGCCGTAAATGGCCGAGACCGTGGCCACGATCACCACGTCCCGCCGCTCCAGCAGGCTCTTGGTGCACGAGAGGCGCATCTGCTCGATGTGCTCGTTGATCGCGCTGTCCTTCTCGATGAAGAGGTCGCGCTGCGGCACATAGGCTTCGGGCTGGTAGTAGTCGTAGTAGCTGACGAAATACTCCACCGCGTTCTTCGGGAAGAACTCGCGGAACTCGCTGTAGAGCTGCGCCGCCAGCGTCTTGTTGGGGGATGACGTTGGCCATGGTGTAGGTCTTGCCCGAGCCCGTGACGCCCAGCAGCGTCTGGTAGACCTCGCCGCTCTCGACGCCGTCGACAAGCTGGTTGATCGCCTCAGGCTGGTCACCCGCCGGCGGATAAGGCTGGTAGAGCTCGAAGGGCGACCCCGGGAAGGCCACGAACCGGCCCTGGGCCACGCCTGCGTCGGCCGCGGCCGCCGGGCTGGCAGGATCTGCTGATACGTCGGACATGGAAGCGTGATGAAGGGCGGTACCCGGAGGCCGGTAAAATCAGGGTCAACCCGAAAGAATACGTCATTCCGGTGGTTCGCGTCACCGGCGTGGCCCAGCCATCCCAACCACTTTTTCCAAGGAACCGACATGTCCATGTTCTCCGCCGTCGAAATGGCCCCGCGCGACCCCATCCTGGGCCTGAACGAGCAGTTCAACGCCGACACCAACCCCAGCAAGGTCAACCTCGGTGTGGGCGTGTATTTCGACGACAACGGCAAGCTCCCCCTGCTGCAATGCGTGCAGGCCGCCGAGAAAGCCATGATGGACAAGCCCACCGCCCGCGGCTACCTGCCCATCGACGGCATCGCCGCCTATGACGCAGCCGTCAAGGGCCTGGTCTTTGGCGCCGACAGCGAGCCCGTCAAGAGCGGCCGCGTCGCCACCGTGCAAGGCATCGGCGGCACCGGCGGCCTGAAGATCGGCGCCGACTTCCTCAAGAAGCTCAACCCCAAGGCCAAGGTGCTGATATCCGACCCGAGCTGGGAAAACCACCGCGCGCTCTTCACCAACGCCGGCTTCGAGGTCGGCACCTACCGCTACTACGACGCCGCCACGCGCGGGGTCGACTTCGCCGGCATGCTGGCCGACATCCAGGCCGCACCCGCAGGCACCATCGTGTTGCTGCACGCGTGCTGCCACAACCCCACCGGCTACGACATCACTGCCGCCCAGTGGGACCAGGTGATTGCCGCCATCAAGAACAAGAGCCTCGTCGCCTTCCTCGACATGGCCTACCAGGGTTTTGGCAACGGCATCGCCGAAGACGGCGCGGTGATCGGCAAGTTCGTGGCCGCCGGCCTGACCTTCTTCGTATCGACCTCGTTCTCCAAGAGCTTCAGCCTGTATGGCGAGCGCGTGGGCGCCATGTCGGTGCTGTGCGAGAGCAAGGAAGAAGCCGACCGCGTACTGAGCCAGCTCAAGATCGTGATCCGCACCAACTACAGCAACCCGCCCACCCACGGCGGTGCCGTGGTGGCCGCCGTGCTGAACAACCCCGAACTGCGGGCCTTGTGGGAGAAGGAACTGGGCGAGATGCGCGTGCGCATCAAGGCCATGCGCCAGAAGCTCGTCGACGGCCTGAAGGCCGCCGGCGTCAAGCAGGACATGAGCTTCATCACCCAGCAGATCGGCATGTTCAGCTACTCCGGCCTGAGCAAGGACCAGATGGTGCGCCTGCGCAGCGAGTTCGGCGTCTACGGTACCGACACCGGCCGCATGTGCGTGGCCGCGCTCAACAGCAAGAACATCGACTACGTCTGCCAGGCGATCGCCAAGGTGATGTAAGCACCGGCCGATCCGGCTTGCGAGCACAAAAAAGCCGCCCTTGGGCGGCTTTTTTTTCTGGCCAATCGAGCGGCGTTCAGTTGGCAGCAGCGGGCTGCCTGGCCTTCTTCTTGGCTTTCTTGGCCTTCTTCTTTTTCTGGGGTTTGGCCTCGGGCTTGACTTCCGGCTTGGCAGGGGCCACGGCCGGCGCAGGCGCAACAGCGGGCGCCGGTGCCACGGCAGGAGCGGCCGGAGCCTGGGCATGGGCCGCCACGGCAAACAGGCCAGCGATCAGGGCGGAAAGCAGTTTGGTCATATCTATTCTTCCTAAATTCTTCAACGTGAGCAGCACGCAGGCAGTCACCTGCGCGCCCCGTCACGATAGCAGGTCAGCACCGCGAAAAAGGTCAGCCTGCGGTCAGCCTTGCACACCGGGAACCTGTGCCGCACACGCTCAGAGTCCGAAGGCGTCCCGGAACGCATCGCAAAACTGGGCATTGCCACTCAATGACAAGGTGACGGTGTGGCGCGGCTCGCCTACCGGGCCGGGCTGGCTGCTGATGCGCTGCGTCAAGCGGTCGTACGCCATGGCCTGCGGCTCACTCCACTCCCGCTGTCCTTCGAGGAGGTAGTCCCACACGCCGCCCTCCTCCAGCGGACCCTGCTCGCCGGGAAAGGCCTCGTGCGCCCAGGCCAGGACGCGCACGATCTCGGTTTGAAGCGCCGACAAACGCGCCGACGGTACCGTTGCCATGGCCTCGAATGCCCCGTAGCCCAGCGCGTCCTCGCTGTAGTCGAAATCCAGGTACTGCAGGGTCATGCCCAGTCCTGCGATTGCACGGTCTGTCCTAGCACGTTGTCCACCACCAGCGGGGTCTCGAAGTACCGTACCACGGGCTCGCTGCCGTAACGTTCGCGGATGCGCTGGCGCCAGGCCTCGTCATGCGCACGCTCGGCGGCGGCGCGCTGGCGCCAGAGATAGAAGGCGCCCGCCTGATTGGCGTCGGAATCGAAAATGAAGGTCTTGCGTACCAGCTCAGGCTCGGCCCGCCAGCGTGGCGCCACCTCCTGCATGCCCTGCAGGACTTCGGCGCGGCTGATGCCGGCGGGCAATTTGAAAAGCACATATTCGGTGATCATCCCCGGCTCCTGCAGCGACACTGCCTGTTGATGGCGGCAAGTGTAAGCAATGGTTTCGCCGCAGTGGCCGTCTTCACGATGCTGGCTACCATGGCCCGGCTGTCACCGATCGCCCCCGATAAGGAAACGAGCACCACATGCCTGACTTCGCCACCCTGCTCTTCGTCGAACCCATCGTCGTCCTGGCGTACACGGTGCTGGGCCTGGTCGGTTTTGGCTCGGCCCTCGTGGGCGCGCCACTGCTGGCCCACCTGCTGCCGGTCAGCACCGTGGTGCCTGTTTTTGCCGTGACGGACCTGCTGGCCTCGCTCTCGAACGGCTGGCGCCTGAGCGAGCATTTGGTGCGCCGCGAGCTGTGGCGACTCGTGCCGCCCCTGTTTGCGGGAAGCGCCCTCGGCGCCTGGCTGCTGTTCACGCTGCCGGTGCAATGGCTCATGCCTCTGCTGGGTGCCTTCGTGGTGCTGTACGCGCTGAACAACCTGCGCCCGCGCGAGGCCTGCCACGGGTCGCTGCCGCTGTCGACGCGCTGGGCCTGGTTCTACGGTGGGGTGGGCGGCATCTTCAGCGCCCTGTTCGGCGCTGGCGGCTGGGTCTATGCGCTGTACCTGTCTAGCCGACTCGAAGACGTGCAGCAAATCCGTGCCACCCAGACGGCGGTGCTGATGTTCAGCTCCGGCATCCGCGTGGGCCTGTTCCTGGTGGCCGGCCGCCTGCTGGAGGCACCGCTGTTGTGGCTGGTGCTGTGCCTGCTGCCAGGCGTGGCCCTGGGCCTGTACTTCGGACACCACATCGGCCAGCGCCTGAACCGCCAGCGTTTCCTGCAGCTGCTGCACGCGGTGCTGCTGCTCACCGGCAGCAGCCTGCTGCTGCGCTCCCTGTTCTGAGTGCGGCGAGGGGGCGCTTATTTCGCGCCGCTTTGCCCCAGCAATGCGTCCTTGAGCTGCCAGTCAGCCGGGTCATTGCCCAGTCAGATGCGCAGCAGGGCGCCGTAGAACTCCGGCTCGGGGAAAGGCGCCCCCACCGGCACGTCACGGATGGAGATCAATGCCCCTTTGCCCGGCACCCAGTCCATGTTGATGACCTCGCCGACCTTCATCTTGCGGGCTTCGTAGAAGACCTGGCTCATGCGCATCACGCTGCCCACGATCCGGGTGTACTCGTCGTTCGGCGTATTGGACTTGATGCCCTTGATGAAAAGACGGCCCAGTTCCTCGGAGCCGATCTCGCGCACGAAAGTCAGGGTCAGACGCTTGGGCCCGGTTGCGGCCACCGCGTCGGCCGAGTTGTTGACCTTCTTGCCAAGGTACAGGCCTGCCGTGTAGACCTTGAACACGGCCTTGTAGCGCGTGCCCGCGCCGTTGAGTTGCAGGGGTACGCCAGCCAGATTCAGGGTTTCGGGATAGGTCACGCCCTCCACCTCGCGAGCCTGCGCCCCCAGGCTCAGGAGACCGGCACACACCAGCAGCGCTTTCAGGATTCGACTCATTGCTTCCTCTTTGTTGAAATGACTCACACGCAACAGGGTCATTGTCGCTGCCTTACACAAGCTTACGGATCAGTCTGGTGGCCGGTTCTTGACCACGATCAGCCTGCTGTGAAATTACGCGGGCCATTGCCGTGTCATTGTGTGTCCCAGATCACCGAGCGCATCGAGATCGACGCCCCCTGGAAGCCCTCGTTGAAAAACCCGGCCCTGTCGTCGGGCCCCGCCGCGCCGGCCGCGTAGAGCAGTGGCAGGAAATGGTCGCAGGTCGGGTGGGCCAGCCGGGCCGCGTCGCCCTGCTGCAGGAAATCAACCAGTCCTTCCGGATGGCCCTGCGCGATCCGCTCTGCCGCCCAGCGATCGAACCCGATGGCCCAGTCGTAGGCCTGGTTGTCCGGCAATTCGCGCCGCATGGTGCGCAGGTTGTGGACGATGTTGCCGCTGGCCAGGACGAGCACACCGCGCTCGCGCAGCTCCCTCAACTGCTGCCCGAGTGCATAGTGGGCCCCGGGTGGCTGTTCGTAATCGATGCTCAGCTGCACGACCGGGATATCGGCCTTCGGGAACATGGGTTTGAGGACGCCCCAGCAACCATGGTCCAGGCCCCACTCCCCGGCATCGATGCCCAGCGGCTGGCCCGTCCCTGGCTGGCGCAGCGCCGCGGCCAGCGCATGGGCCGTGTCGGGCGCGCCGGGCGCCGGATACTGCTGCTCAAACAGCTCCCGGGGAAAACCGCCGAAGTCGTGGATGGTCGGCGGCCGGGCCATGCCGGTCAGCCACCAGCCCTGCGTGAGCCAGTGCGCCGAGATGCAGAGGATGAGCTGCGGACGCGGCCAGCGGCGGCCAAATTCAGCGCCCAGC
>DALYHW010000035.1:8014-16042 GCA_031970695.1 Hylemonella sp.
CGTTGGGCTGGATCACATTCAGCGGGCTGCCATGTCCGACAAACAGCACCGGAAGGCGCTCGCTGGCCTGCAAATTCGGGATTTCCATGGCGAATTGTCGCTTTTGTGGCAGTACGGGCCCCGAATTAGGTGCAATTACCCACGCGCGCTTTCGATGCAACTGATATATTGCACTGCAGCAACCCTGACCGGGAGGTCTCATGCTCTATCAGATTTACGAAACCCAGCGCTCCCTGATGGAGCCTTTTGCCGATCTGGCGCAAGCCACGGCCAAAGCCTTCAACAATCCGCTGTCTCCCCTGGCCCACCTGCCGCATGCGCAGCGCATGGCCGCGGGCTACGCCCTGCTGCACCGCCTCGGCAAGGATTACGAAAAGCCGGAATTTGGCATCCGTACCGTCAGCGTCGACGGCGTGAACGTGGCCATCCACGAACGCGTGGAAGTCGACAAGCCGTTCTGTGAACTGCGCCGATTCAAGCGCTTCTCGGACGACCCCGCCACCCTGGCCAAGCTCAAGACGCAGCCGGTGGTGCTGATCGTGGCGCCGCTGTCGGGCCACTACGCCACGCTGCTGCGCGACACCGTGCGCACCATGCTCAAGGACCACAAGGTCTACATCACGGACTGGAAAAACGCCCGCATGGTCCCGCTGTCGCAAGGCGAGTTTCACTTGGACGACTACGTCAACTACGTGCAGGAATTCATCCGGCACCTGCAGCAGGAATACGGCAACTGCCACGTGATGAGCGTGTGCCAGCCCACGGTGCCCGTCCTGGCCGCCGTCTCGCTGATGGCCAGCCGGGGCGAACAAACACCGTTGTCGATGACCATGATGGGCGGGCCGATCGACGCCCGCAAGTCGCCCACGGCGGTGAACAACCTGGCCATGACCAAGAGTCACAGCTGGTTCGAGCACAACGTGATCTACCGTGTGCCGAGCAACTTCCCCGGCGCCGGCCGCAAGGTCTATCCCGGCTTCCTGCAGCACGCAGGCTTCGTGGCGATGAACCCCGACCACCACGCCAAGAGCCACTACGACTACTTCGAACACCTGATCAAGGGCGATGACGCAAGTGCCGAAGCGCACCGCCAGTTCTACGACGAGTACAACGCCGTCCTCGACATGGACGCCGACTACTACCTGGAAACCATCAAGACCGTGTTCCAGGACTTCTGCCTGGTGCAAGGCACCTGGGACGTCAAGAACGAGGCTGGCGAGGTCGAGCGCGTGCGCCCGCAGGACATCAAGACCACGGCCCTGCTGTCGGTCGAAGGTGAACTCGACGACATCTCCGGGTCCGGCCAGACCCAGGCCGTGCACGACCTGTGTACCAGCGTGCCGGCCCGGCGCAAGCAGCATCTCGAGGCCAAGGGCGCGGGCCATTACGGCATCTTCTCCGGCCGCCGCTGGCGCGAAGTGGTTTATCCCGCGGTCCGCGACTTCATCCGCAGCCACAACGAGCCCTCGAAACCCGCACGCAAGCCCGCGAAGTCGGCGGCCTGAGCACGGGATAATTGCGGGTTCGATGAAACCCGCCCCCCCCGCCACCGTCGACCAGATCCTGGACCTGCTGCCGCAGACGCAGTGCACGCGCTGCGGCTACCCGGACTGTGCGGCCTATGCGCAGGCGATCGCCAACGGCGAAGCTGCCATCAACCAGTGCCCGCCCGGAGGCGCCGAGGGAATCCGCCGGCTCGCCGCCCTCACCGGTCAGGCCGCGGTGCCGCTCAATCCGGACTACGGGGCCGAGGGACCGCTGACCGTGGCAGTGATCGACGAAGCCTGGTGCATCGGTTGCACGCTCTGCCTCAAAGCCTGCCCCACGGACGCCATCCTGGGCGGCAACAAGCGCATGCACACCGTGATCGAGCCCTGGTGCACAGGCTGTGAACTGTGCATCCCGGTGTGCCCGGTGGACTGCATCCGCATGGAACCGGTCAGCGGTGACCGCACGGGCTGGGAGGCATGGTCATCCGGGCAGGCGGAAACGGCGCGCCGGCGCTACGAGTTCCACCGCCTGCGCATGGAGCGCGACCAGCAGGAAAACGAGGCACGACTGGAGGAAAAGGCCCAGGCCAAGCTGGCGGATCTTCCGGCCCACTCCCTGCACACGGATCCCGCCGTGCTGGAAAAGAAACGTGCCGTGATCGAAGCCGCGCTGGCGCGCGCCAGGGCACGGCGCGAGGGCTCGTCCTGAGGACTCAGGCGGCGACCAGGTTCTTGTAGACGCCGCACCCGACGTACAGATCGTCCACCTGCTGCACATAAGACATCTTGGTCTGCACGGCACCGGTGGCCGGGTTGGTGATGTCGTACTCCACCCAGCCCGGCTCGTGCTCGGCCTGGGCGACGATCGCTTCCAGCAGCCCCTGGCCATCAATCCCTGCAATGTCCTGAACGCGCGTGCCCACCTTGGCCGGATTGCCGCCAAACGCCACATAACGGCCCTGGCGGTCGAGCGCAAAGACGTACATGTCCCGGTCGTGAAAGCCCTGCGTGGGGTCGGTGAGGCCGCGCACGAATCCCTCGCGGGTGGTCTGCTGCCGGTACTGGATCGCGCGCTGCACCATGGCCAGCGCCTCGTCCGCCGTGCCCTGCTGCAGTCGGAAGGCAGCCACGGCCTCGGCCAGCGTCGAGGCGCGGTGCTCCAGCTTCACGGCCTGTTCGACGGCATGCTCGACCATGGCGGCGTTGCGCTGCGTGATCTCGTCGAGTTGCCGGATCGCAGCCGTGATTTCGTTCAGCGAGGTGGCCTGTTCGGCGCTGGACACGGAAATGTGGGACATGCTGTCGGCCACGCCACGGATACCGCTGACGATCTCCCCGATGCTCCCGCCCGCCTGGCGTATCTGGGTCACGCTCGTCGCCACCTGGTCCGACGACGCGCTGATCAGTTGGCGGATCTCCTTGGCCGACTCGGCCGAGCGCTGCGCCAGCATCCGCACCTCGGCCGCCACCACGGCAAAACCGCGCCCCGCTTCGCCGGCCCGTGCCGCCTCTACGGCTGCGTTGAGCGCGAGGATGTTGGTCTGGAAGGCCAGGCTGTCGATCACGCCGATGATCTCGTTCATCCGCTGCGCGCTGCTCTGGATCGCCTCGACCGACTTGACCGCGTCGGCCATACCCTGGGCACCGCGATCGGCCACGTCACGCACCTGGCCGGCCTGCGCATTGGCCTGCTGCGTCGTGTGGGCGTTGTCCTGCACCGTGGAGGAAAGCTCCTGCACGCTGGCAGAGGTCTGTTCTAGATTGGCCGCCTGCTGCTCGGTACGGTCCGACAGTTCGCGATTACCGGCCGCCAGGCTCTGGCCGGCATGCGCGACCAGGGCGGAGTTGCTGCGGATGCTGGCCACCATGCCCGACAGGCTGCCCACCATGCCTTGCAAGGCCTGCGCCATGACGGCAATCTCGTCGTGGCCGCGGACGTCCACCTTGTCACGCAGGTTGCCGTGTGCTGTCTGTTCCATGAAACGCATGACACGACGCAGGTCCGACATGAAGCTGAAGTAGAACGCCAGCATCAGGTAGAGCAGCACGGCCAGCCCGGCGACACCGGCAATCCAGCCCATCAGTTCGTGGATGAGACCGCCCAGCAGCATGACCACCATGAGGGTCGCCAGCTTCCCTGCGAGCGGCAAGCGTCGCATCAGCCAGGCCCCGGGGCCAAAGAGTCGTCGAGTGAAATGCATATCGGTACGGTCGGCCCAACTACTTGTAATTGGGGACGCATCTTGCCCCAGGGGCAGACCCGGGGCAAGGAAAAAATGCACCGATACAGCCCCCTATTTGGGGCGTCTAGGGCTTACCCCTAGGGGGATCACCCTCAGGCTGTCAGACGCGCGTAAGCCTGCACGACGTCCGCGGGCGCCTGCACCAGCTCCACCAGCACGCCCTCCCCGGCAATCGGGAATTCGTCGCTGGCTTTGGGATGCAGGAAACAGATGTCGTAGCCGGCAGCCCCTTTGCGGATGCCACCTGGTGCGAAGCGCACGCCCTGTGCGGTCAGCCACTCCACCGCCTTCGGCAGATCGTCGATCCACAGGCCGACGTGGTTGAGCGGTGTCGTGTGCACGGCCGGCTTTTTCTCCGGATCAAGCGGCTGCATGAGGTCCACCTCGACCTTGAACGGACCGGCCCCCATGGCGCAGATGTCTTCGTCGACGTTCTCGCGCTCGCTCCGGAAGGTCCCCGTCACTTCCAGGCCGAGCATGTCGACCCAAAGCTTCTGCAGGCGCGTCTTGTCGGGACCACCGATGGCGATCTGCTGGATACCCAGCACCTTGAACGGACGCTGGCTCATCACTCGAACTCCACGATGGGCTGGTCCACGGTCAGGCTCTCGCCCTTGCCGGCCAGCACCTTGGCCACGACACCGTCTGCGGCCGCAAACAGCACGTTCTCCATCTTCATGGCCTCGATCACGGCCACGCGCTCGCCGGCCTGCACCTTCTGGCCCGGCTGCACCGCCACATCGACCAGCAGACCCGGCATGGGCGAGAGCACGTAACGGCTCATGTCCGGCGGTGCCTTGTAGGGCATGAGCTGGTGCAACTCGGCCATACGCGGCGAGATCACGAGGGCGTCGATCTTGGTGCCGTTGTGCTGCAGGCGCAGGGCCAGCGGATTCTTTGGCGTGCCGCGCTCCACCTGCGTGGTGAAAGGCTTGCCATCGACCGTGCCGGCGATGATGACGTCGTTCAGGCGGGAGTTGCTGCGGATCTCGTAAGCCTTGGCGCCCACGCGCACCCGGGCCTTGCCCGTCTCACCGACGAACTCGTCGACGTGCACGGGCGTGTGCACATGCTTGCCGTCACCGGCCAGCGTGATGACCACGTAGTCCTTGCCGGCATCCACCGCGTAGCCCGGCAGCTGACCGGTGATGGTGGTCGCACGTTCGCGGGACTTGCGGCGCACGAAGGCCGCCAGCGCCACGAGGAAGGTCGGGTCCTCGTGAGGCACGTCCTCCGAGGAGAAGCCCTTGCCATAGTGCTGGGCGATGAAACCCGTGTTGAACTTGCCCGCCACGAAATCGGGATGCGCCAGCAGCGCGGCCTGGAAGGGGATGTTGGAGCTGATGCCGCGGATCACGAAGCCGTTGAGCGCCTCGCGCATTTTGGCGATGGCCTCGTTGCGATCCTTGCCGTGCACGATGAGCTTGGCGATCATCGAGTCGTAGTACATCGGAATCTCACCGCCGTCCTGCACCCCGGTGTCCACGCGCACGCCGTACAGATCGCTGGCGTTCGACTGCCACATGCTTTGCGCCGGCGGCGTGAAACGCACCAGCCGTCCCGTAGACGGCAGGAAGTTGCGGAACGGGTCTTCGGCGTTGATCCGGCACTCGATGGCCCAGCCATTGCGCTTCACGTCGGCCTGTGTCAGCGGCAGCTTCTCACCGGCGGCGACGCGGATCATCAGTTCGACCAGATCCAGACCGGTGATGCATTCCGTGACAGGGTGCTCCACCTGCAGGCGGGTGTTCATCTCCAGGAAATAGAAATCCTGGTCCTTGCCGACCACGAACTCCACCGTGCCCGCACTCTGGTACTTCACGGCCTTGGCCAGGGCCACGGCCTGCTCGCCCATGGCCTTGCGGGTCGCGTCGCTGATGAAGGGGCTGGGCGCCTCTTCGATCACCTTCTGGTGGCGGCGCTGGATCGAGCACTCGCGTTCGTTCAGGTAAATGACGTTGCCATGGCTGTCACCGAGGACCTGGATCTCGATGTGGCGCGGCTCCTGCACGAACTTCTCCATGAAGACGCGGTCGTCGCCAAAGCTGTTGCGCGCCTCGTTGCGGCAGGAACTGAAACCCTCGAAGCATTCCTTGTCGTTGTAGGCCACACGCAGGCCCTTGCCACCGCCGCCGGCCGAGGCCTTGATCATGACCGGGTAACCGATCTTCTGCGCGATCTTCACCGCCTCTTCGGGCGACTGGATGGGCTCGTTGTGACCGGGAATGGTGCTGACCTTGGCTTCCGTAGCCAGCTTCTTGGAGGCGATCTTGTCGCCCATGGCCGCTATGGAATAGTGCTTGGGACCGATGAAGGCGATACCCTCTTCCTCCACGCGCTTGGCGAAGTCCTCGTTCTCGGACAGGAAGCCGTAGCCGGGGTGGATGGCCTGGGCGCCGGTCTGCTTGGCGGCGGCGATGATCTTGTCGGCCACCAGGTAAGACTCGCGGCTCGGCGCAGGGCCGAGCAGGACCGCTTCGTCGGCCAGCAGCACATGGCGGGCGTCGCGGTCGGCCTCGGAATACACCGCCACGGTGGCGATGCCCATCTTCTTCGCAGTCGCAATGACGCGGCAGGCGATCTCGCCGCGGTTGGCAATCAGAATTTTCTTGAACATGTTCTTATCTCCTCGGGCCATCAGAGCGGAATATTGCCGTGCTTGCGCCACGGGTTGTCCAGCTTCTTGTCCTTGAGCATCACCAGCGAGCGGCAGATGCGCTTGCGGGTCTCGTGCGGCAGGATCACGTCGTCGATGTAACCGCGGGCGCCGGCGACAAAGGGGTTGGCGAAGCGGGCTTTGTACTCGGCCTCCTTGGCAGCCAGCTTGGCCGGATCACCCTTGTCCTCGCGGAAGATGATCTCCACCGCGCCCTTGGCACCCATCACCGCGATCTCGGCATTGGGCCAGGCGAAGTTGACGTCGCCGCGCAGGTGCTTGGAGGCCATCACGTCGTAGGCGCCGCCATAGGCCTTGCGCGTGATCACGGTGATCTTGGGCACCGTGCACTCGGCGTAGGCATAGAGCAGCTTGGCGCCGTGCTTGATGATGCCGCCGTACTCCTGGCTGGTACCGGGCATGAAGCCGGGCACGTCGACGAAGGTCACCACGGGGATGTTGAAGGCGTCGCAGAAGCGGACGAAACGCGCGGCCTTGATCGAGCTCTTGATGTCCAGGCAGCCGGCCAGCACCAGAGGCTGGTTGGCCACGATACCGACCGTCTGGCCGTCCATGCGGGCAAAGCCCACGATGATGTTCTTGGCGTATTCAGGCTGGATTTCGAAGAAGTCGCCGTCATCCACCGTCTTGACGATCAGCTCCTTCATGTCGTACGGCTTGTTCGGGTTGTCCGGCACCAGTGTGTCCAGGCTCAGCTCGGTGCGGTCGATCGGATCGCCGCTCTTGCGCACCGGCGCCTTCTCGCGGTTGTTGCGCGGCAGGTAGTTGAAGAAGCGCCGCAGCATCAGGATGGCCTCGACGTCGTTCTCGAAGGCCAGGTCCGCCACGCCGCTCTTGGTGGTGTGGGTGATGGCGCCCCCCAGTTCCTCGGCGGTGACCTCCTCGTGCGTGACGGTCTTCACCACGTCCGGACCGGTCACGAACATGTAGGAGCTGTCCTTGACCATGAAGATGAAGTCGGTGATGGCCGGGCTGTACACGGCACCGCCGGCCGAGGGGCCCATGATCAGGCTGATCTGCGGGATCACGCCCGAGGCGCAGACATTGCGCTGGAACACCTCGGCATAACCCCCCAGCGAGGCCACGCCTTCCTGGATACGCGCGCCGCCCGAGTCGTTGAGGCCGATCACAGGTGCCCCGACCTTCATGGCCTGGTCCATGATCTTGCAGATCTTCTCGGCATGCGCTTCGGACAACGCCCCGCCGAAGACCGTGAAGTCCTGGCTGTAGACGAAAACCAGGCGACCGTTGATCATGCCGTAGCCCGTGACCACGCCATCACCCGGGATCTTGTTGTCGGCCATGCCGAAGTCCACGCAGCGGTGCTCCACGAACATGTCCCACTCTTCGAAAGTGCCTTCGTCGAGCAGCACCTCGATGCGTTCACGCGCGGTCAGCTTGCCTTTGGCATGCTGCGCTGCGATGCGTTTCTCGCCACCGCCCAGGCGCGCCGCGGCGCGCTTCTTTTCCAGTTGTTCCAGGATGTCGTGCATGGTTCGTCCTCTTGGTCTCGTCTCTGTCTCTGTGAATCTGTTTCGGAATCGGCAGGCTACCGGTGCTGTGCAAAAGCTTGCAGCAGCTGCCGCGCCGCGGTGGAGGCAGCCAGTTTGCCCGTGAT
>DALYHW010000035.1:16064-17104 GCA_031970695.1 Hylemonella sp.
GCAGCTTGCGCACCTCCGGATGGGTGCGGAAAGCCTGCTTGAGGCCGGCCTCGATGCGCTCCCACATCCAGGCCTGGGCCTGCTGCTCGCGCCGCGCTGCCAGCTTGCCGCTGGCGGTCTGCAAGGCCCGGAACTTCGTGACCGCCGCCCAAAACGTGTCGACGCCCTGCCCCAGCAAGGCGCTGAGCTGCACCACCTGCGGATGCCAGATCGTCTCGTCATGGTGCGCATGCTCGGGATTGCCGTGCAGTCCGAGCAGGCGCAGGGACGAGGTGATCTGGGCCTGGGCACGCGTCGCCGCGCCGGCATCGATGTCGGCCTTGTTGATGACCACCAGATCGGCCAGCTCCATCACGCCCTTCTTGATGGCCTGCAGGTCGTCGCCGGCATTGGGCAACTGCAGCAGGCAGAACATGTCCGTCATATTGGCCACGGCGGTCTCGCTCTGGCCCACGCCCACGGTCTCGATGATCACGATGTCGTAGCCCGCCGCCTCGCAGACCAGCATGGCCTCGCGCGTCTTTTCGGCCACGCCGCCGAGCGTGCCGCTGCTTGGGCTGGGGCGGATGTAGGCCTTGTCGTGGACGGAAAGCTGCTCCATGCGCGTCTTGTCGCCCAGGATGGAGCCGCCGGAGACGCTGGACGAGGGGTCCACCGCCAGCACGGCAACACGGTGGCCGTGCGCAATCAGGTACAGGCCCAGCGCCTCGATGAATGTTGACTTGCCCACCCCTGGCACGCCGCTGATGCCCAGTCGGAAGGCCCCGCCTGTGTGCGGCAGCAGGGCCGTCAGCAGCTCGTCGCCCTGGGCGCGATGGTCGGCGCGGGTGGACTCCAGCAGCGTGATGGCCTTGGCCATGGCGCGGCGCTGCTGGACGGGTGTGCCCTGCAGGATGCCATCAAGAAGCGGCGGATGCGTCACGTCAGGCCTTGGCCGCCTTTTTGATCTGCTCCAGCACGTCCTTGGCGCTGGCCGGAATCGGCGTGCCCGGGCCATAGATGCCCTTGACACCGGCCTCGTAGAGGAAGTCGTAGTCCTG
>DALYHW010000036.1:0-17086 GCA_031970695.1 Hylemonella sp.
CGCCGAACACCGCGGCCATGGCCTCGATGGTGGTGCGCACCACGTTGTTGTACGGATCCTGCTCGGTCAGCGACCAGCCGCTGGTCTGGCTGTGCGTGCGCAGCATCAGGCTCTTGGGATTCTTCGCGTTGAAGCCCTTCATGATGCGGCACCAGAGCATGCGCGCCGCGCGCATCTTGGCGATTTCCAGATAGAAATTCATGCCCACCGCCCAGAAAAAGCTCAGGCGTCCGGCAAAGTCGTCCACGTCCATGCCCTTGGCAATGGCGGTCTTCACGTACTCCTTGCCGTCGGCCAGCGTGAAGGCCAGTTCCAGCGCCTGGTTGGCACCCGCCTCCTGCATGTGGTAACCCGAGATCGAGATCGAGTTGAACTTGGGCATGTTCCTGCTCGTGTACTCGATGATGTCGCCGATGATGCGCATGCTCGGCTGGGGTGGGTAGATGTAGGTGTTGCGGACCATGAACTCCTTGAGGATGTCGTTCTGGATGGTTCCGCTCAGCTGGTCCTGCTTCACACCCTGCTCTTCCGCCGCCACGACATAGCCCGCCAGCACGGGCAGCACGGCGCCGTTCATGGTCATGGAGACCGAGACCTTGTCCAGCGGGATCTCGTTGAACAGGACCTTCATGTCCTCCACCGAATCGATGGCCACCCCGGCCTTGCCCACGTCACCGAACACACGCGGGTGGTCGCTGTCATAGCCCCGGTGCGTGGCCAGGTCGAAGGCCACGGATACGCCCTGCCCGCCGGCCGCCAGCGCCTTGCGGTAGAAGGCGTTGGACTCCTCGGCCGTCGAGAAACCGGCGTACTGCCGGATGGTCCAGGGGCGCACCGCATACATGGTGGCCTGTGGGCCGCGCAGGTAGGGCTCGAAGCCCGGCAGGGTGTCGGCATGCGGCAGGTCACGGGTATCGGCCGCCGTGTACAACGGCTTGACCGTGATGCCATCGGGCGTGACCCAGTTCAGCGCGTTGACATCGCCCCCCGGGGCGGACTTGGCGGCAGCCTTGTGCCAGGCCTCCAGGGAAGCCGACTGGAATTCGGTGTTTTTCGTGCTCATGGCTAAGCGTGGCGCGTCAGCGGACGGCCTTGGTTGGGTTGCGGGAAGTGTACATCATTCATAATTATTGATGCAAAATATTGATCTGAGCTTACAATCGCTTCCCATGTCTGCCGTCTCCCTGTCCCATCGCGCACTTTACGAGGAAGTGGCCGAATTGCTGCGCCAGCGCATCTTCAGGCGCGAGCTGGAGCCGGGCAGCTGGATCGACGAACTCAAGATCGCGGAAGACTACGGTATCAGCCGCACCCCCCTGCGTGAAGCCCTGAAAGTACTGGCCGCCGAGGGGCTGGTGACGATGAAGGTGCGCCGCGGGGCCTACGTCACCGAGGTCAACGAAAAGGACCTGCGCGACGTGTACCACCTGCTGGGCCTGCTCGAAAGCGATGCCGCCGGCGAGGTGGCCGCGCGGGCCACGCCCGAACAGATGCAGGAGCTGCGTGCGCTGCATGATGAGCTGGAAATCGCGGGCAGCGGCACACCGGATCGCGAACGCTTCTTCGAGATCAACGAGCGTTTCCACATGCGCCTGCTCGAGATCGCCGACAACCGCTGGCGCAACCAGATGGTGGCCGACCTGCGCAAGGTGATGAAGCTGAACCGCCACAACTCACTGCTCAAGTCGGGCCGCATCGAGGAGTCGCTGGCCGAACACCGAGCGGTGATGACCGCACTGCAGGCCCACGACACCACGGCAGCCAGCCAGCGCATGCTGGAGCATTTCCGCAACGGTCTCGAGGCGGCGACCTGACCCGCCTGCTGCCGGCCGCTGGTCCGCCTGCCTGAATTCATCTATCCTGACAGCCATGGTCATCGCGGCTGCCAGCACCAAGGAACACCCCATCGAGCAGACCCTGCTCGAGTACCAGGCCATCCTCGAAAACGCCTCGGTTGGCATCCTGTTCACGCGCGACCGCAAGGTGCTGCACTGCAACCCGCGGTTTTCAGAGATCTATGGCTGGCCCCATGGTGAGCTGGTCGGCCAGCCCGGCTCGGTGTTCTACCTGACAGACGAGGACTACGGGCAGATCGGCCGGCAGGCCGGCCCCATCCTTTCCCGAGGTGAGCTGCTGGACCTGGAACTGCCCATGCGCCGCAAGGACGGCAGCGCGGTGTACTGCCATCTGCGGGCCAAGGCCATCAATCCGGCCAACACGGCCGAAGGCACGATCTGGATCATCGAGGACATCAGCGATCGCCGCCGCGAACGTGAGCGCATGGAGGAACTGCTGCAGCGCCAGCAGGCCATTCTTGAAAACGCCTCGGTCGGCATCCTGTTCACCCGCGACGGCCGCATCGTCCAGTGCAACCCGCGCATGGAAGCCATCCTCGGCTGGCCCGGCGGCGGGCTGCAGGACCTGCCAACCACGGTGTTCTTCCGCGATGCCGACGACTACCAGGACTTCAGCCGGCAGGTCGGTCCTCTGCTGGCCCAGGGCGAGCGGGTCGATGTCGAATGGCTCAACGCCCGCAAGGACGGCTCGCCGGTCTGGTGCCGCCATCTGGCCAAGGCGCTGCCCACCCAGGACGGCAGCCGCAGCGCGATCTGGATCACCCAGGACATCAGCGAACAGAAGTCCGCAGAGGAGGCACTGGCGCAGGCGCGCCGGGACCTGGAATACCGGGTCGAGGAGCGCACGCTGGAGCTGGCGTTCATGAACGACCAGCTGCAAAACGAAATTGCCGAGCGGACCGAGGCCGAGCAACACCTGCGCGCCGAGGAGGCGCGTTTTCGCGACCTCTCCGAGATGTCCTCGGACTGGTTCTGGGAAATGGGGCCCGACCTGCGCTTCACCGAGATGTCTGGCGGCCTGATCGAAACCAAGCTGCCGCCCAGCCGCACGCTGGGCCGCTACCGCTGGGAGCTGCCCATCGTCGGCGTGACGCCGGAGCAATGGGCCGACCATCGCCGCCTGCTCGAAGCGCGCCAGCCGTTCCGGGATTTCGTCTACCAGATGGAAACCCGGCCTGGCGAACTGCACTGGTTCTCCATCAGCGGCAAGCCCATCTTCGAGGACGGCGTGTTCAAGGGCTACCGCGGCACCGGCACCGACATCACCGAGCGACGCGAGGCCGAACAGAAGATCGAGTTCCTCGCTTACCACGACGCACTGACCGGGCTGCCCAACCGCGTGCTGCTGGAAGACCGCGTCCGGCAGGGCATCGGCATGGCCGAGCGCAGCGGCACGGGCCTGGCCCTGGTGTTCCTGGACCTGGACAACTTCAAGAAGATCAACGATTCGCTGGGGCACGCAGCGGGTGATGCCCTTCTCAAGGAAGTCGCCCTGCGCCTCAAGCGCTGCGTGCGCGACACCGACACCATCAGCCGCCAGGGTGGTGACGAGTTCGTGATCCTGCTGCACGACCTGCAAGGCGGCGTGGACTCCTGCACGCCGGTGCTGGGCAAGATCATGGAAACGCTGCAGGAGCCCTACAACTGGGAGGGCAACGAGCTGTCGACGTCGGCGTCGATCGGCATCTCGCTCTTTCCGGAGGACGGCCACGACTTCGAGACCCTGCGCAAGAACGCCGACATGGCGATGTACCGCGCGAAGGAGGCCGGGCGCAACACCTATCGCTTCTTCGACGAGGAAATGGATGACGAGGCGGTCGAGCACCTGCTCATGCGCAGCGGCCTGCGGCGCGCGCTGGAGCGCGGCGAGTTCGAGTTGCACTACCAGCCCCAGATCGAGCTGCGTACGGGCCAGGTCATCGGCGCCGAGGCGCTGCTGCGCTGGCAGCATCCGGAATATGGTCTGGTGTCGCCCAGCCGCTTTATCCCGGTCGCGGAGGACAGCGGCCTGATCGTGCCGATCGGCGAATGGGTGCTGCACGAGGCCTGCCGGCAGGCTGGCGCCTGGCAGCGTGCCGGACTGCCGCCGCTGGTGGTGGCCGTCAACCTGTCGGCCGTGCAGTTCCGCCGTGGCAGCGTCGAGGAAACCGTGACACGCGCCCTCGCGGCGGCCGGCCTGCCGCCGGCGCAACTGGAACTGGAGCTGACCGAGACCATCCTGATCCAGAACGTCGAGCAGGTGCTGGCCTCGGTGCGCCGCCTCAAGCAGCTCGGCGTCAAGCTCTCGATCGACGATTTCGGCACCGGCTACTCCAGCCTGTCCTACCTGAAGCGCTTCGACATCGACAAGCTCAAGATCGACCAGAGTTTCATACGCGACCTGGCCAGTGATCCGGACGACGCCGCCATCGTGCGCGCCATCATCCAGATGGCCCACAGCCTGGACCTGCTGGCCATCGCAGAAGGCGTGGAGACGGTGGACATGCTCCAGCAGCTGAAGGCCTTCGGCTGCGACGAGGCCCAGGGCTACCACTTTGCCCGGCCCATGCCCGCGCCGGAGTTCGAACGCTACCTCGCCAGCCAGCCGCCGCACCGTCCCTGAGCGCGCGGCGTCGCCGCGGCCGCGTCAGGCGGCCCGCCGCTCCTGCCCGTGCGCCAATGCCAGCACCTCGCGCGGGTCGAGTGGCTTGAGGCGGTGGTCGCTCCAGACCTGACGCCAGCGGCGCGCGCCCGGCAGGCCATGGCGCAGGCCCAGCATGTGGCGGGCAATCGCATACCAGGGCGCGCCGTCCTCGGCCTGCATGCGCAGCATGTACCCCACCATCTGCTCCTCGACGACCTCGCGCGTGAGCACTGACGGCGCGGCGCCAAAATAGGCGTGGTCCCAGCTCGCCAGCCACCAGGGGTTGTGGTACGCCTCGCGCCCGATCATCACGCCGTCGACCTGCTGGAGCTGTTCGGCTACCTGCGGGTCCGAGGTGATCCCACCGTTGACGACAATGGTCAGTTGCGGGAACTCCCGCTTGAGGCGGTGCACGATCTCGTACCGCAGCGGCGGCACCTCCCGGTTTTCCCTGGGCGACAGGCCTTGCAGCCAGGCGTTGCGCGCATGGACGATGAAGGTGCGGCAGCCGGCGTCGGCCACGGTGCCGATGAAATCGCGCACGAATTCGTAACTCTCGGTACGGTCGATGCCGATGCGATGCTTGACGGTCACCGGCACGGACACCACATCCACCATCGCTTTGACGCCATCGGCCACCAGCCGCGGCTCGGCCATCAGGCAGGCCCCGAAGGCCCCGCGCTGGACCCGCTCGCTCGGGCAGCCGCAGTTCAGGTTGATCTCGTCGTAGCCCCACTGCTCACCCAGCTTCGCACAACGCGCCAGGTCCTCGGGCTCGCTGCCGCCCAGTTGCAGGGCGACCGGGTGTTCCTCGGCATTGAAGCGCAGGTGCCGCGCCACGTCACCATGCAGCAGCGCGCCGGTGGTCACCATCTCGGTGTACAGCAGCGCGTTCTGGCTCAACAGGCGATGGAAAAAGCGGCAATGACGGTCGGTCCAGTCGAGCATGGGCGCGACCGACAGGCGCCAGCCCCCGGGCGGGGCGGAGGTTGCGTCGGACATGGCCAGATTATCTCAGGCATCCCGCTAAAATCGTCGCTTGCGCCTGCGCGAGCCCCCACCGGCACCCGGCGTGCACAACGCATCCAACATCCAACATGACGTCTCCCGACACCCTGACCGATTTCGAGCGCGAGGTCGCGCAATTCATCGTCTCCACCCTCAACCTGGAAGTGAGCCCGGAACAGATTGCGCCGCTGGACCCGCTCTACGGCGACGGCCTGGGTCTGGATTCCATCGACGTGCTGGAGATCGCACTGGCCGTCTCCAAACGTTACGGATTCCAGATGCGTTCGGACGACCCCGACAACGCCAACATCTTCGGCTCGCTGCGCAGCCTGGCCGCGCACATTGCCGCCCACCGCACCTGATCCGCGCTGCCGGAGCCACTCACTCGTGTCATGAAAGCCGGTCCGTGGCTCAAGGCAATGCTGGTCGCCGTGGTTGTCATCGGCTACCCGGTGCTCATGCACTGGCTGCTGACCGAGGGCCACTGGCCGCACATCACCCTGTTGCTCGCGCTGGCGCCCTTCGGCCTGTTACCGCTGAGCCTGCTGGCTGCCGGCCAGCAGCTTGCCGCCCTGCTGACGATGGCAGCCCTGCTGCTCGGTGGCGCCTGGGGCTGGCCGCTGTTGCTGGGTCGGGAAGACCTGATCTACCTGCTGCAGAACGTCGGCATGCAGGCCTTGCTGGCGCTGACCTTTGGCCACACCCTGCTGCCGGGCCGCGATCCGCTGATCTCGCAGTTTGCCCGCCGCATCCACCGCAACGATTACAGCGACACGATTGCACGCTACACCCGCCAGGCAACCTGGGCGTGGACGCTGTACTTCGTTGCGATGGGGCTGTTGTCCGTCGCCCTGTTCGCCCTGGCCACGCTCGAGGTGTGGTCATGGTTCGTCAACTTCGTTTCTTTCCTCACGCTGGGCGCCATGTTTGCCGCGGAGTACGCCGTGCGGCGCTGGCGCCTGCGCGGCATCGACCACCTGGGATTCATCCAGAGCGTGAAGCTTTACTGGGAAAAGCCCGCGCCGGCCGATGGCCAGACGGCCGGCCCGTCACGGCCCTGAGTGCCCCGTCATGACCGCCCTGATTTCGCATCGTTCGCCGCAAGCCGCCGTGTTCTGGGCCAAAGGACGCCCCATCAGCGCGCTTGACTACCTGGCAGCCGTGCGCCACATGGCCACCCGGCTGCCTGCCGGGGCACCGCTCCTCAATCTGTGCGGCCGGCGCCATCATTTCGCCGTGGTCCTGGGCGCGGCCCTGCTGCGCGGCCAGCCCCTGCTGTTGCCGTCGACGCGCACGCCCGAGATGCTGCAGCAGCTGGGCCGCCAGTACCCGGGCCTGCATGCCGTGGTCGATGAGGCCATCGACAGCGCCGGCCTGCCGCAGGTGCGCTACGAACGTGGGCCCATCCCCGCGCCGGATGCGCCCTTCGAGGTACCCGACATCGACGACGGCCAGATTGCGGCCCACGTCTTCACCTCGGGCTCCACCGGGCAGCCCGTGCCCCACGCCAAGCACTGGGGCCTGCTGGTGCAGAACGCGCAGGGTGCGGGCCGTCGCGTGCGGGAATGGCTGGGCACGCAACAGCCCTTTCACGTCACCGGCACGGTCCCCGCGCAGCACATGTACGGCTTCGAATCCACCGTGTTGCTGCCATTGCTCAACGAAGGCGTGATCGACGCCAGCCATCCCTTCTACCCGGCCGACGTCGCCGCCGCCTTGCAGGACACGCCAGCCCCGCGCCTGCTGGTCACCACCCCGTTTCACCTGCGCACACTGCTGGAAGCGCAGGTGAGCGTGCCGCCGCTGGCCCTGCTACTCAGCGCCACCGCCCCGCTGACGCCACAACTGGCGCGCCAGGCCGAGGACACGCTGGGCGCACCGCTGCTCGAAATTTACGGCAGCACCGAGACGGGCCAGATCGCCACGCGCCACAGCTCGGCTGGTGAACTCTGGCAGACCTTCGACGGCATCGAGGTCCACGCCTGCGCCGGCAGCGAGGAAGAACTGCGCTTCGCCGCCAGCGGCGGGCATGTCGAGGGCGTGGTCCCGCTGGGCGATGTGCTGGAACTGCACAGCGCCACCCGCTTTGCGCTGCTGGGCCGCCACGCCGACATGGTGAACATCGCCGGCAAGCGGACCTCACTGGCCTACCTGAACCACCAGCTCAACAGTGTTCCAGGCGTGGTCGATGGCGCGCTGTACTGGCCACAGGACGGCCAGATCGACGCCGAGGCCCGCATCCAGCGCCCCGTCGCGTTTGTGGTCGCGCCCACGCTGGGTGAAGCCGAACTGTTGCACGCACTGCGCGACCGCATCGACCCGGCCTTCATGCCGCGTCCGATCCACTTCGTCACCGCCCTGCCGCGCAACTCCACCGGCAAGCTGCCCCAGCAGGCCCTGGCCGAACTGGCGCGCCAGCACCATAAACCCGCGGCGCCTGCGCCCACGCGTCAGCCATGAACCCGCCCCGGGCCCGCCGCTGGAAACCGGCGCCGCTGGTGCAGGGCTCGATCGGCCTGCACGCGCTGGCGACGGCGGGCCTCTTCACGCCCGCCTGGCCCTGGAGCGTCGGCGCGCTCGTCGTCGACCATGCCCTGGTCACCGCCGCCGGGCTGTGGCCGCGCAGCACCTGGCTCGGGCCCAATCTCACCCACCTGCCGCGCCATCTGCCGCAGGTGG
The DNA here is from genome assembly GCA_031970695.1 of Hylemonella sp. Taxonomy (GTDB): domain Bacteria; phylum Pseudomonadota; class Gammaproteobacteria; order Burkholderiales; family Burkholderiaceae_C; genus Hylemonella. The sequence goes on from DALYHW010000036.1 coordinate 8,167, forward strand.
CCATCACCATCGACGACGGGCCGAACCCCGACGTCACGCCGGCGGTGCTCGACCTTCTGGACGCACACCAGGCGACGGCCACCTTCTTCTGCATCGGTGCCCATGTACAACGCCACCCGGCGCTGGCGCGCGAGATCGTGCGGCGCGGCCACGCCATCGGCAACCACAGCCAGCACCACCGCCACCATTTCTCGGTCATGGGGCCCGCCCAGATCCGGCGCGAGATCAGCACCGCGCAGGACAGCATCGCCCATGCCACCGGCGTGGCGCCAGCCTGGTTCCGCGCGCCGGCCGGCCTGCGCAACGTCTTCCTCGATCCGGTGCTGCACGGACTCGGCCTGCAGCTGGCCAGCTGGACGCGCCGCGGCTTTGACACCCGCACGGGCGACGCAGCGCTCGTGCTGGGCCGGCTGACACGCAAGCTGGCCGCAGGCGACATCCTGCTGCTGCACGACCACCATGCCGCGCTGACACCACAGGGGCGCCCCGTGCTGCTGGAGGTGCTGCCCGGGCTGCTGCAAGCCGTACACGACCGCGGCCTTCGCACGGTCCGGCTGGAGCCACCAGCCCCCTGAACGCACGCTGCGGCCGCCTACAATGGTGCGCCTTTTTGGTGCCCACCCCGTATGTCCCGTCCTCGTCTGCCTGACACCCTGCTGGAACAGGCCACCGCCCCCTACCGCCCCATCGGCAAGTTCGCCTGGCACTTCGCCCGTGGCAAGCTGGGCGGCGACCCGGCCTTTGCCGGCCTGCTGCAGCGCGGCCTGATTCCGCCTGGCGCACGCCTGCTGGACATCGGCTGCGGCCAGGGCCTGCTGGCCGCCCTGCTAGGCAGCCTGGATGGTCGCTCGCCTGCCGAGCAGGCCTGGCCGGCGGGCTGGGCGGCGGCGCCGGCCGGCGTCACGGTGCGCGGCATCGAGCTCATGCCACGCGACGTGGCCCGAGCGCAGCGGGCCCTGGCCTCGCTGGGGGAGCGGGCGCGCTTCGTGCAGGGCGACATGTGCTCGACCGATTTCGGCCAGGCCGACGTCGTCGTCATCCTCGACGTGCTGCACTACGTGGATTACGAGGCCCAGCGCGACGTGTTGCGCCGCGTGCGGGACGCCCTCACCCCGGGTGGCACGCTGCTGCTACGGGTCGGTGACGCGTCGGCGGGGTTGCCCTTTCGCATCAGCAACTGGGTCGACGCCGTCGTCACCTTCGTGCGCGGCCACCGGCTCTCGCGCCTGTACTGCCGTCCGCGGGCCGAATGGCAAGGCCTGCTGCAGGCGCTGGGTTTTGCCGTCGAGACCTTGCCCATGCACGAGGGCACGCCCTTTGCCAACATCCTGCTGGTGGCACGGCTGCCAGCCTCGAGCGGGACCCCAGGATGACCACGCTGGAATTGCCGATCGCGGCCGACCATCCCGCCTACGCTGGCCATTTCCCGGGCCATCCCATCCTGCCCGGGGTCGTCCTGCTCGACCTGGCCCAGCGCAGGCTGGAGCGGGCCTGCGGCGTCACGGTCACCGGGCTGGCACAAGCCAAATTCCTCAGCCCCTGCGGACCCGGCGACACCCTGCAACTGGACTATGAACACACCGGCGCTGCACTGCGCTTCGAGATCCGCTGCGGGGAACGCCGGGTGGCCAGCGGCCGCTTCACCCTCGACGCAGCAGGGCAGCGGTCATGAGCAGCGCACCGACCCGCTCCCCCGGCGCCGCGGCGCCCGCCTGGTTGCAGCACAAGGAACGCGGCAGCCTGCTGCTGCTGCGCTTCATGACCTGGTTGTCCCTGACGCTGGGGCGCCGTCTCACCCGGCCCGTGGTCTACGGCATCGCGCTGTACTTCCTGCTGGCCGTACCCGCGGCCCGGGCTGCGTCGCGCAGCTACCTGCAGCGCGTCACGGGCCGGCCCGCGAGCTGGCGCCAGATGTACGGCCATATCCTGGCCTTCGCCAGCACGATCCACGACCGCGTCTACCTGCTCAATGACCGGCATGATCTCTTCGAGATTCACACCTATGGCGAGGAGTTGTTCCAGGATCCCGAAGCCTGCAACGGCGGCCTGATGATCTTCGGCGCGCACGTGGGCAGCTTCGAGGTGCTGCGCACCCTCGCCCGCAAGAACACGGCCCGGCGGGTCTGCGCCGCCATGTACCCGGAGAACGCACGGCATCTCAACAGCATGCTGGCGCGGGTGAATGCCCGCATCATCGACGACATCATCCCGCTGGGCCGGCTGGACGCCATCTTCACGTTGAACGAGCAGATCCAGGCCGGGGCCATGGTCGCCCTGCTGGCCGACCGGGCCGTCGGGCCCGACGCGCACCTGCCGGTGCCCTTCCTCGGCGAACCCGCTCCGTTTCCCATGGGCCCGTTCAAGCTGGCGGCCATCGTGCGCCGTCCTGTGTATTTCATGACCGGGCTCTACCGCGGGGGCAACCGTTACGACATCCATTTCGAACGCCTGGCCGACTTCGACCACATCGCCCCCGGCCAGCGCGACGCCGCCATCGAGGCAGCGATCCGACGCTATGCCGAACTGGTCGAACGGCACTGCCGGCTGGCGCCTTACAACTGGTTCAATTTCTACGACTTCTGGAATGGCATCCCACGTGCATCCCGCTGAGACCCGGCCCCGGCGCCGCCTGGCCGCGCTGTTCGTCACCCTGGTGCTGCTGGCCCTGGCGCCGGCCAGCCACGCGGCCGACTGGCAGCTGGCCGACCTGATGCAACTGCTGGCCCAGACCCGCAGCGCGCAGGCCCGCTTTGTCGAGCGCAAGTACATCGCCATGCTCGACAAGCCGGTCGAGTCGTCGGGTGAACTGATGTTCAAGGCGCCGGACCGCATGGAGATGCGCACGCTCAAGCCCAAGAAGCAGTCCCTGCTGCTCGACGGCGACCGCCTCACCATGGAGCAGGATGGCCGCCAGCGCACCGTGAGCCTGCAGTCCTACCCGGAAGTGGCGGCCTTCGTCGAGGGCATCCGGGGTACGCTGGCCGGCGACCGCCAGGCCCTGGAGCGGGCCTACAAGGTGCACCTGCTGGGCACGCCTGCGCGCTGGCAACTGGTGCTGGTGCCGCAGGAGCCCGGCATGAGCCGGATCATCAGCCGCATCCGCATCGGCGGCAGCAACGGCGATGTCACGCTCGTGGCCTATGACCATGCGGACGGCGACCGTTCCGAAATGATCATCACGCCCCTGCCCAGGCCATGACGCTGTTGCGCCGTTACCCCCCTACGCTGGTCTGGCTTGCCTCGCTGCTGGTCTTCGCCGGCGTGATCTCCCGGACCACGGTCGTGACCGACCTGTCGGCCTTCATGCCGAGTGCGCCCACCGAACGCCAGCAGCTGCTGATCGACCAGTTCAAGGAGGGCGTCATTGCCCGCCTGGTCATCGTGGGCATCGAAGGCGGCGACGCCGCCGAACGGGCCCGCCTGTCGCGGGAACTGGCCACCGCCCTGCGCAAACAGCCCGATTTCATCGGCGTGCAGAACGGCAGCGCCACCGACCACGAGCGCGACCGGGCCTACTTCTTCGACAACCGCTACCTTCTCAGCCCGGCCGTCGACGCCCAGCGCTACACGAGCGCCGGCTTGCATGACGCCATCGGCGCCACGGTCGCGGACATTGCGGGCAGCGCCGGCATGCTGCTCAAGCAGTTGCTGCCGCGCGATCCGACCGGCGAGACACGTGAGCTGCTCGCGCAGTTCGAAGGCAACGAACAACCTCCCAGCACCGAGGGGGTCTGGTCAACCCGGGACGGCCAGCGCGCTCTGCTGCTGCTGCAGACCCGGGCCGAGGGCTCCGACCTCGAAGGTCAGGCCCGCGCCCTGGCAACCGTGCGCCAGACCTTCGATGCCCTGGCACGGCCACAGGCAGGCACGCACCTGCTGATGACCGGAACGGGGGTCTTCTCGGTCTCCTCGCGCAGCCTGATTCAAAGCGAGGTCCGTCGCCTGGCCATCGCCAGCCTGGTGCTGGTGGTAGGCCTGCTGCTGCTGGTGTACCGCTCGGGCCTGCTGCTGGGCCTGAGCCTGCTGCCCATGCTGACCGGCGCCCTGGCCGGCATCACGGCCGTCAGCCTCGGGTTCGGGCAGATCCACGGCATCACGCTGGGTTTCGGCACCACGATGATCGGCGAGGCCGTCGACTACGCGATCTACCTGTTCGTCCAGCGGCCCGGTCCGCAAGGTGCCCGTCTCTTCTGGCGCACGCTGTGGCTGGGCCTGTTCACGTCGCTGGCGGGTTTCCTGGCCCTGCTGGGTTCGGGTTTCCCGGGCCTGACGCAGCTGGGCGTGTACTCCACGGTCGGGCTGCTGGCCGCGGTGCTCGTGACCCGCTACGTGCTGCCCAACCTGATGCCGCACCACCTGCCGGCACCTGACCTGCCGCGCACCGGCGCGTTGCTGCAAGGCCTCATGGCGCAGGCGCCGCGGCTGCGCTGGCTGCTGCTGGCGCTGATGGTCATCATGGTCGCCGTGGTAGCCCTGCACGCCGACCGCATCTGGAACCGCAGCATCTCCGCGCTCAATCCGGTCCCCAGAGCGGAGCAGCTGGTGGACGAGGCGCTGCGCCGCGACCTCGGTGCTTCGGACCTGCGTTACCTGGCCGTGCTTTCGGCACCTGACACGGAGCAGGCCCTGCAACAGGCCGAGCGCGCGAGCCGGCTCCTTTCGGGCCTGGTTCGCGACGGCGCTATCGCCAGTTTCAGCTCGCCCAGCCAGGTCTTGCCCAGCCTGGCGAGCCAGCAGGCGCGCCAGGCTGCACTGCCCGAACCCGCGGCGTTGCGGCAACGTCTCGACGCTGCCCTGCACGGCATGCCACTCAAGGCCGAACGCCTGCAAGGCTTTCTGGCCGATGTCGAGCGCAGCCGCACCCGTGCGCCCCTGACCCGTGCAGACCTGGAAGGCACCGCCTCGGCGCTGCTGGTCGACTCCCTGCTCATCCGGCGGGGGCAGGACGTCCTGGTGCTGCTGCCGCTGCGCCCGCGCACCAGCGATGCCGGCGAGCAGACCGTCGACATCGAGCGGGTCGATGCCACCCTGAAGGCGGGGGGTGTCGCCGGCGCCACCGTCGTGGACCTGCTGGCCGAGACCAACGCCCTGTTTGACAGCTACCTGCGCGAGGCACTGGTGTTCTCCGGCCTGGGCTGCCTGGCCATCCTGGCCTTGCTGCTGCTGATGTTGCGCTCCATCGTGCGCACCCTGCGGGTGGCCCTGCCGCTGGTGTGTGCCGTGGTGTGCGTGACCGGTGTCCTGCTGCTGGGCGGCACCTCGCTGACGATCCTGCACCTGGTCGGCCTGTTGCTGGTGGTGGCGATCGGCTCCAACTACGCCCTGTTCTTCGACAGCGCCAACACCGGCGGCAGTGCGCAGGACGAGCGTCGCACGATCATCTCCCTGGCCACGGCCAACCTGACCATCGTCGGCAGTTTCGGCATGCTGGCCGTGTCCAGCGTCCCGGTGCTGGCCATCCTGGGAACGACGGTGGGTCTGGGCACGGTGCTGGCGCTGGTGTTCTCGGCCGCGCTGGCCCGCCGGGCGCCCTGATCGGGGGCCGGCCGGTCCAACCCTTTGCCACGCTGGCCCCGGCCCCGCCGGTAAAATCGACCGTTTGCGCCCTGCGCTCACCCGTTCCCCTTCTGTCATGCCATCGATCCATCTTGCGGCCTACACCATGACCAGCGCGCTGGGCGCCGGCCTGGCCCCCACGCTGGCGGCCCTGCGTGAACAACGCAGCGGCGTACGTGCCATGCGATGGGAAACGGTCGACCTCGACACCTGTCTCGCTGCCGTGGACGGGCTGGACGACACCGCACTGCGGCCGGACCTGGCCGCTTTCGACTGCCGCAACAACCGGCTTGCCCAGCTGGGACTGGAACAGGACGGTTTTGCCGCCGCCGTGCGCGCGGCCATCACACGGTACGGCGCACAGCGGGTGGGCGTGTTCCTGGGCACCAGCACCTCGGGCATCCTCAGCTCCGAGCAGGCCTACCGCCAGCGGGATCCGCACACCGGCGCATTCCTCAACCCGCTGGATTACCGCCATACGCACAACAGCTATTCAGTGGCGGATTTCGTGCGCTCGTATTTCGGCCTCACGGGCCCGGCTTTTGTGGTCTCGACGGCCTGCTCTTCCAGTGCCAAGGTGTTCGGCAATGCCCAGCGCATGATGGACTGCGGCCTCATCGACGCAGCCATCGTAGGAGGCGTCGATTCCCTGTGCCTGACCACGCTCTATGGTTTCAATTCTCTGCAGCTCGTCGCCTCGCGACCGTGCAGGCCCTTCGACGCGGGGCGTGATGGGATCTCGATCGGTGAGGCGGCCGCCTTTGTGCTGCTCGAGCATGCCTCAGCGCCGGCGCCCGGCGCCATCGTGATGAGCGGCATCGGCGAGTCCAGCGACGCCCACCACATGTCCTCGCCCCACCCGGAAGGGCTGGGCGCGCGCGTGGCCATGGAACAGGCGCTGGCCATGGCCGGCCTGCAGCCTGCGCAGATCGACTACATCAACCTGCACGGCACGGCTACGCCCAGCAACGACGCAGCGGAGGACAAGGCCGTATGCGCCCTCTTCGGTTCCGACACCCCGAGCAGTTCTACCAAGGGGCACACCGGCCACACGCTGGGTGCAGCCGGCGGGATCGAGGCGGTCATCTGCGCCCTCGCCCTGCAGCACGGGCTGGCGCCGGGTGGCTGTGGTACCGAGGTGCTGGACCCGGCACTGCGTACCGCGTACCTGCTGGCCAATCGTGACCTGCCGCTGCAGCACGTGCTGAGCAACTCCTTCGGTTTCGGCGGCAGCAACTGCAGCATGGTGCTGTCGAAGGTGACCGCATGAGCAAGCTGCAGGTTCAGGTCCAGGGGGTGGGTCTTTTTGGTCCCGGTCTGTCGGGCTGGCAGCAGTCCGCCGGGATCGTCGCGGGCCGCGCACCGCTGGTCATGGCGCCCATCAGCCTGCCACCGGCCGAGGCCCTGCCGGCCGCGGAGCGCCGTCGTGCCGGCACTTCGATCAAGCTGGCCTTCGCAGCCGGTTTCGATGCGGTGCGCCAGGCCAACGCCGACCCGTCCACCCTGCGCTCCGTCTTCACCTCGACGGGCGGTGACTGCGATAACTGCCACGCCATCCTCGAGACGCTGGCGTCGTCCGACCGGGCGGTGTCACCCACGCGCTTCCACAACTCGGTGCACAACGCCCCCTCGGGCTATTGGAGCATCGCCACCGCCTGCCGCGCCACCTCCACCAGCCTGTGCGCCTACGACGGTTCGTTCGCCGCAGGCCTGCTCGAGGCCACCACCCAGGTCGTCAGCTCGGCCGAGCCCTGCCTGCTGCTCGCCTATGACAGCCCCTACCCGCCCCCACTGGGCCAGGTACGCGACATCCCCTATCCTTTTGGCGTCGGCCTGGTCCTGCGCCCGGTGGCGGCAGGAAGCGCAGGCGCAACACTGAGCCTGGCGCTGGGCCGCGATGCAGCGAGCCGCATGGACGACCCGTCGCTGGAGCACCTGCGCGCCCACGTTCCGGCCGCGCGCTGCCTGCCCCTGCTGAAGCACCTCGCCCAGGGCAGCGCAGGACGGGTGGCGCTGGACTACCTCGATGGAATGACACTTGATGTCGACATCCGCACTGCTGCCTGACCACGCCTGGATCGCGGCGCGCATCCCGCACCAGGGCAACATGTGTCTGCTCGGTGCCGTGCTGCAATGGGATGCGGAGCACATCGTCTGCCGCGCGACCAGCCACACGACCGTGGACCATCCGCTGCGCGCGGAGGGTACCCTGGGCATCACCAACGGGATCGAATACGCCGCCCAGGCCATGGCCGTGCACGGTGCGTTGCTGGCCGGCAGTGAGGCGGCACCGGCAGCCGGCTACCTGACCAGCGTGCGGGACGTGCAGTGGCAGGTCCCCGACCTCGACGCCCTGGCGCCCGAGCTCAGCGTGCGGGCCCAACGCCTCTCGGGCGACAGCAACACGCTGCTCTACAGTTTCGAACTCTCCGCCAGCGGCCAAACCGTGCTCAGCGGACGCGCCAGCGTCGTGCTGAACGCCGCGCTGCGCTGAAGCCTCTTCACAACCCACTTTATCTCGACCCCATGAGCACGAAATACGCACTGGTCACCGGCGGCAGCGGTGCCATCGGTGCGGCGATCTGCCGCCGGCTGGCGGCCGACGGGCTGCACGTCATCATCCATGGCAACCGCAATGCGCAGGCCGCCCGCCAGCTGGCCCAAGAGCTCATCGCTGCTGGCGGATCCGCCAGCACGGTGGTGTTCGACGTGGCGGACGAGGTCGCGGCGCGCACGGCGCTCGAGGCGATCGTGGCTCAGCACCCGGTGCAGGTGCTGGTCAACAACGCCGGCATCCACGATGACGCCGTCTTTCCGGGCATGAGCAGCGCCCAGTGGCACCGGGTGATCGACGTGTCGCTCAACGGCTTCTTCCACGTCACCCAGCCGCTCACCCTGCCGATGATCCGCACCCGCTGGGGCCGGATCATCAGCATCTCGTCGATAGCCGGGATCACCGGCAACCGCGGACAGACCAACTATGCCGCGGCCAAGAGCGGCCTGCACGCCGCCAGCAAATCACTGGCACTGGAACTGGCGAGTCGCGGCATCACGGTCAATGCGGTCGCGCCGGGAATCATCACGTCGGAGATGAGCAAGGACGCGTTCGACGCGGAGTCGATCGGCCGTCTCGTGCCCATGAAACGCGCCGGTCGCCCCGAGGAAGTGGCTGCACTGGTGGGATTCCTCGCCTCAGAGCAGGCGTCCTACATCACGGGCCAGGTGATCTCGGTCAACGGCGGCATGGTCTAGCACAGACACCGGCCGCAGCGCCGCAGTGTCCGCAAACCAGCGCCGATAGCCTGCCAGGGCCACGAGCGCTCCCGCAATCCCGAGCGCCGTTCCCGCCAGCGCATCCAGCACG
>DALYHW010000037.1:0-16625 GCA_031970695.1 Hylemonella sp.
CGAGCGCGTGAAACCGTCGAGTGCTGCGACCGAGGCCGCCGCCGCTGCATCCGCGGCCCGGTCTGGCGCCAGCAGCAGCACGCGTGTGCCGGCGGCGAGGCGTGTGACCAGGGGCCGCAGCGTGGTCTGAAGTGACTGCAGCTGTCCCGGGCGTGCCAGTGCACGCAGGTCCACGAGCACGATGTCGGGTGTGCCGCTGTCGTCGAGCAGCGCACCACTGGCCCGCAGGCCCATGCGCAGCGCAACGTCCTCCGTGCCGGCCGGATTGGTGAGCAGGACGCGGCGCCCGGCCAGCGGCTGGGCGGTCCAGGGGCTGGTCTGGCGGGGCAGCACGCGGGGCCGGGGCAGGCCCAGGGCGCGGACCAGGGGAGCGGTCCAGCGCTGGTTGGCCAGGGTGAGCAGGCGGTCGGTCATGGCGGGAAGGTGTCGGGAAAACGGTGCAAAGACGTGGCGAATGATCCCACGACCGCGCAGGGGCCCCTGGGGACTGGGGAAGAGGCGCCGGATTTTGCGGCGAAAGGCCGATAAAGGGCTGTTTTCGGCCGCTGTGTGGCTGGTGCCGCCCGCGGTTTGGCGAGACAATTTGAACCCTGCGTTCCCGCTCCATTCCACCCATGGCAACACTTCGGACCCTTGGCACCATTACCGCGCCTTTCGCACGCGCGGTGCTGGCCTGTCTGTGCCTGGGCCTGCCGGCCGTGCTGTGGGCTGCCGGTGAGGGCGCCCCGGACACGCCGGCGCAGGACCTGCCCCGGCCGAGTGCCAAGGTCTACCGCTACCTGTCGGCGGGCGGCACGACCTCGTTCTCCGACCGGCCGCCCGCGCATGACCGCTACGAGGTGATGCACTACGGCTGTTTTGCCTGCAACCCCAAGTCCCCGATCAACTGGAAGGTCACGCGCCTGTACCGCGACGCCTATGCCAGCGAGATCGAGCAGGCCGCGCGTCTGTACAACGTGGACCCGGCCCTGGTGCGCGCCGTGATCCACGCCGAATCGGGATTCAATGTCCACGCGCGCTCGCCCAAGGGAGCCATCGGCCTCATGCAGCTCATGCCGGCCACGGCGCGCGAGCTGGGCGTGGCCAACCCCCGCCATCCGCGTGAGAACATCCACGGCGGTGCGCGTTACCTGGCACAGATGCTGGTGCGCTTTCGCAACGACATCACCCTGGCCACCGCGGCCTACAACGCTGGCCCGCAGGCCGTCCAGAAGTATGCGGGCGTGCCACCCTACGCCGAGACCCAGGTCTACGTGCAGCGTGTGCGCATCCTGCACCAGCGCTACCGCGACCGCGCGCACGGCTGACCCCGGTGTGGGGACTGTGCCGGCGAGGCCGGCAACGTCCCGCGGTGTTCAGCGGTACTTGCGCAGGTAGGCGCGCTCGAATCCGCGCTTGGCCCAGTGCAGCAGCCGTGTCGAGGGCAGGATCACATTGCGGGTCGGCGTGCGCCACACCAGGGTGCCCTGGTCCAGCGCGTCGATGATGCAGGCCAGTTCCACCTTGAAGGTGGCCGTTTGCGGCTGGCCGCGCAAACCGGCCAGCAGGTTCTCGGCAGCGGCCGCCGCCTGCAGGTCGGCCATGTGCGCCTGCTTGGGCATCCAGTCCGGGCCGGGATAGCTGCCGGAATCGCCCACCACGTAGACCTGCTGCGCCCCTTCCACGCGGCATTGCGCATCGGCCTTCAGCAGCCCGCCCGTGGAGCGGGTGAGTTCGGTCTGGTCGAACCAGAGGTTGCCCGTCATGCCCGGCATGAACAGGATGAGGTTGGCGGCGAACTCGCCACCTTCGGTCACCACCTTGTCTGCTTCGAAGCGCACCATCTTGTGGCCCAGGTGGGTGCGGATGTTGCGGCGTTCCATTTCGGCCAGCAGGTGCTGCACGGCCTTGGGGCCCAGGCGGGCGCCCGGTTCCTTCGAGGGGTTGAAGAACACCAGCTCGAACTTGTCGCGCCGGCCCTCGCGGCGCAGCTGGCGGTCGATGCCGAATAGGAACTCGAACATCGGCCCGCCGCGCACGGCACTCTGCTCATTGGGGTTGCCGGCAAAGCCGACGGCGATGCTGCCACCGTTCATCCCCCGCAGGCGGTCGCGGATCTTTTCGGCAGCGGCAATGCCCTCGCACGGGGTGATGGCGTGCTCGATGCCCGGCAGCTTCTTGATGAAACGCCCGCCGCTGGCGATCACCAGCGCGTCATTGCGCACTTCGCCAGCCGTGGTGTCCACCACCCGGCCGCCCTCGCGCAGGCCTGTCACCTCGGCTGCGACGTGCTGGACCTTCATGCGCGTGAAGAAGTTGCCCAGCGGCACGACCAGGTCCTCGCGGGTGCGCAGGCCACTGGGAATCCAGATGATGCCGGGCAGGTAGTGCAGTTCGGCGCGCGGGGAAATCAGCGTGATCTCGGCCTGCGCGTCACGCTGGCGCAGTTCGCGCACGGTGGAGAGTGCGCCAAAGCCGGCGCCGATGACGGTGATGCGGGCAGCAGCCATGCTGTATTCCTTCTTGGGTTTATGGGGTGGGGGGTATAAAACCGCTAGTCTAACGAGGCCGGGAAGCCCGTGCCCGGCGGCGGACCATCATGTCACGGACAATGCCGGCATGAAAGCTCTGAACGACATTGCCCTGTCCATGCTGGACCTGGTGGCCGTGCGCGAAGGTGGCACGGTTGCTGACGCGCTGGCCATCGCCCTGCGCACCGCCCAACACGCCGAGTCCCTGGGTTTCAAGCGCTACTGGCTGGCCGAACACCACAACATGCCGGGTGTCGCCAGTTCGGCCACGGCCGTGCTCGTGGGCCACATCGCCGGTGGCACGAAATCCATCCGGGTCGGCTCCGGCGGCGTCATGCTGCCCAACCATGCCCCGCTGGTGGTGGCCGAGGCGTTCGGCACCCTGGCCGAGCTGTACCCTGGCCGCATCGACCTGGGCCTGGGGCGCGCACCCGGCACCGATGGGCTGACCATGCGCGCGCTGCGGCGCGACCGCGTGGAGACCGAGGAAGACTTCCCGCGCGATGTCCGGGAACTGCAACACCTGCTGGGCCCCTCGCAGCCGGGCCAGCGCCTCGTTGCCATGCCGGGCGCGGGCACCAACGTGCCGATCTGGCTGCTGGGGTCCAGCCTGTTTTCGGCCCAGCTGGCGGCCGAACTGGGCCTGCCCTATGCCTTCGCCTCGCACTTCGCGCCGCGCTACCTGCTGCATGCGCTGGAGCTCTATCGAAGCCGCTTCAAGCCCTCCGCGACGCTGGCCCAACCCTACGCCGCCATTGGCGTGCCGGTGATCGCCGCGCCGAGCGACGAAGAAGCCGAATTCCTGGCCAGCAGTACCTACCAGCGCGTGCTGGGCATCGTCACGGGCCGGCGCGGCCGGCTGCAGCCACCGGTGGAAGGCTACATGGCCCAGCTGCAGCCGCAGGAGCGCGCGGCGATCGCCGATTTCCTGGCTGTGGGCGTGATCGGCGGACCGCAAACGGTACGCGCCGGTTTCGAGCAGCTGGCACAGGCCACGCAGGCCGACGAGTTCATCCTGGTGTCCGACGTCTACGACCCCGCGCTGCGGCTGCGCTCGCTCGACCTGGCTTCCGCGGCGCTGCGTGGCGCCTGAGCCGAACCCGCCGCGGTGTAGGGAAATACGGGGCGTGCGCGCAGGCCGGCGTGCAGCCCCCTAGACTCGCGCCTGCCTGCTTTCACTGACGGAGACACCCGATGATCGACAACAACCTGCAAGCTGAATTCAACGCCCTGCTGCCCGGACGCAGCACGGAAGCCGGAGCCACCCGCCGTACCGCGCTCAAGGCCGCCCTGGGCGTGGGGTATGCCGCCTCGGTCATGCCCATCATGGCGCAGACCGCCATCAAGACGCCCGCCGACGGCCTGACCGTGGGTGAGGTCACCATCGACGTGCAGGGCTTCAAGATGCCGGCGTACCGCGCCATGCCGGCCGGCGGCAAGAAGCTGCCCGTGGTGCTGGTGCTGTCCGAGATCTTTGGCGTGCACGAGCACATTGCCGACATCACGCACCGATTTGCACGCCTGGGTTACCTGGCCATTGCACCCGAGCTCTTCGTGCGCCAGGGCGATGCCCAGGGCTACGCCGAGATGGCCAAGCTGATTGCCGAAGTGATTTCGAAGGTGCCGGACGCACAAGTCGCGGGTGACCTGGACGCCACGCTCGACTGGGCCGGCGCCAATGGCGGCGACCTGACGCGTGTGGGGGTGACCGGTTTCTGCTGGGGCGGACGCCAGACCTGGCTGTATGCCGCGCACAGCCCGCGGGTCAAGGCCGGTGTGGCCTGGTATGGCCGCGTGGTGGGTACCCAGAACGAACTCACGCCGCGCAATCCCATCGACATCGCCGGCCAGCTGCACGCGCCGGTGCTCGGCCTGTACGGCGGCGCCGACACGGGCATTCCGCTTGACGGCGTGGAGCAGATGAAGCGTGCGCTGGCCGCCGGCAATCCGCGATCGAAGGCCTCGCAGTTCGTGGTCTACCCGGACGCCCCTCATGCCTTCCATGCCGATTACCGCAGCAGCTACCGCAAGGAGGCCGCCGAGGACGGCTGGCGCCGCTGCGTGGACTGGATGCGCCAGCACGGCGTGGCCTGAGCGCCGGCGTCCGTGACAAGCTGCCTTTTGGCAGCTTTTTTCAGGGTCGGGTCGGGCCGCGCTTGACGCGTCTGCGAAAATCGCAGGCATGACCCTGATTGCGATCCTGATCGGCACGCTGGCAGCCGGCATCGGCAGCGTCTGGCTGGCCGCGGCGCTGAGCTTCGGTGTGCTGGCACGCTACACGCAGCACATGCTCAGCCTGGCGGCCGGCGCCTTGCTCGGCACCGCCTTCCTGCACCTGTTGCCCGAAGCCTTCGAGAGCGGCATCGCCCCCGGATCCCTGTTCCTGACGCTGCTGGTCGGCGTGGTGTTCTTCTTCCTGCTGGACAAGGCGGAGTTGTGGCATCACGGGCACGAGCATCACCACGACGCTGGCGACAGCGAGGCCCATGCCGGCCACGCCCATGGCCATCACGGGCATGCCCACCCCCACGCCCATGCGCACGGCCCGATGGCCGGCGGCTGGACCGTGCTGGCCGGTGACAGCGTGCACTGCTTTGGCGATGGCATCCTGATCGCGTCGGCCTTCATGGCCGACCTGCGCCTGGGCGTGATTGCCGCGGTGGCCGTGCTGGCCCACGAGGTGCCCCACCACATGGGCGACCTCACGGTGCTGCGCGAGAGCAGCGGGACCCGCCGAGCCGCGCTGCTCAAGGTCACGCTGGCCGGCGCCATCACCGCACTGGGCGGTGTCGTGGGCTACTGGCTGGTGGACCTCCTGCACGATTACCTGACGTATTTCCTGGTGGTGGCCTCGGGCAGCTTCATCTACGTGGCGCTGGCCGACCTGATTCCCCAGCTGCAAAAGCGGCTGACCCTGCGCGAGACGCTGGCCCAGATCGGCTGGCTGCTGGCGGGCATCGTCCTGGTCACGCTGGCCAGCAGCGTGGCGCATACGCACTGATCACGCCGCATGCTGTCCACCTTCACCCTGCGCGCCCGCATCGCCGCCGCCATCTTCCTGCTGGTTGGCGTGCTGGTTGGCGTGGCGTTCTGGCAGGTGCTCGAGGTGCTTCAGACCACCCTGCAGGAGCAGGTGGTCGAGCAGGAGGAGCGCACGCTCGACATGCTCAAGGATGCCTCGTTGCAGGCGATGGCCAGCGGCAATCCTGCGCTGCTGCAGTCCCAGTTCGTGGGCCTGCAGCGCGACAAGCATGTGCTGCGGGCCGCGCTGGCCGATGCGCAGGGTGTGGTGGTCGTGGCCAGCAACGGCGCGGATATCGGCAACAAGCTGCTGACCCTCAAGCCCAGTGCCCAGGCCCACTGGCGCAAGCGGATCCTGGGCAATCCGGCAGCGCGCACGGGCACCCTGGCGCTGGAGTTCCCGAGCACCCAGTTCGACGAGGCCCGTGAGGACGCGATCAGCCTGGGCATTGCGATCGCGGCCACCTGCATGATCCTCATCACGCTCATCGGCCTGGCCATCGGCTGGCTGCTGACGCGGCGCATCGACAAGCTGCGCGAGGCCGCCCAGCAGATGGCCGATGGCAACCTGTCGGTGCGTACCGGCCTGCGCGGGCGCGACGAGGTGGCGGCCGTCAGCCGCGCCTTCGACCTCATGGCGCAACGCGTGGCTGCCAGCCAGTACGAGATGATGCGGATGAACCGCGCCCTGGAACACCGCGTGCGGCAGCGCACGCTGGAGCTCACCCAGTCGGTCGAGAACATGCAGCGCATGCAGGACAAGCTGGTGCAGTCCGAGAAGCTGGCGGCCCTGGGCTCGCTGGTGGCCGGGGTGTCGCACGAGATCGACACGCCGCTGGGCATCAGCGTCACCGCCGCCACCCATGTGGACGAACTGTTCAAGGCGCTGGAGGAACGGCTGCGCTCCGGCCGTTTCACCCGCGAGTACCTGGACGATTTCATCGCGAAGGCGACCGACGCCAACGCCATGTCGCTGGCCAACCTGCAGCGCGCGGCCGAGCTGATCCGCAACTTCAAGATGGTGGCGGTCGACCAGGCCAGCGCCAAGCGGCGCGAGTTCATGCTCATGGAAACGGTGCAGGAAATCGTCTCGACGCTACGCCCCTTGCTCAAGAACCGGCGCGTCGATCTCGTGCTGGATCTGCCGGACGGCATCTCCATGGACGGTTACCCCGGCCCGCTGGGCCAGGTCATCACCAACCTGTTTAGCAACGCGCTGCTGCACGGCTTCGAGGGGCGTTCCTCGGGGTGCATCACCATCAAGGCACGCCGCTACGCGGACGATTCGGTGGGACTGTTCTTCAGCGACGACGGCCTGGGCGTGCCGCCCGAGCACCTCAGCAGGATCTTCGACCCCTTCTTCACGACCAAGGGCGGGGAGGGGGGATCGGGCCTGGGCCTGAGCATCGCCTACAACATCGTCACGGGCATCCTGGGCGGTACGATCGCCGTGGAGAGCCGCCGCGGTGAGGGCACGACCTTCACCATCACCATGCCACGCGTGGCGCCCCGTACCACCAGCCCATGATCCACAGCCTTCTCCGTTTTCTGCTGCGCCTCCTGCTGGCGCTGGCGGGCCTGCTGGTGCTCTTCAGCCTGCTGGCTGTGGCGCTGCTCCTGCTGGCGCTCTGGGGGCTGCGCGCCCTGTGGGCCCGCCTGCGCGGCCGGCCGGTGCAGCCGCTGGTCTTCACCGTGCTGCGCCGGGCGCAATGGGAGCGTTTTTACCGCCCCGGGGCCGCTGCGGCGCCGGTGGACGACGTGATCGATGTCGAGGCGCGCGCGGTGCCTCCTGCGCCGGCCGACCGGCTGGAACGCTGAGCGCCCCTAGCTGTCCTGCCATTGCGGGTTCCAGACCACTTCCCACAGGTGCTGGTCCGGGTCCTGGAAATAGCCCGCATAACCACCCCAGAAAGTCACCTGCGCCGGCTTGACGATCACGGCACCGGCATGGGCCGCCCGCTGCATGACGGCATCCACGGCGTCGCGTGATGCGACGTTGTGGCCCAGCGAGAGTCCCGTGGGGCAGGGCGGGGTCAGCGGCAGGCCGCTGTCGCGCGCCAGGCTGGCGCGGGGCCACAGCGCCAGCTTGAGGCCGTGCTGCAGATCGATGAAGACCACGGCACCGTGCTCGAACTCGGTGCCAACAACGCCCTCGGTGTCGAACCCCAGCCCGTCGCGGTAGAAGCGCAAGGCACGCTGCAGGTCGTCGACAGCCAGGGTGATGACGGTAATGCGTGGCTGCATGGCACCAGTATGAACCGGTCACGCCCTGCTGTCACCCTCGCCGCTGCCTCAGCGGTGCGGGAGCGCCGTCCCGGTGCCCGGGTGCAGCAAGCCTTCGATCTGCCGATCCTTGTCTTCCCATAATCCGGCCAGCCACTGGTGGAAGGTGCTGCGGAAGGCCGCGTCCTCTTCATAGTCGCCCTGGCAGAACTCGGGCGGGATGGGCACCTGCCGCGTGCGCACGATGACGTCCGGGACGCGGCCGCACAGGAACTGCCAGAACGTCGGTGCGCCCGCCGGGTAGACGATCGTGGCGTCGATCAACGAGTGGAACTGCTCGCCCATGGCATTGAGCGCCAGCGCCAGGGCGCCCGACTTGGGCTTGAGCAGGTGGCGGTAGGGTGAGGCCTGGGTGCGGTGCTTGGCCGGCGTGAAGCGTGTGCCTTCGGCGAAGTTCATCACACTGGTCGGTACCAGGGCGAACTTCTCGCAGGCGCGACGTGTCGTCTCCCGGTCCTGCCGGCGCAGGTCCGGATTCTTGCGCAGGGCCGCGCGGCCGTGGCGCTTCATGAAGGGAAAATCCAGCGCCCACCAGGCCACGCCGATCACGGGCACATAGATCAGTTCCTGCTTGAGGAAGAATTTGAGCAGCGGAATGCGCCGGTTCAGCACGTACTGCAGCACGAAGATGTCCACCCACGACTGGTGGTTGCAGTTGACGAGGTACCAGCCCCGGTAGCGCAGCTCGGCCACGCCCTGCACGTCCCAGCGCGTGCGCTGGGTCAGCCACATCCAGCCGCCATTGCAGGAGACCCAGGCCGTGGCCACCGCATTGAGCAGTGGATCGATGCGCCGGCGTGTCGCCTGCCAGGGCAGCAGCAGCTTGAGCAGCGCGAGCGCGAACAGCAGCACGCACCAGAACAGGGTGTTGAGCACCAGCAGCAGGAAGGCGATGGCGCCGCGTACTGCCGGGGGAAGAAAGAAGAGCATGCCGGATACCTGAGGGGGAACGACGCCCATTGTCCTCCCTCGTAGCTGGCGCCCGTCTGCGCCAGATCAGTCTTTCGGGTGTTTCCGGGGCGTTGCCTGGCCTAAAGCAGGCGGAAGGCCAGCACGGACACGAAGGTCGGCGGCAGGGCGCCGATCAGCAGGCCCAGCGGGTTGACGGTCTGGTCCTCGAACTTGCCGCGCAGGATCGAGACCCCGGCCGGGTTCGGCGCGTTGGCGATCACGGTCAGGCCGCCACCCGTCACCGCGCCGGCCACCAGGGCAAGCTTGAACTCGTCACTCAGGCCCTGCACCAGCGAACCCAGGTAGGTCAATGCGGCGTTGTCCGTGATGGCCGTCAGCGCCGTGGCCCCGAAGAAGACGGTGGTGGTGTCCATGCCCAGCAGCAGCGGCTGCAGCCACCACTGCTGCTGCCCCCCCAGCACCACCAGGCCAGCCAGGAAGAAGGCAACCAGCAGGCCTTCGCGCAGGATGAGCCGGTCCTGGTGGCGGGCGTAGGCCGTGGCATAGCCCATGAAAAAGAGGAACAGGCCCATGAACGCGGCCGGGTGGTGGGCGAACACCACGACGCCGAGCAGGAAGAGCAGGTGCACCACCGTCACGGTCCAGGGTACCGCAGCCGTTTCATCGTTGGCCGTCTGCGCCATATGGCCAAGCTGGTGGCGGAACAGCAGCATGGCGCCGCCGGCATTGACCAGCACCGCGATGGCCGCCTTCCAGCCGAAGTTGCTGAGCATGAACCAGAGGTCCCAGTTCCAGGTGCTGGCCACCATGAGCACAGGCGGCGCGGCGAAGGGCGTGAGCGTGCCGCCGATGGAGATGTTGACGAAGAGCACACCGACGGTCGTGTACTTGAGGGCGCGCGAGACGGGCCGGGCGAACAGGGTGTCGCGCAACATCAGGGCCGCCAGCGTCATGGCCGCCGGCTCGGTGATAAAGGAGCCCAGCAGCGGCACCAGGGCCAGGGTCAGGAAGTACATTCCCATGCCGCGCGGCAGCGGCAGGACGGCAGCCACCGCGCGTACCAGGGCCGCGGCGAACTGCAGGACAGCCCGCGTACCGGCGATCACCATGATCACGAACACGAACATGGGCTCGGTGTAATTGCGGCTGTCGAGGTAGGCCGTGGCCTCCTGCTTGCCGCCCACGGCAAACATGCAGACGACCAGTACCATGGCCCAGAAGCCGAACACCACTTCCACCTCGCCCAGCAGGTGCCACAGCCCCGCATGGCGCGGCTGGCTGTGGGCCAGGCGTTCGAAGATCCTGGTGGAGAAGGTATGCAGCACGGCGATCGCGAACAGCACGGCGCCGAGAACTTGGATCAGGGTCGGGTTCATCCTGCGACCTTAACCCGAAAGGGGCGCCTGCGCCCAATCCCCCGTGTCCTTGCGGAAAACGCGGAAAGCCCGAACCGACCCCCGACGCTGCAGGGGATGGGCTGAGCCGCTAAGCTTGCGGCTGTTCCGACGTTGACCCCATGCCTCTGTTCGTCCGCATTCTTGTCCCGGTGCTCGCCGTCCTGCTGGCACCGCTCGCCCGCGCCCAGGCCTTCGAGGCGGTGCGCCTGGCCCCCTTGCCCCCGGGCCAGGATGGCGGGCGCCTTGGCGCCTTCGTCATTGCGGGTACGGCCTACCGTGGCTCCGAGGAACGCCGCAACCTTGTGCTCCCGGCCATCGACTACCAGTGGGCGAATGGCTTCTTCGCGGGTGTCGGCAATGGTGTGGGCTACAACGCCTCCACGACCCCGGGCCTGCAGTACGGTCCCCGCCTGACGGTCGACCTGGGCCGGGATGAAAGCCGCTCGGAGGTGCTGCGCGGCATGGGCAGCATCGACCCCCAGGCCGAGCTGGGCGTTTTCGTCAACCGCCTTTGGGGGGCCGGCTGGGCCGTCACCTCCTCCTTGCGCCAGGGTTCGGGCACGCAGCGCCGCGGCCTCGTGCTGGACCTCGGGCTCAGCCATGGGGTACCGGTGGGGGCGCAGACACGCCTGTCCACGGGGCTGGGCCTGCACTGGGCCAACGCGGACTACATGCAGGACTACTTCGGGGTGACGCCCGCCCAGTCGGCCAGCAGCGGCTACGCCGTGGCGACTCCGGGCGCCGGCTGGCGCAATGCGGGACTCAACATCTCCCTCAATCACAGCCTCGATCGCCGGACCTTCCTGATCGCCGGGATCAGCTTCAACCAGCTGCTGGGGGATGCGCGCGAGAGCGTGCTGACGCGCCGCAGCGCGGCCCTGACGGGTGTGGCCGGCGTGGCCTACGCGTTCTAGCCTCGCGCCACCGGGCGAGCCGGGTCCGCGCACCACTCGCTCCAGCTGCCGGCATACAGGGCTGCACGGCCCAGGCCGGCGATTTCCATTGCCAGCAGGTTGGGCACGGCGCTCACGCCGCTGCCGCAGTGATGGACCACGCTGCTGGCCCGGCGCTGTCCCAGCAGGGCCAGGAATTCGCGCTTGAGCTGCTCGGGGGACTTGAAACGCCCATCGGCGCCGAAGTTCTCGGCGAAGGGCCGGTTCAGCGCACCGGGGATGTGTCCGGCCACCGGGTCCAGCGGCTCCACTTCGCCGCGGTAACGCGCCGGGGCCCGGGCGTCCACCAGGGTCTGGTCCGGCAGTTCCAGGTGCTTGAGCACATCGTCGGTGGTGGCCAGGACCGCACGGGGTTCACCCGCCCGGTAGGCCGAGGGGACACGCGGCTGGTCCGGCCCCACGGCCACGGGGCCGTTCACGGCCTCCCAGGCCTGTAGGCCGCCATCGAGCACGGCCACCGCCTCATGGCCCATCCACTTGAGCATCCACCACAGGCGGCCGCAATAGTTGGCGCCCTGGCGGTCGTAGACCACGGCCTGCATGTCGTCCTGGAAGCCCACGCTGGCCAGCCAGGCCGCGAACAGCTCGCGCCGCGGCAGCGGATGGCGGCCACCGTTGACGGCATCGGCGGGTTTTTTGGCAGTCAAGTGCCGGTCCAGGTCGGCGCGCACGGCGCCGGCAATGTGGACACGCTCGTACTGCAGGTCGCCTTCGGCGGGCTTCATCAATTCAAAGCTGCAGTCGAAGACCATCAGCGGCTTGTGGTCGTGCACCAGGTGCTTGAGCTGCTCGGCGCTGATCAGGGTCGTGTACATGGCGTGTCCTTGTGTGATCCCAAATGGTAACGCGTAGCGCCAGTGGTGCAGGCATGCGAGGGCCTGTACCAGGGCACCCGTGGAACCGGCTTCGCCAGGCCACCGGGTGCGTCTCCACGAGGGCGGTATGAGCCACACGCAGCGGGCGGGAGCCGGGGGTGTCTTCCTAGTGTTCTTCTGCCGGCGTGTCGGGAATGGCGCGTTCGCGCAGGAAGGTGGCCGCCACACCACTGGCCACGATCAGGCCGATGCCCAGCCAGGCCGACAGCGGGAGGTCGTCCCCGAACAGCAGCAGGCTGTAGAGGGCCGCGAACACGATGCCCGAATACTGCAGGCTGGCCACCACCAGGGTATGGCCGTGCGCGTAGGCGCGTGTCATACACCACTGGCCCAGCGAGGCCAGCACGCCGATGGGCAGCAGCCACATCGCCGCCTGCCAGCTGATCTGCGACCACGGCGTGAGGCCGGCAAACAGCGTGCCGACGGCACCCGTGGCGGTGGTGCCGATGGCGAAGTAGAACACCGTCCGTCCTACGGGCTCGCCCGCGCGCCCCAGCGCCGTTACCTGCATGTAGGCCAGTGCGGCGCACATGCCCGAGAGCAGGCCGATCAGGCCGGCAAAGAGCTGGTTCTGGTCGATGGTCGGGCGCAGCGTCAGCACCACGCCGGCAAAACCCAGCAGCACCGTGGCCAGCAGCGGGCCCTGGCGCTCCGCCTTGCCGTAGAGCAGGGCGCCGCCGATGATGAAGGCCGCGACCCAGATGCCGCTCATGTAGTTCAGTGTCATGGCTGTGGCCAGCGGCAGGTGGGCAATGGCGTAGAACCACGCAGTCAGTGCCGAGCCGCCGACCACCGTGCGCCAGGCGTGCATGTAGGGCACGGGTGTACGCAGCGAGGTACCACCGGTGCGCAGCACGGCCGCCATGAAGGCAATGCTGATCAGCCCACGGTAAAAGACCAGCTCGAAGGTGTTGAAGCTGGCCGAAGCGAGCTTGACGCCCACGCCCATGGTGGCGAAGAAAAAGGCCCCGAGGACCATCCAGAGGGCCTGCATGTCAGCTCCGTTTGTCGGTGGCTAGCGGGTCACAGACCCATCTGCCGCCGGTACCACTCATGGAAGTGCTGCATGCCGTGCCAGCAGGGCCTTGCGGCCCGCGTCCATGCGCTCGGCGATTTCGTCGTCCTCGATGCAGGTTTCCATGTAGGCGGCCTGCTGGGCTTCGACGAACTCGCGTTCGAAGGCGGTGATTTCCTCGGGATAGTAGAACTCCACCATGTTGAGGGTTTTGTCCACACTGACCGGGTGCAGGGTGGAGACCGTGAGCACGTGCGGATACCACTCCACCATGATGTGCGGGTAGTAGGTCAGCCAGATGGCACCGCGCTCGGGCGGCTGGCCATTGCGGTACTTGAGCAGCGCATCGTGCCAGCGCTGGTAGACCCTGGAGCCCGGCCGGTTGAAGGCGGTCGAGACCCCGACCGTCTGCACCGAATAGTTCTCCTTGAACTCCCACGTGAGGTCCTCGCAGGTCACGAAGTGGCCCAGGCCCGGGTGGAAGGGGCCGACGTGGTAGTCCTCCAGGTAGACCTCGATGAAGGTCTTCCAGTTGTAGTTGCACTCATGCAGCTCCACGCGGTCCAGCGTGTAACCCGAGAAATCGAGCTCGGCGCGCGGGCCCATGCCCGCCAGATCAGCCGCGATGTCGCGGCCGTTGTCCTCGAACAGCAGGCCGTTCCACTCGCGCAGCTTGTAGTTGTTCAGGTTCAGGCAGGGGTCGTGCGCAAAATGCGGGGCGCCGATCAGCTCGCCCTTGGCGCTGTAGGTCCAGCGGTGCAGCGGGCAGACGATGTTGCCGCCGGCGCTGCCCTTGTCGTTGTGGTTCAGGGAGCCACGGTCCTTGAGCATGATGGCCTGGCGGTGGCGGCAGACATTGGAGATCAGCTCGATGCCCGTGGGCGTGCGCACCAGCGCCCGGCCGCCTTTTTCCTGGGGCAGGGTGTAATAGTCGCCGACTTCGGGCACGCTGGCAGCGTGCCCGACGTAGCGCGGTCCGCGCTGGAAGATGAGGGCCATCTCGCGCTGGAACAGCGCCTCATCGAAGTAGCTTGAAACTGGTAGTTGGCTGTGCGCCTGCTGCAGTTGAAGACTTAAATCAGACATGGGTGACCTGACCTAAAGACTCCCCACAGGGAGGTACGCCCAGAGGCGCATGGAAAGAAAAGGACTACGGATGTATACCGAAGCCGAAGGGAGCCGGGGATTGTAACCCGGGGCTGCCCGGCGGGCCGGTGTATGGAGAATTGGTGTGACGGGCTGCAAATTCAAGGCCGGCACAGGGGCCATCTTGTCAGCCAGATGCAGGCCAAACGCCTAAAATGCGCGGTTTATATTGCGGACACTCCATGCCCAAGGCCACTCCCACCTCGACCGCCCCCGCCAGCTACGAGGCGGCGCTGCAGGAGCTTGAACAGCTGGTGGGACGGCTCGAATCCGGTGACATGCCACTCGAGCAGTTGCTGTCGGGCTACCAGCGCGGGGCGGAACTGCTGAAGTTCTGCCGCGACAAGCTCGAGGCCGTGGAAGGCCAGATCAAGGTGCTGGACGAAGGCACCCTCAAGACATGGACACCCGAGTGACCCCCATGACGACTTTCGATTTGCGCGCCTGGAGCGGCGAGCGGCTGCAGCGTGTGGAGCGCGCCCTGGAGAGCTGGGTGGGCGTGGATGCCCCGGCCGGACTGGGTGAAGCCATGCGCTATGCCGTGCTCGATGGCGGCAAGCGCCTGCGCCCGCTGCTGGTGCTGGCCGCGAGCGAGGCCGTCGCTGGCAACGAGCGTGCGGCGCTGCGCGCAGCCTGCGCGGTAGAGCTGATCCACGCCTACTCTCTGGTGCACGACGACATGCCCTGCATGGACAACGACGTGCTGCGCCGTGGCAAGCCCACGGTGCATGTGAAATACGGCGAGGCCGGCGCCCTGCTGGCCGGTGATGCGCTGCAGGCGCTGGCCTTCGAGCTGCTCACGCCGGCGGATGACGGCGTGCCCGAAGCTACGCAGGCGCGCCTGTGCCGGCTGCTGGCGCACGCCGCCGGCAGTGCGGGTATGGCCGGTGGCCAGGCCATCGACCTGGCCAGCGTGGGCCTGAAGCTCGATGAAGACCAGCTGCGCCAGATGCACCGCCTCAAGACCGGCGCGCTGCTGCAAGGCAGTGTGCTGATGGGGGCGGTCTGTGGCGAGGTCAGTGCCGCCGAGTGCCAGGCCCTGGGTGACTACGGTGCGGCCATCGGCCTGGCGTTCCAGGTCGTGGACGACATCCTGGACGTCACGGCCGACTCGGCTACCCTGGGCAAGACGGCCGGCAAGGATGCCGAGCAGGACAAGCCCACGTATGTTTCCATCCTGGGGCTGGAGCGTTCGCGTGCCTATGCGCAGGAGCTGCATGCGCAGTCCCTGGCGGCACTTGAGGCTGCCGGCCTGGCCGATACACGTGCCCTGCGCGCGCTGGCCGGCATGGTCGTCGACCGAGTGAACTGAAATGAGAGACGCCCAGGCCTCGTGTCCCCGTGCCACCCCTGTTACGGGGTGGCACGTCCGTGGCGGGGCCAGGCCGGCTCCACGGCGTCGTGCGGCGGAACCCGTGCCGACGGGGGCGTCGCTGGAATTGTTGGAAGAGCGAGCATGACGACTGGTTCCTATCCCCTGCTGCAGACGGTCAATGAACCGGCCGAATTGCGCAAGCTGCCGCGCACCCAGTTGCGTACGCTGGCCGACGAGCTGCGGGCCTTCCTGCTCGACAGCGTGTCCAAGACCGGGGGGCACCTGAGCTCCAACCTGGGTACCGTGGAGCTCACGGTGGCACTGCACTACGTCTTCAATACCCCGCATGACCGGCTGGTCTGGGACGTGGGCCACCAGACCTACCCGCACAAGATCCTGACCGGGCGGCGCGAGCGGATGTCCACGCTGCGCCAGCTCGGTGGCATCAGCGGTTTTCCGCTGCGCAGCGAGAGCGAGTACGACGCGTTCGGCACCGCCCACAGCAGCACCTCCATTTCCGCGGCGCTGGGCATGGCCCTGGCCGCGCGCCAGAAAGGCGAGGACCGGCACGCGATTGCCGTCATCGGTGATGGCGCCATGACGGCCGGCATGGCCTTCGAGGCGCTCAACCACGGTGGTGTGGAAGACTGCAAGCTGCTGGTCATCCTCAACGACAACGACATGTCCATCAGCCCGCCGGTGGGGGCGCTCAACCGCTACTTGGCGCAGCTCATGAGCGGTCGTTTCTACGCCGCGGCCAAGAGCGTGGGCAAGACCGTGCTCAAGGGGGCGCCGCCGCTGTTCGAACTGGCCAAGCGGATCGAGGAACATGCCAAGGGCATGGTGGTCCCGGCGACGCTCTTCGAAAAATTCGGCTTCAACTACATCGGCCCGATCGACGGGCACGACCTGGAGTCGCTGATCCCCACGCTGGAGAACATCAAGCACCTCACGGGTCCCCAGTTCCTGCACGTGGTGACGAAAAAGGGTCAGGGCTACAAGCTGGCCGAGGCCGATCCGGTGGCCTACCACGGCCCGGGCAAGTTCGACCCGGCCGTTGGCCTGCAAAAGCCCGCCACGCCCCCGAAACAGACTTTCACGCAGGTCTTTGGCCAGTGGTTGTGCGACATGGCCGAGAAGGACCCGCGCCTGGTGGGCATCACGCCGGCCATGCGCGAGGGCTCGGGCATGGTGGAGT